>JAFLCL010000307.1 GCA_017303575.1 Deltaproteobacteria bacterium
ATCTGATCGTCGACGCACTTGGAGCTCAACATCCAGTACACGACGTGATTGGGTTGGTAACGAGGGGCGCTCATGCCGAGCCCTCGGTGCACCCTCTGCGCCGGCCTCCGAGCTCACGATCTCAAGGCTTTTCGCACGAGTTCTGGCGGGGTGGCGGGACCCTGGCGGCGGATTCCGCCAGCACAGCTGCCCAGAGGTCCTGCTCAGAGGTCCTGCTCAGAGGACCAGCTCAGAGGACCAGCTCAGAGGACCAGCTCCGCTGAGAACTGCCTCCGAGGACCAGCTCCGCTGAGAACTGCCTCCTCTGAGCAGCACTGCCGTCTCTGAGCAGCTCTCCCTGAGCGGGCACAGCTACCTCTGAGCACGAACGTGCACTGCCAGTCGCTCGAGGCCCTCGGCCGTCGTCACCGGCGCGCGGTAGCCGAGATCACGCTCGGCCGCTGCGAGGCTGTACCAGTGCGCCGTCCCGAGCTGCTCTGCCAAGAAACGCGTCAGCGGCGGCTCGCCCGAACGACGCGTCACCCGCCACGCCAGCTCCACGGCGCTGCCGAGCGCCTTGGCCACGGGGAGGGGAATGCTGCGCGGGCGCACATCGAGCCCGTGCGCGCGCACGAGCCCGAGGATCAGATCGCGCGACGGCATCGGCTCGCCCTGCGCGATGAAGTACGCCTTGCCGCCGCATGCCGCGTCCGGCGCGAGCCGCTCCCACGCGAGCAAGTGCGCGTGCACCGCGCTGTCGATGTAGGTCGCGTCGATCTTCTTGGTGCCGCCACCCACGAGCACGAGCCGACCCGCCTTCGCGCGCTCGACCATGCGCGGCGCGATGTTGGTGTCGCCCGGACCCCAGATGAGGTGGGGACGCAGCGCCACCGTCGCGAGCACTGCCTCGCCCTTCCCTCGCGTCCCGTGCGCCGCGAGCACCTCGCGCTCCGCGATCCCCTTGGTCGCCGGGTAGTGCGTCGCGTGACGATCGGAGATGGGCGTCGACTCGTCGATCCCTTCTTGATCACCACCCGCGTGCACGATGCTCGGCGAGCTCGTGTAGACGAGGCGTCGCACGCCGTGCGCTCGCGCCTCCTCGATCACGTGGCGCGTGCCGATCACGTTCGCGCGGAAGTACTCGTCGTAGCTGCCCCACACGCCCGCCTTCGCCGCGACGTGGAAGACGGTCTCGATGCCCTCCATCGCGCGCGCGACCGAGGCGCGGTCGTCCATGGGCCCGAGCACGTTCTCGACGTTCCCTTCGCGCTCGAGACGCGTCAGCCGCTCGCCCTTGGTGCGCTGCAGCGTGCGCACGCGATGGCCGCGCGCGACGAGCGCGTCGATCAGCGCGCCTCCGAGGAAGCCCGACGCCCCGGTGACGAGGATGGAGATCGGGGCGCTCATCGGATCCCTCTGGCCTGCATCGCCGCCATCTCGTCCCACGTCTGACCCCGATCACCACGCGCCCACGCGCGCACCACGTGCTCGCGCAGCTCCTCGCGGTGGATCTTCGCGTTGTGCCGTGGATCCACGGGAAACCGATCGACGAGGTAGAAGCGCTCGATCACCGCGCCCACACCCTCTCGGTGCCGCAGATCGACGAAGGCCCCTGGCTTGGGCGGCAGCTTCGCGGGCAGCGGCTCGATGCACAGCGTGGGCATCACGCGTCCGTCGATCACCGGTCCCACGAACGCCGTGCGTCGCACGAATCGATGCGCGTTGAACGGTCCCTCGACGTGCTCCGTGAAGTACCTGCGCTCACCGACCGTGACGCGCTGTGACTTGCGTCCCGCGAACCACAGACGTTCCGTGTCGTCGAACGCGCCCACGTCTCCCACGCGATGGAACAGCCGCCCGTCTGGGCCGCGCATCTTGTGGAGCGCGGTGTTCTCGTCGTCGCGGAAGTAGCTCTCGGTGACCTGCGGGCCCGCGACGCAGATCTCGCCGACCTCACCCGCGCTCACGCGCTCGTCGAGCGTGAACGTGTGTCGCGGTCCATCGCTGATGCGCAGGATCTCGACCGTCGCGCTCGGCACCACGCGCCCCACGCACACCCCGCGGCCGGCGTCGGTCTCGGCCCGCGTCTCCTCGAGCACGGTGCCGTGATCGATCGTGGCGATCGGCAGCGACTCGGTCGCGCCATACGGCGTGTGGATGCGCGCGTCCGCGCCGAGCAGCCGCGCGAACGCCTCGAGGATGCGCGGGCTCACCGGCGCGCCCGCGGTGATCACCCGCCGCAGCGTGGGCAGGAGCGGTGCGTGGCTCGGATCGCTGCCCTGCGCGACGCGGTCGAGCAGCGCGGGCGAGCCGAACATGTTCGTGATGCCGAAGCGCCGGATCGGGTCGGTGATCTGGCGCGGGCTCACGCTGCCTGGCTTGGTGAAGTCCATGCGCGGGATCACCGTGGTCATGCCGAGCGCCGGATCGAACAGCGCGAAGAGCGGAAAGGTCGGGAGATCGATCTCGCCCGGCGTGATGCCGTACATCGCGCGGATCGCGTCGACCTGCGCGAGGAAGTTCCCGTGCGTGTACACGGCGCCCTTGGGCACACCGGTGGAGCCGCTGGTGAAGAGGATCGCGGCGACGTCGTCGACGCTCACGGGTGCGAGGCGCTGACGGCCGCGTCGTACGCCGCGCAGCCGCAGCTCCTCGAGCGACACCGCACGCTCTCCACCGCCACCGAGCACGCGCGGGAACGAGCCGACCACGACGTTGGTACGGATCGAGGCCTTGCCCCAGCCCAGCGCGCGTCGCGCCACGTGCGCGCGCGGGATGCCGATGAACGCGCTCGGCTCCGCCCGCGTCAGGCACTTGCCCAGACGCTCGGGCCCCATGCCGGGATCGAGCACCACCGGCACCACGCCGGCCTCGAACATGCCGAAGACGAGCGCGAAGAACGGCAGCGACGGCGGCACCATCAGCACCACTCGATCGCCGCGCGCGATGCCGACCTCACCGAGGCCCGCCGCGTACTCGGCCGCGAGCGCGTCGAGCTCTCGGTAGCTCAGCTCGTCGTACTCGAGCGATCCTGCCGAGCGGAGCGCGTTCCCGAGCGACGCCGTCGGCGACACGATCGCGCGCACGTCGGGCTGTTCGCGCGCCATGCGCGGTAGGTGCGCGGCGACGTTCGCGACGTCGAGGCCCGGCGCGCGGTAGACATCACCTGCCATGCGCGCTCGCGAGGTGCGTGAGGAGGGGCGCCGACATCGCACGCGAGCGTACCGAAGTCGCGGCACCTGTCGACGCCGTCGCGCGCGACGTCACTCGAGGACGCGCAGGACCACCCACGTGCGCTCGGACGTTCCGTCCCAGCCCCCGAACCCGCAGGCGATCGTGTCGCGGGAAACGGCGGGCGCGACCTCGAGGAGCGTGGGCGCCGTGCCCGTGGGGAGCGCCGCGTCGTCGCAGCCCACGCGCGCCGCACGGTCGAAGGTGAAGTGGTGCACGCCCTCTTCGGGGAAGGGCCCCTCGAGCGTGCGGTGGGCGATCGCGGTCGTGCACCCACCTCCGCCGCACGCGGTCCCGAGCGTCGTGTCGATGGCGACGATGGAGCGCGGCGCATCGGGATCGGCGATCGCGAGCGCGCCGTGCACCCTGCGCCCACCACCGTGCGCGAGGAGGGCGCGCGCGCGCTCGAGCAGCGCGACCGAGGCCGGATCACTTCGCGCGACGCTGCGCGCCACCGCGTGCTCCACGGGGAGGAACGCGCAGAAGAGCATCTCGGGGCTCGCGTCGGCGAGCGACACGATCTCCGCCGCGTGCGACTCGAGCTCCAGGGCCCCTGCGCTCGCGCCCGTGCGCTCGATCCTCGTCGCGCCGATGTGGATCTCGCTCCCCACGCGCTCCCAGCTGCGCGTGCCGTGCGCACGCGAGGCGCACCGCTGCGCGCAGCCCGGGTCGGCAGGCGGAATCGGCTCGGCGTGGCACGCCCGGGAGCACGCGAGGTCGACGTCGCTCCGCCAGATCTCGATCGTCGCCTGCGCCGCGATCACGGGGACGCCGTGATCGGTGACCACGATCGTTCGCTCGACCCGACCGTTGCCGTACGGGTCCTCGCGGCGCGCGGCCGCCGGCTCGTCCGTCCACTCGAGCGCTGCGCCATCGTCGTCGAGGTGCCAGGTGAACCGATCGGGCTCGACGTCGGCGGCGCGCACGATCGGATCGAACAGATGGAGGGGAAACCACGCGTGACCGACGCGCGCGACGAGCAGCACGTGGGTCGTCACGTCGTCGGTGGCAGGTCCACGGAGCGTCGCGCCGAACAGCGTGCGCACGGTCGTGGGCGCGCCTGCCGTGAGGCCGCTTCCTGCGTGGATGGCGACGAGGCGCGCCTCCGCGAAGGAGCCGGCGCCGGAGTGTGCGGGACCGAGCGCGCAGTCCTCGCTCGTCCACGCGCCGTCGCTCGATCGGAAGTGCTCGCGAAGCCCCGCGCAGAGCAGCTCGATCGACTCGAAAGCGCAGTGACTGCGTGCGCGGACGTCGTCGAAGGGCACCGCCGGCTCGGTCGCCGGCTCGGTCGTCGGCACGGGCTCGGCCGGTCGAGGCTCGGTCGTCGGCGGAGCCGCGCGCGTGGGGACGGTGGATGCGGGCACCTCGCCACCACAGCCGACGAGAGACAGCGCGAGCACGCACGCGCTCGCGTCCGGCGACCTCGATCTACGGGACGACACCGCCATGAAGGCCGAGACTACCCAACGTTCAAAGGAGCAGATCGCCGATCGTGCGACGGCCGTAGTCGGGCTCACCGAACGTCGGCAGCTGCTCTTCGGTCACGCCCATCGCGCGCGCGAGCGTGAGGAACAGCTCGCCGTGCGAGTGCCGACCCACGTACGCGTCGTCGTCGAGCACGAAGTGCTGGTTCGTGCGCAGCGCGCCGCCAGCCGAGCCCGCATAGAGGTAGGGCATGCCGCGGGCGTACTGCCCGCCCTCGCGGATCGTCCACGGTCCCGAGCCGGCCTTGAAGGTGTGGAGGCCCGTCGTCATGTCGCTCGTGTGGAGGAGCACCGCGTTGTCGAGCACGGTGCTCCCACCCGCCTCGAGACGGTCCGCCGAGTCGAGCTCGTCCGCGAGGTGCGCGAAGAGGCCCATGAACACCTGGTGGAGCGCGACAGCGTTGTCGATGCGCGCGGTGTCACCCGGGAACGCGTGCGAGCCTTCGCCATGAGGGTCTGCATGGATGCGCGCATCGAGCGATCGGAGCGTGTCGAGCGGGACCCCGTCGGTGTGCCAGAAGATCGAGACGTTGCGCGTGATGTCGCACGCGAGCGCCATCGCGATGAGGCGATGCGCGAGGTGCATGGTCTCGATCCATTGCGGGCCGTCGAAGGTCAGCTCGCCGAACGGACGCTCGGGCACCGTGCACGCGCGACGCGACGCCTCGAGGCCGAGCTCGATCTCTCGGATCGCCGTGTAGTGCGACTCGAGCTGCTCGCGATCGCGGCTCGAGACGCGCGAGCGCAGCGCGTCCATCTCGCCGCGCGCGTGATCGAGGATCGACGCGCGTCGGCGACGCGTGGCCTCGAACGCCGCAGTGTCCGTCGTGGCGTCGGCGAAGAGAGCGTCGAACAGAGCGACAGCATCGCGGATGGCGGGCACACGCTCCACCCGATCGTTGACGGCGTCGTAGGTGCTCGTGAGCCCGCCGCCGCGACCGACCACGAGGTGCTTGAGGCGCGTGCCGGGCCACGTGTGCTCGGCGATGACGCTGTCGATCGACGCACCCCCCGGTCCCCCGAAGATGTCGAGGTTTCCATCGAGGCACTCGCGGTAGTGACCGATCGGCACCTCCGCGTCGCGGCCATCGACCCACTTCACGCAGCGGTAGGTCTCGTCACGCTGGAAGCGCGCGGTGAGCGCGTGGTTCTCGCCGCACGGGTGGCTGCCCGAGCCCTCGTACTGCGCCTGCGCGCTCTCCATGCTCACGCCCGTCACCACGCTCAGCTTTCCGCGGTCCTTCAGGCCCTGGAGCGGGCGCATGATCTCGCGCAGCGTGAAGTCCGCGCCGACTCCGTCGGGCGTCCAGTGCGAGGGCACGGTGCCCCACGCGCGGTGGAACGTCACGAAGCGCTTGGGCAGGTCGGCCGCGCGGGCGCGCGATCCAGGCAGCGCTTCGAGGAACGGCAGCGCGAGGATCGCGCCCGCGGTGCCACGGAGGAACGAGCGGCGGGACGAGCTCATCGGCGGTCTCCTTCATCGGCAGGTGCGGTCACGAACGCCTCCGAGGTCACGAGCGTCATCAGCGCAGCGCGGAGACCTCCGCCCAGCAGGTCCCGCGCCACGAGCGGAATGGCGATGCTCCTACGCGACACGGTGCCGGCCACCGTCGCTCGGCTCTGATCGGTGCCGAGCGCGTACTCGGTGAGGTGCTGCGCCAAGCAGTCCGCGACGACGGGACTGCCTGCGAGCGCGCCCGCGAGCTCGATGATCGACGCGTACTCACCGTCGAGCAGCGCATCGCCCGAGCCGATCACCTCGGCCGAGGAATCGACGGCGTGACCGACCTCGCTCGTACGGAAGCGTCCCGCGCCGTCGAAGTGCTCCATCGAGAAGCCGAGGCGGTCCATCTGTCGATGGCACGCGCCACAGCCCGGGTTCGCGATGAGCTGCTCGTGCCACGCGCGCGTCTGCTCCGCGGGATCCTCGGTCGGCGCGCGCATGAGCGCATCGGGGGGCGGGCTGCCGATCACGCCGCACAAGAGGCGCGTGCGCATCCAGTGACCGCGCAACGTCGGGCCGAAGCGCGAGCTCGGACGCGAGTGCATCACGAGGAAGGCCGAGAGCGTGAAGATGCCGGAGGCCGTACGCGGATCGTCGGCGGTGCGCGCGCTCCCATCCTCGCTCCCGAGCGCGGGCACCGCGAGGAAGCTCGCGAGCTCCGGCGTGAGGAAGCGTTCGCGCGAGGTGAAGAGCCCATCGAGCGAGCCGTCCTCGCGGCCCCAGTGGATCACGAACCGATGCGCTTCCTCCGCCATCTGCGCGCCCAGGCCCTCGTGCCACTCGGGGATGCGCGTCGGATCCTTGGTCGCGCGCTCCACGTCCTCGAGCCCGAGCCACTGATCGAAGAACGTGACGAGGAACCGATCGAAGCGGGGGTCCGCCATCATGCGCGTGGCCTCGACGCGCACGCCCGTGTCGGTCGAGAGCGCGCCGGTGCGCGCGGCGTCGAGCAGCGCGTCGTCGGGGCTCGAGGACCACAGCAGGAACGAGAGGCGCTCGGCGAGCTCGAAGCCGGAGAGCCGCGAGCGGCCATCGACCGCGCGCCCCGACGCGTCGCTCCATGCGTAGAGGAAGCGCGGTGAGAGCAGGGTCGCCGCGAGGGTCGTGGTGAGCGCCGTGCGCGCATCATCGCTCGCGCGCTGCGCCTCGAAGATCTCGCCGAGCGCGCGGACGTCGGCCTCGGTGGCGTCGCGTCGGTAGAGGCGCGGCAGCGCGCGACGCGCGAACGCCTCGACGCAGGCGCGTCCCTCGACCTCGACCGAGCAGCCCATCGTGGTGTCGTCCGCAGCGATCGCGCTCGCAGCGCGGGTGAGCGATCCCTCGGTGAGCTGGAGCGTGGTCGCCGTGACCGCCTGTCCGCCCGCGAACGTCGAGTAGCGATGGGCCACGCGCGCCGTGGGGATCGTCAGATCCTGTCGAGCGAGCGTGGGGAGCGCGTCGGCGAGCACGTTCTCGAGCTCTCGCTCGCCGAGCGCACGAAGCGGCGTCGTGCCCTGCTCGACCTCGGGCTCCGTCGGCCCCGAGGAATTGCTGCCTCGCCCCCACGCGGGGCCCGCGTCGAGCGTGCCGGTGCACCCCGAGAGCGTCGTACACGTCGCGATCACCGACGACGCGAGGAGCGAAGAACGAGAGCGAGGCTGCCAGCGCATGGCCGCTCCTCAGCAACCGCGGGGCCACGTCACGCACTGTCAATTGCCTTGAATTGCGGGCTCGCACGCGCCTCGAACGGCCTGGTGCGCCCAGCCACGGCGGGGTCGACCCAGCCACGAGTGAAGACCCAGCCACGGGTGAGGACCCAGCCGCGAGTGACGGCGCAGCTCAGAGCCGGCAGTCGGACATCGTGATCTCCACGAACCCCGCGGCGGTGTCCGGATCGGTGACCTCGCGCTCGACGCCGGTGCCATCCACGGTGCCGAGGCCGGCGCAGCGCAGCTCGAGCGAGACCTCGCGGGTGGCCTCGTCGATGAGCACGCGCTGCACCTGACACGGCGCATCCGCGCTCGGCGGGTTGGCGCTGCAGGGACCGCGCAGCGAGAGCATCTCCCCGCTCTCGAGCACGTCGACCGAGCACGCCGAGCCACCGACACGCCCGCCCGTGGGGCTGGTGACGATGCCGTAGATCGAGATCCCGTACTCCGTGGGCTGCTCGAACCGCACGTCGAGCTGTCGATCGCTGCCCACGAGCGGCGCGTCGCACTCGACGATCGCGTCCCCCTCGCCGTGATCGACGTCGAGCGTGCGGGCCTCGTTGCCCGTGCAGTCCATCAGCGTGTCGCAGCGCACACGCCAGGACGCGCGCACGTGCGCGGTCGAGACGGGCCCCGTGTCGGTGCGGACGGCCGCGTCGGTGCTTCCGAGGTTCCCGCCGCAGCCCGCGCCGAGGAGGAGCGCTGTGGCCAGCGTGCTGCCGAAGAAACGGGGCGATCCGTGGTCGCATCGGGGCATCGGACGACGCTATCACGCAGGGCTTGCAGCCGTGGGCGCGCGTGACAGATCCGAGCCCCTCATGACGGCGGAGCTGGCACGTTCTTCGGCGCCCTCCCCTGGCCTCGCGCCCAACGGCGTCGAGCCCAGCGGCGACGTGCTGCCGCGTCGCTTCGGGCGCTACCAGCTCTTCGATCGCATCGGCAAGGGGGGCATGGCGACGATCTACCTCGCGCGCAGCGAGAGCGAGCTCGGCGCCGAGCGCCTCGTGGTGGTGAAGCAGATCCACGATGCGCTCTCACGCGACCCCGCGTTCTCCACGCAGTTCGTCGACGAGGCCAAGCTCTGCGCCGGCCTTCGCCACGCGAACATCGCGCAGGTGGTCGATCTCGGGCGTGGCGAGGCGCGCGGTGACGAGCCCGGCGTGCTCTTCATGGCGATGGAGTACGTCGAGGGCCTCGATCTCCAGCAGCTCCTCCGCAACGTGGCGAAGGCCAAGATCCCGCTGCCGCCCGAGTTCGTGTTCCACATCGTGCGCGAGACGCTCGCGGGCCTCGACTTCGCGCACCGCGCGACGGGCGCGAACGGTCCGCTCGGCATCGTGCACCGCGACGTGTCGCCCTCGAACGTGCTGCTCTCGTTCGAGGGTGAGGTGAAGCTCTGCGACTTCGGCATCGCCAAGGCCTACGGGCGCGCGGGCGAGATGGGGCTCGACGACGACGACGACGGCGAGACCGAGCAGAGCACCGAGCTCGGAGGACGCGTGGTGGGCAAGAGCGCGTACATGTCGCCCGAGCACGCGCGAGGCGAGCCGCTCGACGCGCGCGCGGACGTGTTCGCGGCGGGCATCCTCCTCTGGGAGATGTGCGCCGGGCGCCGCCTCTACAAGGGCAGCGAGGCCGAGATGCTCGAGCTCGCCCGAGGCGCCGCGATCCCACGCCTGCCGAGCCGTGGCCTCGCGGGCCACGATGAGCTCCAGAGCCTGCTCGACCTCGCGCTCGCGGCCGATCGCGACATGCGCTACCCGACGGCGAAGGCGATGCTCGCGGCGCTCGACGGCTACCTCGCGCGGCACCGCATCGTGCCCTCGCAGCTGCGCTTCGCCGCGTTCCTGACCGACCACTTCGGCGAGCAGGTGGTGCCCCCGCGTCGCGCGCGAGAGCGCGAGGCGCGT
>JAFLCL010000308.1 GCA_017303575.1 Deltaproteobacteria bacterium
CCGCTCGCGCGCGTGCTCGCGGGGCCGCCGCCGGCGCCTCCGACGCAGCGGATCATCTTCTGCGAGATGAACGGTGCGTGGGACCTGCTGCTCTCGTGTGATCCGCGCGACCCGGCGCGCACGTACGCGGGCATCGAGCTCGGCAGCGATCTGCTCGCGTCCCGCTACCGCGATCCGCGGCCCGCGACGATCGGCACCGGCAGCTTCGCGCGGAGCACGCTGCTCGGCTCGACGACGCGTGCGCTCGATGCGCACCTCGACGTGCTCACGCTCGTACGAGGCATGACGATGGCGACGGTCGCGCACCCGACCGGACGCGCCTACATGGCCACGGGGATCGCGCCCGCAGGATCGAACGCGCGTGGCAGCTCGCTCGGCGCAGCGCTCGCGAACGCCTACGAAGAAGGAGGTGCGCCGCCGATCCTGCCCCACGTCGCGATGGGGACGTTGTCGTTCAACCGACAGTTCCCTCCCACCGCGACGGCGCTCGGGCTCGACTCGCCGCACGATCTGCCCGATCTGCTCACGCCGAATTCGCGCAACCTCTCGCGCAACGCGATGGCCAACGGTGCGCTCGAGGCGCTGCTCGCGAGCGCGCGCGAAGGCACGTGCATCACCGACGCGTACACGCCGATCGACCCCAGCACCGGCGCACCGGCGGTCTCGCCCTCCGTCGAGGCGATCGCCGCTCGCGACCGGCTCGCGCGGATCGAGGACACGTCGCTCGCGAGCCGCTTCGACTTCTCGACGCCGTCCGCCCAAGCCCTCTACGGGTCGACCGTCGATCAGCGCAGCACGCCCGCCTCCGCGGCGGCGACGGCCGCGGAGCTCGTGAAGTCGGGGCTCTCGGCGGCGGTCGGCGTGCGCCTCCAGAGCACCCTCGACACGCACCGCGACTGGGCGACCGATCAGCCCGCGCTGCTCGAGGAGGCGTTCGACGCGCTCGGCGCGATGCTCACGGATCTGCGAGACGCGGGCGAGCTCGAGACGACGATGGTCGTCGTGCACAGCGAGTTCGGACGCCAGCCCACGCTCAATGGATCGAGCAGCCGCGATCACTGGTTCGCGAACGGCGCGATGATCTTCGGTGGGCCGCTCGTCACGGGCGTGTTCGGCGAGACGGGCCAAGAGGATCTCGGCTTGGTGCTCGTCGATCCGCGGACCGGGCGAGCCAGCGATGCGGGTGATGCCGTGCAGCTCCGGCCCGAGCACCTCTTCGCGACCCTCCAAGAGGCGCTCGGCCTCGCGAGCATCGACTACCGCTACACGGCGCTGCCGCTGGTGAGGGCGTGATGAAGACGACGACGATCACGATCTCGCTCGTGCTGCTCGCGCTGCTCGTCTCGCTGCCTGCACGCGCGGACTCTCCCGCCACGTGCGCGCCGACCTCGGGCACCGAGGATCCCACCCGTCTCCTTCGCCAGATCACGCTCGACCTCTACGGGCGCCCGCCGACCGAGGCGGAGTACGAGGCGGTGCGCACCGCAGGCGACGTCAGCGATGCGCTCCTCGACGCGATGCTCGAGGACGACGAGCACCTCGCGGAGCTCGGCCGCTACCACCGCGCGCTCTTGCTCGACACGACCACGCAGCTGCCGAACCTCAGCGCACCTCGCTACACGCTCGTCACCGCGGGCAGCGGCGCGAACCGCACCCTCTACTCGCGCATCGCGGCTGGCACGGTGCGCGGCGAGGTCGGTCTCTCGTGCGCGAACGTCCTCCACGATCGCTTCGACGCCACGGGCGCGCCGATCGCGCTGGTCGAGAGCTGGACGGTGGGCTCGCCGATCCGCAACGCCGCGGGCGATCGCGCGAGCGCGCCGCTGGCGGGCACGGGCGCATCCTGCACCGCGGCCGATCCGTGTCGCATCGATGGCTACGTCGAGGTCGAGCCGTACTGGGCGCCGGGCACGACGGTGCGCGTGTGCGCCTTCGAAGCGCAGGATCAGCCCACGGCGATCGACAGCCGAGGCGACACGCGGCAGTGCGACCCGCGCGCGGCGGAGAATTCGGGCACGAGCGGCGTGGCGTCGGTGCCGGGCTGCGGTTGTGGGCCGGGTCTCGCGTACTGCACGCCGTCGAGCTCCGACGAGCTCTCGCGCGATCTGCGCGCCGCGATCGAGGAGGAGCCCATCCGCCTCTTCGACGACGTCGTGCGCAACCGACGCGATTACTACGAGGCGCTGACGACACGCGACACGTTCGTCGACGGAAGGACCTCGCGCTACCTACGCAACGGCGGCGGCGGCGTGATCTACGAGGCGGGCTCGGGCGCGGCCGCGCTGCCGTACGACGCGGGATGGCGGCGCGTGACGCGCAGCGCCGAGCATGCGGGTGTGCTCACCACGATGGCCTACCTGATCCGGTTCACGAGCCAGCGTGGCCGTGTCGCGCACTTTCGACAGAGCTTTCTGTGTCTGCCGTTCCCCGAGACGCCGCTTCCGCCGACCGAGGCCGAGCCGCCCGTCGACCTCACGCAGCGCGGTGGTTGCTCCGGCTGTCACGTCGCGATCGAGCCCGCGACGCAGTACTGGGGACGCTTTCGCACGAACCTCGACTACGGCGCGATCGGCACGGGCGACCTCAGCCTGGACGCGCTCGAGGACGCGAGCTCGAACCCGCTCGCGGCGCCGTGCGCGACGTGCGGCGGCAGCGGTAAGTGCCCCGAGTACTGCGACCTCTACTACTTCACGGCGACGAACACGCCGACGTATGCGCGTGACCTGGTGGGTCACCTTCAAGTAGCCGCGTTCGACTGGGGCGCGGCGGGCACAGACGACGATCGCGCGCGTTTCGAGGGCGGACCGCGCGCGTACGTCGAGTCGTCGCTCGCGCTCGGCACGGTCGACGCGCCTTCGCCGATCGAGTCGTGCCTCGTGCGTCGTCGTGTGGAGTCACTGCTCCATCGATCGGTCTTCGCCGACGAATACGCTTGGATCGAGGAGCTCGCGCTCGCGTTCCGCGACACGCAGGACCACGACTTCCTCGCGCTCGAGCGCGCGATCCTCACCGACCCGCGCTACCGACGGATCGGGTCGCCCTCGGGTGGTCCGATGCCAATCGAAGACTGCGCGAGTGGTCGCGCGACGGCGGGCGCCAGCGAGGTGATGACGCGCGGCTGCGCGGGCTGTCACGGCGACGATCTCGCCGGCGGCACGCTCGGCATCTCGGGGCGCAACCTCACGCAGCTCGGCGGCTGGTCCGACGCGGAGATCACGAACGCGATCCTCCGAGGCACCGATCGAGGCGGGCGCCCGCTCTGCGATGCGATGGCGCGCTACGAGACGCTGGGCATGTCGCCGATGGCCGCGTGCGACGTCGTCGCGTACCTGCGCTCGCTTCCGCCGATCGAGCGCGACATCCCCGACACCTGCCTGTGAGCCCTCAGCTCAGGGACCGAGAAACAGTCGATTCACAGCCTGAAGGGACGCGGTGGTGGGGGAAGTGCGGGGTTCGTTGTCGCTCTCTCAGGACTCGCGCAAGAGGCCGTTGAGCGACTGGCCCTCGTGCAGCCTGCGGATCGCATCGGCGAGCAGGGGCGCGAGGCCCGCGACGATCACGCGCTCGGATGCCGGGGGCGGGACGGTGTCGGTGACCACGAAGCGCGTGACGAGGGGACCGAGGCGGTCGAGCGCGGCGGCTGCGAACAGGCCGTGCGTGGCGACCACGGTCACGTCGTCTCTGGCGCCATGCTTCTTCAGCGCGCCGATCGCCGCGGCGATCGTGCCGCCGGTCGAGATCATGTCGTCGACGATCACGGGCGCCAGACCCTCGACGTCTCCGGTGATGCGGACGGCCGCGACATCGCTGCCGCTCGTGCGCTGCTTGTGCACGATCGCGACGGGGAGACCGAGCTTGCGACCGAACGCATCGGCCCGCTTCGCGCCCCCTAGATCCGGCGACACGACCACGGCGCGCTCGGGCAACACCGGGCGCAGCGCCGCGATCACCGCGGGCTGCGGCTCGAGGTGCTCGACGGGCATGCGGAAGAACCCTTCGATCGCGGGGGCATGCAGGTCGACCACGACCATCCGCGCGAAGCCCGCAGCGCCGATCAGATCGGCGGCGAGCCTCCCGGCGAGCGGCTCGCCCTCGCTCTGTCGACGGTCGGCACGCGCATACCCGAAGTACGGCACCACCGCGATCACGCGGCTCGCCCCCGCGCGCACCGCGGCATCCCCGAGCATCGCGAGCTCGAGCAGGTGCTCGCCGACCGGCGCCGACGTCGGCTGCACGACGTACACGTCGCGACCGCGCACCGGCTCGCGGAGGACGATCCGCATCTCGCCGTCGGGGAAGCGCTCGATCGATCGGTCGCAGGGCGACACGCCGAGCGCGCCCGCGATGCGCTCTCCCAGCGCGGGGTGGGCGGAGCCGCAGACGATCGCGGGGTTCATGTCACTCGGTAGCGTCGCCCGCGCGCTGCGGCAAGCAGCCGACTCTCGACGGCGCCGCTCACTCGAACGTGATGCGCGCGAGCCGCACCTCGCCGCGGAAGCTGCCGAGCGGGCGCGAGTAGCTGATCACGATCGATCGACCGCTCGCGTCGCCCAGACCTGCCTGCTCCATCGCGAGGTAGTCGTTGCCCTCACCGGCGGCGAGGATGCCGCCCTCGCTCGGCGTGATCACGAGGCCCGTCGTGGGCCACGGTCCTTCGATCGCGGGCGCGGTGCGCACGAGCACGTCGTTCGAGAGGACGCGGCTCGAGACCGACACGTAGCGACCGAGGTGCTCGTTCCACGAGATCGAGGCCGCGTTCACGCCGCGCAGCACCACCTCCGCGGCATCGATGTCGGTGACCCACGTGCTGCCATCGAAGAACTCGAAGGCGCTGCGATCGTCGGCCCGCGTGCGCGGCACGCGCGCGAGGCGACAGCCCGCGTCGCAGCCGAGGAAATAGGCGGTCTCGCCGATCACCGAGACGCCCCCGGCGCCGTAGAGGACGTCCCCCACCGAGTCGGGCGGCAGCGATCGCTCGAAGAGCAGCGCCTCGTCGCGTCTCGCCACGGTCTCGCGCGGACGGATGCGCGCGGTGCCGATGCCGACTCCGTCGAAGCCCACGCCCATCGTGCGCTTGATGCGCTGGAACAAGAGGAGGGCGTCGTCGTCGCCGGTGTCGATCACCGCGCCGGGCCAGAGCGCCCAGCCGTCGGTCGCGTCGACGAGGTTGTCGTCGAGCTCTTCCGTCGTGTACGGCACGAGCTGCGAGGGCACGCCATCGGCGTCGACGGGCTGCTCGAACACGAGCGGGAGCGCGTCGTTCGACCACGCGCCGGTCGCCGTCGCGACGTGGCTCATGTCCCACGGCGTGACGTGCGACAGGAACGTGTCGCCGAACGTCCAGAGCCGCGCGCCACCGATGACGCCGGAGCTCACACCGTCGCGTCCCACGACGGTCTCCGACGGATGCGGGATCTCGCCGAGGTCCTCGACCGACGCGATCGCGAACGTGCGCGCTGCGTCGGGCGCGACGAACGAATCGCTGCTCGCGTCGAGCGGGATCGACGCGGCGTCGAGCTCTGGCTCGGTGGGCCCGCCGCAGCCGCAGAGCGCCGCGAGCACGAGGAGGACCGAGCGCTTCATCGTGACCGCGCCTTGGTCGAGGACTTCTTGGAGGTCTTCTTGGAGGTCATCTCGGGAGTCGATGTCTTCTTGGCGATCGACGCCTTCGAGGCAGCCGAGCTCGTTCGAGTCGTCGAAGACCTTCGCGCAGTCGATGCCTTCTTCTTCGGCGGCTCGCTCGCCAGCGCATGCGCCTCGCGCAAGACCGGCACGAGCTCGTCCTCGCTCGCGCGCGTGAGATCGACCGTCGTGTAGCCCATGCGCCCCCAGCCTCCAGGCACGGGCGAGAACGCGTGCGGCAACGCGTCGAGCACGGCCGCTTGCAACTCGGGTACGAGCAGGAGGTTCGCGCTCCGACCGTCGGGAGGAAGGGTGGCGAAGATCTTCCGCACCCGGAACGCCGTGCGCTCCATGTGGGGCGCCTCCTCGGCGTCGGCGAGCGAGAGACAGAGCGTTCGGAAGCGCTTGGCGGTGATCATTCGAGGCACGTGAGCGAAGCGGTGTCGTTGTCGGTGCGGCACTGGCGCACGCGCGCCGAAGGAACGATCTCTGCGCGTAGGCCCGCGGGCGTCGTGGTGCCGACGGAGACGTCGAACGCTTGCTGCTGCGCGGGCGCGAGGATGAGCGTGGTCGCGACGCGCGCGAGCTCGGTCGCGCCATCGAGCAGACGCACCTCCACACCATCCGCCAAGAGCGCCGAGCCCACGTTGCGCACGGTGACGCGCACGGATCCTTCGAGCAGACAGCTGACCGTCACGACAGCGTCGGGGGCTGCGCGCTCCGTGCCCGGCTGGAGGTTCTGGCGAAAATTGTTGAGCCCCGGAACCAGCCAGTTGGAGACCTCGACGCGCGGGATCGCGCCGGACTCGTCCACGTTGGTCACGTGGTAGGTGTGTTGGTTCCAGATGCGCGGCGCGCGCACCCACGAGCCGTCGGGGCTCGAGAGGACGCGCAGCCCCGACTGGATGCTCTCGGTGCCGCCGAGCTGACAGCGGTAGGTCGGTCCGTCCGGCGTCGGCGGTGTTCGTGGCGACGCGAACGCGTTCGACACGACGATCACGTCGGCCTCGCCGTCACCATCGACGTCGGCGACGACGGGATACTCGTGCACCGAGCCCGTGGTGTTGCAGAGGCTCGCGATCTCTTCTCCGTCGGCGGCGGAGAGGATCAGCAGCCGCTCGGTGTCGTTGTAGAGCACCTCGACGCGACCGTCGCCGTCGAAGTCGAAGAGCGCCGAGCCAGTCGAGCCGTTGTCCTCGCGCGTCGGACGACTCCAGAGGAGCACGCCGTCGGGCGTGAGCGTCGAGGGCCGCGAGTCGTCGGCGAGGTGCGCGCCGTCGAGCACCACGTAGCCGCGGAAGCCCGTGTACGCGATGTCCGGGTGATCGTCGCCGTCGAAGTCGCCTGCGGTGACCGGGCCCATGCCCGTGGTCCATGCCCACACGCCGCCGGGATCGACCGCGCCGTCGAAGGGCGTGCGGAGGATCAGCGCGCTGCCCGCCATCGCCGCGTCGTAGCGCCACACGCCGACCTCGTTGGTCTGCGCCATGACGACGACGACCTCGACGCGACCATCGCCGTCGAGGTCGGCCACCGCGGGAAGCCCCACGCGATCGGGGGTCCCGAGCCAGCCCTCCGTCGACGCCAGCAGTGTGCCGTCCCCGCGGTACGCCTCGAACCCCGTGACCACGTCGAGGCGGGAGTCGCCGTCCAGATCGGCGACGGTGAACGTCGATCGGAACGCGCCCTCGTAGGCGTGCTCGAGCGCGCCGGTCTCGCCGTCGAGGATGCCGCCCTCGACGATGACCTCGACGTCACCGTCCTGATCGAGATCCGCGAGCGCCGGCATCCAGCAGCTCGTGCTCGGCCTGCGCCAGAGCTCGGTCCCGGTCGCGGACACGGCGATCACCGAGCCGTCCGTGCCGCACGCGATGATCTCACCGCCGAACGACGGATGGAGATCGCCTCCCGCGAGCTGCAGCTGGGCGACGACTCCGTCGAGGTGCCACGCCTCGACGAGGCGACCCTCCTCGACCGAGACCGCGCGCAGCGTGCCCGTCGTCGAGTACGCGCCGCTCGCGAAGGTCGTGAAGACGATGTCGGGCACATCACGCTCGTCGACGATCCCGTCGCAGTTGTCGTCCCCCAGCTGCACCACGATCGGCGTCATCATCACGTCGGTCGCGTACTCCGGTGCTGTCGCGACGAACGGATCGGGCCAGGTGTGACGCACGACCGCGTCGAAGCGCACTGTGCTCGGCGTGAGCTCGCAGCGCTCGATGCACGTCACGCCGGGCGTTCCGCTCCCGTCGCACTCCGGAGGTCGCGGGAGACAGCGACCGGAGGGAGGCGTCGGCACGCCTGCGCACTCGAGATCGGGTGGGGGCGGGGCCACGGCCTCGTACTCGCAGTACTCCGAGGCGAGGCACTGATCGCTGTCGATGCACGCCGCGCCTGGGCTCACGCATCGCTCGAACGAGCACACCTGCGCGCCGGTGCAGCACGACGTCCCGCACGTGCTCTCGCGTTCGCAGCACGAGCCCGCGATGCACGTGTCGGTGCCGGTGCAGGCCGGCTCGCACACGAGAGGCGGGGCGTCGGCGCCGAGCGCGTCGAGCCCCGGCGCGTCGATCACGCCGACGTCGCGGATCGCCGCGCACCGGGCATCGCGACACTCCATCCCGCTCGGGCAGTCACTGCGTGACGTGCATGCGCCCTCCGGATCCGAGGGACAACCGAGCGTCGAGACGACGACGCCGAGACACACGACGATCTGCCACGCGCGCATGGCCGCGAGCATCGCACGAGAACGAGCGACGGACGTGCGTGCCCCGAGGCGCGCGCTACATCGCGGCCGATGGATGCCCCGTTCGCTGTGCCCCGCGTGGGCGGATCCGTGGACGCCGATGGTTGGGTCGAGGAGGTCACGCGCTACCGACTCACGCCACGGCCCAAGCCGATGTTCCACACCATCCTCGACGCGCGTCGCATCTTCTCGGACGGCGCCACCGCCGTCGTCACGACGCGCGTGCGCGAGGCCGCGCTCGAGGGCGAGGTCGTCACCACGCTCGACGTGCGTCTCGAGAGCGGCTCGCTCCGCTTCCACGATCACTTCGAGGGCGTGCGACGTGGTGGCATGGTCGGGCAGACGCTGCATCGCACGATGGGCCCAGCGCGCGACGAGCGCGTCGACTTCGCCCACAGCCCGTACCCGTTCCCGCCGTCGACCTATCCCGACGTGCTCATTCCGTTCCTGATGCGCGGCCAGCCGCTCGATGGCGAGCGACGCGCGCTCTACTCCTGGACGTGCGACCGGTTCTGCGCCCGCGTCTATTACGAGAGCAAGGGCAAGACGATGCTCACCGTGCCCGCTGGCAGGATCGAGGTCGCGCCCGTCGTCATGTACCCGGACCTCAACGACTGGGTCTCGCTCGGCAGCGTGCTCACGCGTCTCGCGAAGCCCCTCCTGCCTCGCTACGAGATGTGGTTCGAGGCCGCGCCGCCGCATCGCGTGGTCCGCTACGAAGGCGCGTTCGGGCCGCCGGGAGCGCCCGAGGTCGTGCTGGAGCTCTCGTGAGGGAGGACGTGCCGCGCGTCGTGATCGCAGGGCAGGGCCTCGTGGTGGTGCCTCGCGCGCCCTTCGAGATCGGGCGCCTCGACTCGGGCGATCTCGTCGTCGTCCACCACGACGGCGCGGTCTCGCCGAAGCTCCGTCTCTCCACCGCGGGCGATGCGATCCGTCTCGGGCTCGGGCCGGGCACGGCGCGCTGGGAGGACGTGGTCCACGCGCTCGACGAAGAACCGTCACTGCGCGATGCGCCGTTCGTGCTCGATCTCGACGGCGCGACCACGATCGAGTGGCCCATCCACACGACTGCGTGGTCTGCCGACGCGTCGTGGCCCGTGGAGCTCACCTTCGACGACGAAGCGTCCGACGAGATGCTCTACGTGCAGGGCGCGCTCGATGCCGCGCGCGTGCCTGCGCTCTCGCTCTTGGTCGCGCCGGGGCAGACGCTCGTCGGCACCGACACGCTCGCAGGCGCGCACGGCCCGATCGAGCGCGTCGAGCTCGCGTACGAGCGAGACGGCGCTGCGTGGCGACAGTGGCGCGCGCGCGTACCGCGCTCCGATGCGCGCGTGGCGCTCGTCACTGCGCAGGCGCCGCTCGTGCGCCGCGCGAGGATGATGGCCGCGC
>JAFLCL010000309.1 GCA_017303575.1 Deltaproteobacteria bacterium
CGAACGCCGAGTCGCCGTTGGCCGTCTCGCTCGCGCCCGCGGATGCGCTGCGCGGCTGGCGCCCGACCTTGCGCGTCCGTGTGGCGACACGCGTGGGCACGACGGCCCGCGCCTACCTGCGAGCCGAGAGCGTGTCGTTCCGTGTGACCACGCCGAGCGGCGCGAGCTTCACGTGCGAGCTCCCGCCGTTCGCGGGACGTGCGCTCCCGGACTTCTTCTCGCGGCTCTCGTGGCGCCGCGCGCGCCTCTTCGCGCTCGACGGTGTGGCGTACTGCGGGCGTTTCGAGGAGCCCGGGATCTACGAGGTCACGCCCGTGATCACGCTGACGGAGTCCGGCGACGAGTGGCGGCTGCGCGCGCTCACGGGGACGTTCGTCGGCACGCCGTCGCCGCTGCGGATCCGGAGCGCGACCTACGTCGAGCAGCCCGTCGCAGGCCCTCGATGAGCGAGCGGACCACGCGCCTCATGGCAGTGATCGCGCTGAGCATGTCGGTGATCGCAGTCACCGTCGCCCTGTACGCCCTGCGAGTGTCCGAGGACCGGACGCGCGAGATCGAGCGGCTTCGGGAGACGCTCGAGCGTGCAGCCACAGCGGCATCGTCCAGTGGGGGTCGCCCTTCGCTCGGGCTCGACCCCGGAGCCGACGAGTAAAGGTGCGTGAAGTCAGTGATCCGAGGTTGCCCGCCCGGTGCGGGCTTGCGAGTATGCGACGGGACCATGGCGAAGATCCTCGTCGTCGATGATCAGCGGAACATGCGGACCACGCTCTCGCTCATGCTGCGAGGCGCGGGTCACGACGTGACCGAAGCGGCTGATGGCGACGAGGCCTGCACGCGCGTCGACGGCGACGCGTTCGATCTGGTGCTCACCGATCTCCGCATGGCGGGCAAGGACGGGCTCGACGTCCTGCGCCACGTGAAGGAGACGACGCCGATGACCGAGGTGTTGGTCATGACGGCCTACGGCACGATCGAGAGCGCCGTCGAGGCGATGCGCATCGGCGCCTACGACTACATCCAGAAGCCGTTCGCCGAAGAAGAGCTGCTCGTGAAGATCGAGCGCGCGATCGAGAAGCGAAAGCTCGCGGGCGCGATGAGCGCGATGACGGCGAGCTTCCGCGAGCGCTACGGGTTCTCGAACATCATCGGCCGATCGGCGGCCGTGCGCGACGTGCTCGCGCGCATCGTGCGCATCGCGCCCACGGACACGACCGTCCTCATCACGGGCGAGAGCGGCACGGGCAAAGAGCTCGTCGCGCGCGCGATCCACGTGAACTCGCTCCGCGCGGACAAGCCCTTCGTCACGGTGAACTGCGCGGCCGTGAGCGAAACGCTGCTCGAGAGCGAGCTCTTCGGTCACGTGCGCGGCGCGTACACCGGTGCGGTCACGGCACGTCGCGGCCTCTTCGAAGAAGCGAACGGAGGCACCTTCTTCTTCGACGAGATCGCCGAGACGCAGCCCGCCTTCCAAGCGAAGCTCCTGCGCGCGATCCAAGAGGGCGAGATCCGTCGACTCGGCGACAACAAGGCGATGACGGTCGACGTGCGCATCATCGCGGCGACCAACCAGGATCTCCAGGAGGCCATCGCCGACAAGCGGTTCCGCCTCGATCTCTACTACCGCCTCAACGTCGCGCGCTTCGTGCTTCCGCCGCTGCGCGAGCGACGCGAGGACATCCCACTCTTGGTCGAGCACTTCGTCGACAAGTACGCGCGCAAGATGCGCAGGCGCGTCGAACTCGGCGAGGGCGTGATCGACTACCTCGTGCGCTACGACTTCCCCGGCAACATCCGCGAGCTCGAGAACATGATCGAGCAGGGCGTCGCGCTCGCCATCGATGGCCGCATCCGTCTCGACGACATCGTGCCCCCAGAGATCCAATCGCGCGTGACGCCCACGCCGGGCAGCGTCGCGGGCCGTCGCCTCACCGAGGTGGTCGACGACGCGGAGCGCGAGGCGATCGCGAAGGTCCTCCGCGAGGTCGAGAACAACAAGGAGAAGGCCGCCGAGGTCCTCGGCCTCTCCGGCACGACCCTCTGGCGCAAGATGAAGCGCCTCAACATCTCGGGCTGAGCGCTCGGCTGTGCGCGCCGCGCCCATCGAGGTGTGAAGCGCGCGCCCTCCTTCACGCGCGTTCGTGCAGGTCAGTGCACGAATCGGCCGAAGGGCGACGAAATAGGGCGATTTCGTCACCGGACGGCGCGGCACGGGTGCTGCTGTAGAGCGGCGTCGGAGGTCGTCATGAAGTCGCGCTCGGGATCGCGGGTCGTCGTGGTTCTCTCGGGTCTGCTCGCCTGGCTCGCGCTCGGGGCCACGGTCGCGGAGGCCCAAGAGGCGGTCGTCGTCACCCCCGCCAGCCTCTATGGAGGACCCGCCCGACGCGCGCACTTGCTCGATGCCGACGAGGCGACGCTCGAGTTCCCGGCGCCCGAGGAGTACGCGCTGCCGATCACAGGGGTCGTCCTGGGCGGCGCGATGGCCGTCGGTGGTGCAGGCGTGGGCGTGGTGATGCTCCTCGGCGCCGTGCTCTCGGCGGGCTTCGGCGGCGACGCTTCGTGGACGGCGCCCTACGCGCTCGCGGGTCTGGCGGGTGCTGCGGTCGGCGCCATCATCCTGGGCTTCAGCATCGACGCGCTGCAGCGCCTCGGTGCGCGTCGTCGTGAGGCACGCGAGGCGCGCGACGCGGGGATCACCACTGCCTTCGTGATGCCCAGCGCGGACGGGATGATGGCGGGTCTGGGCGGGACCTTCTGAACGCGGCGCGTCGCCCTCAGATCGCGCCGAGCGCGGCGAAGTACTCGGCAACGAGGATCGCGCCGAGCTCCGAGAGCGGTCGCCGCTCCATCGTCGAAGGGCCCGTCATGCGGTTCAGCGTGAGCGTGATGGTGAAGGGCGCGACGCGCTGCGCCTGCACCACGAGCACGCGCTCGTCGGGCAGTGACACGCGGTGGTGGTAGGTGGCGTTGCCCGCGCCCGCGAGCGCGAGATCGAGCGGGCCCGACACCTCGGCGGACGGCTCGCTGCCGTGACGCGACGCGCTCGATTCACGGAGGTCGGCCTCGGTCGGCAAGCGAAGCGCGCGCCCGAGCTGCGCGAAGGGCTGCACGATCTCGTAGTCGTGGAGCACGCTCGACCACCGCGTGCGCAGCGCGTCGTCGAGGCGGAGTGGGTGAGGCACGCCGATGGTGGCGTGGGCGGGGATCGTGATGGGCTGATCGTGCGCGTCCGCGAGCGATCCGTCTTCGGCGATGCGGAACGTGCCCGAGGGCTCGCGATCGGTGCCGAGATGCCACGACCACACGAGCCCTCGCGCGATCGATCCCCACAGCGAGTGCCGATGATGGTGTCGTTCGAAGTCCGAAGCAGACATCGTGCGGGCGAAGATCATCCGACGCTCGAGCGCGATCACGCGGCGACGCGCGAGCATGGGCACGTCGGCCTGGAGCTCCGCGAGACGGGCACGCATGCGCGCGTCCTCGCCCGCGTCGTCCTCGGCAGGCGGCAGGCGCTTGACCACGCGTCCGCCTGCATCGCGGAGCACGAGCTCGAGCCGTTCGTCGAGCAGCGCCTCGTACGTCTGGCCGCGGTGCTCGAAGCGCATCGCGTTTCCTTCCACGAAGGCGGGCGTGAGCGTCTCCTCGAGGTCGGCGAGGCTCGCGAGGCCTCGTCGGCGCACGATGCGCGCGAGCCCTCGCTGGGCATGCCAGCGCTTGTTGCCTCGTTCGGTCGCACCGAGGAGCTCGACGGTGGCGGCGTCGCTGCCGATGCTGGCCAGCACCTCGAGCGCGCGGTCTTTCTTGAGGTCGGGCAGCATGCGCCGCACGACATCCTCGTCGTCGCGGGCGAGGGAGAGGAGCGAGTCGATCATCCACGTGTCGCGGGCCTTGGCGCCACCGAGCTCCCAGCTCCGCGCGAGGAACCAGCCCAGCTCCGCGAGATCGCGCGCCTCGCAGGCTTCGCGCACGGAGGGAAGGGCAGGGTGCTCGAGCGCATGACCCGAGCGCGAGAGGAGCGCGAGCAGCTCCGTCATCGCCTCGACGGGAAGCACGGTCTGCGTGCCGCGCAGGCGGACCGGTGGGAGCGCCTCGACCGAGATGGTGCTCGGCAGCTTGGTCTTGCGATCGATCGTGAGACGCGCGCGATGCGCGAGGATCTCGTCGACGGCCTCACGCGCTCGGGCCGAGACAGCGTCGGCGGTCTCGCGCACGAACGTTTCGCCGTGCCGCCGCGCGAGCTCGACCAGACCTCGCTCGGCCAGCGTGCGCTCGGGCCCCAGCGGTCCTACGGCGGTAGGGAGAACGCCGGCGAGCGCGGCCTCGGGATGGAGCGCGAGCCAGTCGCCCACGAGGGGCGCCTGGTCGTGCGAGCCTGCGGCCGCGAGCAAGGTCATCGCCATCTCGGGGGCCACGACGCGGAGCGCCCACAGCGGGAACGAGTCGTCCTCCTCCAGCACGCGGGCGGCGTGTCGTACGATGCCGTTCAGCGCGCCCAGGCCGAGCCACACCATCGCGTCCTCTGCCATCGTGAGGATGTGTCGACGCTGCACCGGCCACGTCTCGTAGAGCGCGATCGCGCGCTCCACCGGCAGGGCGGCCCAGTCGCGTACGTTCGTGGAAGGCCCACCCTCGCGCACCTCGCGCTCGAAGCTCTCGATCCAATCCGCCTCGCGCTTGTCGGCGCGCACCCGCGCGAGCTCGCGCACGCGGGCAGCATCGACCGTCGGATCCGGCAAGAGGCGGGGCGCGAAGGCGATCGCGGGCACCGCGTCGAGGACGACGGGCTGGCGCTTGGCCGCCGCGAGCCCGAGGAGCGCAGCGGGGATCGTGCCCCCGCTCGCCTTGGGTGCGGTTGCCTCCGACGCCGTCGCCGTCGCGCTCCTCGTCGCCTTCTGCGTGGAACGACGCGTCGTCGTCTCGGCCTGCGTGCCCGGGGTGATGCCCGCGCGCGTCGTGCGCTCGAGGATCTCGCCGACGGTCTTGGCGGCGCGAGACCGTCCGCTCGCGTGTGGGCGCAGCGCGACCTCCGCGTGCGTGGGGTGGCGCTGGAAGTAGTCGACGACGATGGGGACTGCCCCGACGCGTGTGGCAGCGGCACCGAGCGCGAGCGCCGCGTCGAGGTGATCGAAGCACGCGACGGCTCGCGCGAGGTGCTTGTGGCTGTGCGTCTCCTTGGCCTTCGCGAGCGCCTCGACGAGGAGCGGCATCGCCTCGAGCCCGAAGCGGCGCACGAGATCGACGACGGACGCCGACGCGTCGAGGACCAACAGGCGCCTCACGACCGCCAGGTCGTCGACACGCGCGGCTAGCACGCGCCAGCCATCGCGCTCGCCGACGCGCGAGCTCGTCCACGCCTCGGCGAGCTCGTTCGCGAGGTCGGGGCGATCGGGTGATGCTTCCACCAGCGCGAGCCGTTCACCGACCGCTGCCGTCGGCCACCGTCGCGCCACCACGGCGTCGACGGCTGCGCGCTCCTCGTCGTTCGCGCGGAGGACGATCTCGTCGATGCCGCTGCCCAGCACCGGCCGCCGCGGCGCTCTCCGCACGATGCGCAGACCGACGCGCGGGATCGACTCGAGGTCGAGCGTGTTCGCCTCGGCGAGCGCCTCGACGGCGGCCGCGGCGGAAGCGCTCGATGCTGCCCATCGTACGGCGAGCCCCGCGTCGTTGGAGTTGCCGAGGGCTCGGACGATCACGCCCATCGCCTCGACACCGAGGGCGGGGCTCGCCTCGAGATCGAGCGCGGCACGCGCCTCCTGGATCGCTGGCGCGGTCTCGGGCGTCAGCTCCCACGCGGAGCGTCCAAAACGAGTCGCTGCCGCGCGGATGGCCGCCCACTCCGTCGCGAGGTCACGAGGCTTGCGCTTGGGCAGGTCCACGACGCTGGCGGGCGTCAGGAAGCGCTGCGCGTCGGGGAAGAGAACGACAGCGCTCACGGCGCCGCCGCACCGTCTCGCTTGATGCCGAGCGAGCGCATCTTCTTGTGGAGGTTCGTTCGCTCGACGCCCAGCACCACTGCCGCGCGCGAGATGTTCCAGTCGAAGCGCTCGAGCGTGTCGAGCACGAACTGCCTCTCGGCGCGCTCGCGGTACTCGCGCAGCGTCTCACGCGGGCCCTCGGCCCCAGCGATGGCCGTCGGCAACGCCGCGGTCTGCTCCGCGGGGATCTGTCGCCGCGGCAGCTCTGGGAGGTCGTCCAGGGTGATGGTGTCGTCGCTCAGGATCGCCATGCGCTCCACCACGTTGCGAAGCTCGCGAACGTTGCCCGGCCAGCCGCGCTCCGAGAGCGCCTCGAGCACATCCGCCTCGAACGGCTTCGGCTTCATGCCGTTCTCCTCGCAGAACTCGACGAGGAACGACTTGGCGAGGAGCGGCACGTCCTCCGGTCGCTCGCGCAACGATGGGCTGCGCAGCGGGATGACGTTGAGTCGGAAGAAGAGATCCTCGCGGAACTCACCGGCCGCGACGGCCGCGTCGAGGTCCTTGTTGGTGGCCGCCACGACGCGTACGTCGACGGCGATCACCTGCTCGCCGCCGACCCGCGTGATCTCGCCGCTCTGCAGCGCGCGCAGCACCTTGGCCTGGGCGTTCGGGGCCATGTCGCCGATCTCGTCGAGAAAGAGCGTGCCGGTGTGTGCGACCTCGAACAGGCCCTTCTTCTTGCCGACCGCGCCCGTGAACGAGCCGCGCTCGTGGCCGAAGAGCTCGCTCTCGATGAGGTCTGCGGGGATCGCTGCGCAGTTCACCTTCACGAAGGGCTTCTCCGCGCGGGGCGAGAGGCGATGGATCGCGCGCGCGATGAGCTCCTTGCCCGTGCCGCTCTCGCCCGTCACGAGCACCCGACCCTTGGTCGGCGCGACCTTCTCGATCTCGGCGAACAGTCGCTTCATCACCGCGCTCTCGCCGACCATCTCGTAGCGCTTGCGGGCGTTGCGCTTGAGGACGCGCACCTCTTTCTCGAGCGCGCCCGTGCGGAGCGCATTGCGGACGCTCACGAGCAGGCGATCCCGATCGAGCGGCTTCTCGAGGAAGTCCGTGGCGCCCTCGCGCACCGCCTCGACAGCGTCGGCGATCGACGCGTGCCCCGACACCATGACGACGGGCACCTGCTCCTTCTGGGCGCGCAGCTTCTTGAGCGCCTCGACGCCGGTCATCCCGGGCAGACGAACGTCGAGGATCACGGCGTCGAGATCCTCGGCCCGAACGAGCTCGATCGCCTCCTCGGCGCTGCCCGCCTCGAGCACTTCCACGTCCTCGCCCTCGAGCACCATGCGGATCGTGCGACGGATGTTCTTCTCGTCGTCGACGACGAGGACGGTGCTGGTCATGCGCGGACTATAGCGATGGACGCTCAGCGCACGAAGCGGTCGTGGAGCGCGCGCACGAGCGCATCGAGCTGGGCTTCGTCCACGATCATCGAGAGGCGAGACCCGCTCGCGACCACGCTCCGCGGCTCGGCGCCGAGCCCGCGCGCGATGGCCACAGCCTCACCCACGCTCCCCGTGTCGAGCCCAACCACCGACGCCGCCGCGAGCCCTGCGTGGAGGCGCATGCCCTCGCCGATCTCCGTCGCGAGCCGAGCGCGCACGGCGTCCCAGTCGGGGGTGAGCGAGGTGGCCACCGTCATGCTCGCCTCGAGCTTGCCCTCGACGGGGCGCGCCTCGACGTCGCGCGTGGGCACCGACGACTCCGCGAGGATGCTGCTCGCGCGCGACAGCGCAGGCTCGCCACGCGTCTCGATCAACACCACGCCCCGCTGCCCGACGACGCTGCGCGCACCGTGATCGGTGCCTTCGCGGACGACCGTCTCGCGGCCCGGCTCGAAGGTCGAGCGCGCGTGGATCGCGATCTTGGCCTTCTTCGCGAACTCGACAGCGGTTGCGTTGAGGACCTTCGCGCCCACCTCGGCCATCTCCTGCATCGCTTCGTAGTCGAGGTGGGGCAGGTGCTTGGCGTCGGGCACGACGCGCGGGTCCGCGCTGTAGACGCCGTCGACGTCGCTGTAGATCTCCGCGCGATCGGCATCGAGCGCGGCCGCGAGCGCGATGGCGGTGGTGTCGCTACCGCCGCGACCGAGCGTCGTGATCTCTCGCCGGTAGCTCATGCCTTGGTAGCCCGCGACGATCACGATCCTTCCGCGCGCGAGCTCGTCCTCGATGCGATGGGGCCGCACCTCGAGGATGCGCGCGTCGAAGTGTCGGTCGTTGGTGATGATCCCGCTCTGCGATCCCGTGAACGAGATCGCTTCGAGGCCGCGCTTCTGGATGGCCATCGCGAGGAGGGCCATCGACACGCGCTCGCCCGTCGTCAGCAGCATGTCGAGCTCGCGGCGCGGCGGGTTCGGATCGACCTGCTTCGCGAGCGCGAGCAGCTGATCGGTCGTCTTGCCCATCGCCGAGACGACGACGACCACCGCGTTGCCCTCGCGGCGCGCCGCCACGACCTTGTCTGCGACACGCCCGAGCTTGTCGACGTCCGCGACCGAGCTCCCGCCGTACTTCTGGACGACCGTGACCATGCGCGAAGCCTCCAGGTTGCGAGGCGATCGCTCGCACCGGAGGCGCGCATAACACGCGCTCTCTCGCGCCGTCTGCTTTCCGACGCGTGGCTCGGATCTCGCGCGCCAACGTGCGCCTCGCTACGCTGCGTCATCGATGGAAGGCGAGCTCCCCACCTCCTCGGTCTCGACCGACCGTGCGCTCGCCGCCTCGGTCGAGGCGTTCTCTCGCGCGCTCGACGCCGCGCTGCCACCTCCACGCGACGGCGCGCGAGGCGAGGAGGCCTGCGGTGACGACGTGGTGCGGAGCGAGCTGGCAGCTGAGTGCGCCACGGTGCTCGACGCGTTCTCTCGCGCCGTCGATCCGATCAGCGTGAGGGAGGCCATGGCGCTCGCGGGTCTGCTCGCGCGACGCACGGCGGAGCTCGGTGCGTCGGGCATCTTGCTCTCGGCGGTCGTGGAGGCGCTCCTCGCCGTGGTGGGGCCCGAGCTCGCGGAGAACGAGGGGCGTGCGCTTCGTGGCGTGATGATCGAGGGCTACGCTGCCGCGCGCCTCGAGCACGATCGCGATCGCGATCGCGCGCTTCGTGCGCGCGTGACGCGACCCTTCGTGATCGCGCCTCGCTGTGTCGCGCTCGCCCTGCAAGGCCTCGCAGAGCCGGATTGGATCGCAGCCGCCGTGGAGGGCATCGGGCCTCTCTTGCTGCATTCCGACGCGCGCGCCGTGATCGTGTGGGTGAGCTTCGCCGACGACGCGTCCGACGCGGCGATCGCAGAGCTCTCTAGCCTCATCGACATCGCCGGTGTGGTCGGCGCGCGAGTCGTGTTCGGCGCGACGGGCGCAGTGGCTCCCGTCCTTCGAGCCCACGTGGGCGACCGCGCCCTCGTGGTGACCGACGATGCCGCGACTGCGTTCGCCGACGCGCTCGCCCTCGCGAGCACGAGCCCGACCGAGGCGATGCGGGCGCGCGTCGCAGGGCTGCTCAAACGCCTCGGCGTCTGAGACGCGAGCGAGCGAACTTCAGTCGTCCGCGGCGCAAGCGCCACGAGATGGGGGCTTTGCCGCCAAACCCCGTACGACGGTTCGAGAGCTCGAAACGATTGTTTCTCGCTCTCTCACAGTCACTGCGCGGCGGGCTGATCGACGGGCGCGGCCTGCGCAGCTCGATCCGCCGTGTCCATCTCCACGATATGTCGACGCGCCGCGGAGGCCACCGCTGCCACCGGC
>JAFLCL010000031.1 GCA_017303575.1 Deltaproteobacteria bacterium
GGCAGCGGCCTGATGGCGCTCGGCACCACCTCGCTCGTCGCGGGCGCGTTCGGCGGCATGGTCGGCCTCATCATCCCGTGGGGCTGCAACAGCGACTTCTGCGGCGGCGGCCCGATCAACATCGGCCTCTTCAGCGCCGGCATGGTCACCGCCGGCCTGGGCCTCGTGACCTTCTTCATCGGCCTGGGCATGGACATCCGCGGCCGCATCGATCGCGGACGTGCACGCCCGCTCGCGCTCACGCCCGACGGCTTCGCCATCTCCTTCTGAGTTTCCGGCGCCTCCGGCGCTCGATGCGGGGGCCCGACCCCCGCACCCCCATCGCTCCTTCGTCGCTTCGCTCCTCCATCGCTCGCGCCTCAAGGGGGCTTCGCCCCCGCCGGCTGGCTCCCCGCGAGCGAGGTCTCGAATCTTTCTCGGTCTCTGAGTCTCGCTCGGTGCGCGGCGATGCTCAGCCGACCAGGCGGTAGTTGTCGGTGAAGCTGGGCTGGAGCGCGAGCTCCTTGGGCGCGCGGCTCGCATCGTCGAGGAGCCAGGGGAACTTCGTCGCGTGCCGACGGGGCACGAGCACCGTCGCGCGCGGGGCGTGCGTGCCGAAGACGTGATCCCAGATCGGTGAGCTCACGCCGTGGTTCAGCTTCGCGTTGCCGAAGTGGTGGCTGAGGTGATGCCGACGCGCCCAGCGACCGTACGCGTTGAGCGGGGCCGCGACGTGGATGCGGCGGTGCAGCACCTCGTACGAGAGCCAACCGGTCACCACACCGAGCGCGAGGCCCGCGGCGATGGGCGCGGTGGTGACCAGCCAGGCGAGGCCGAAGATCGCACCGAGCACGGGCACCGCGAGCGCGACCTTGTGCGAGAGCGGCGCGAAGTGATCGACCTTCGCGTGGTGCTCCAGGTGCTCGCGCGCCACGCGCTGACCGAGCATGCGCTCGTGGAACGCGAAGCGATGGAGCACGTACTCGAGGAAGGTCCAGAGGATCAGGCCCGCCGCGAACGCTGCGCCGGGGAGCAGGAGGCCGAGGAGGAGCGCCGTCGTCGTCATGGGGGACGATGTTGAACGATATTCAACAGACGTCAAGGCCCATGTTCGGGCGTTCCCTGCTTGCTAGGCTGCGACCGCGGCACCGCCGAGAACCCGGGTGGCAGACGCTCACACGGTCTCGGCGCCCGCTGTACGCATCGCGTCGATTGCGCGGGCGCCGTCGCCTTCGGTGAGATCGACGGCGCGGATTCCGTCGAGGTGGACGCGCACCGGGAAGCCGAGCTCGAGCGCGTCGAGGACCGTGGCCTTCACGCAGTAGTCCGTCGCGAGGCCGACCACGTCGAGCTCGGTGACGCCGAGCTGCTGGAGGGTCGCCTGGAGCTCGGTCTTCTTGCGGCGCGCGTTGTCGAAGAAGCCGCTGTAGCTGTCGATCGTTCGGTCCGTGCCCTTGGGCACGATCGCCGTGATGCGATCGCGAGCCAGGCCCTCGGCGAGCTCGCTGCCTCGCGTGCCCTCGACGCAGTGGTCGGGCCACAACGTCTGCGGCAGGCCCGCGAGCTCGCCGTGCTGGTACGGCGCCGCGCCCGCGTGCTGCGACGCGAAGCTGCCGTGATCGCGAGGGTGGAGATCCTGCGTGGCGACGATCGCGCCGAAGTCGCCGCTCTCTGCGAGCCGGTTCGCGACGGCGATCACCTCGTCACCCCGAGGCACCGCGAGCGCGCCTCCGGGGAGGAAGTCGTTCTGGATGTCGATGAGCAGAAGGCCGCGCATGCATTCCTCCTCGTTGGGATGCGATCACATCTCGAACACGAAGCCCGAGCGCTCGAGCTTGCGGTAGCGCTTCTCGTCGAAGCGGTAGAGCTCGGCCGCGCGGTGCGAGACGCCCTCCTCGCGTGAGCCGGTGGGCTCGATCACGTCGAGCGAGAGCACGCGCTTTCGGAAGTTGCGCTTGTCGAGCGGCGCGCCGAGCACGGCCTCGTAGAGGTCCTGCAGGGCGCGCAGCGGGAAGCGCTCGGGCAAGAGCTCGAAGCCGATCGGTCGTGTCCGCAAGCGCATGCGCAGGCGATCGCGCGCGACGTCGAGGATCTCGTGGTGATCGAAGGCGAGCTCGGGGAGCTCCGCGAGCGGGAACCAGCGGGCCTCGGCGGCGTCGGAGCCCGCGTGCACACCCGCGTCGTGCGCGCGTGACTTGGCAGCGCGGCCGCGGAGCAGCGCCACGAACGCGACCGAGATCACGCGCTCGCGCGGATCGCGATCGACGCGCGAGAACGTCTTGAGCTCCTCGAGGTAGACGCTCGTCAGGCCCGTCTCCTCGCGCAGCTCGCGACGCGCGGCCTCCTCCAGCGTCTCCTCCACGTGGACGAACCCGCCAGGCAGCGCCCAGCGCCCCTCGAAGGGCGCGAGGCCGCGCTTCACCAAGAGCACCGAGAGGCTGCGCGCCTCGAACGCGAGCACCACACAATCGACCGTGAGCGCCGGCCTCGCATACGCGTACGTGAACGCGCGCGGCGCCTTCACCTTCGCGTTCATCGAGGGGTCTCGCCCTCTCGCGCCAGCGCCGCACGCATCTCGCCGAGCTCGCGCTGAAAGCCCCCCGAGAGGATCGGCAGACGACAGAACGTCTTGGGATCCAGGCTCTCGTCGTCGAGGTGAAAGCTCGGCGCGTAGCGCTCGCGCTTCCACTGGTTGCGCGCGAACAGCGTGAAGAAGCGCTCGACCCAGAGCGCCAGGCGCGAGGCTGGGATCTCCGGTCGCTCGAGGCGCAGGATCTCGAACGTCTCGAGCGGCGCGTGGCGATCGCGCACCGTGAGGCGCTCGATCCGATCGAGCACGTCGTAGGGCATCAGGTCGTCCTCATCCGTCTGCTTCTTGTCGGACGGGCGCAGCTCGGCCGTGGGCGCCTGCACGTTGACGGCGGCCAACGCGGGGATACGCAGCGACACATCGGCCTCGGTCTCGAGCCAGCGCAGCCAGCTTCGGAGGTAGTGCTTGTCGATGCCCGCGATCGGCGAGAGACCGCCCGAGGTGTCGCCGTCCATCGTCGCGTAGCCGACCGCCGCCTCGGAGCGGTTGCTGGTCGCGAGCAGCAGCTTGCCTTCGACGTTCGCGAGCATCCACGCCGACGGGCTGCGCACGCGCGCCTGCACGTTCTGGAGCGCGATGTCGTCCGTCTGCCACGCGAGCGGTCGACCGAGCGCGCCCTCCGCGAGCGCGATGTAGCCCTTCACGAGCGCGTCGACGTCGACCTCGTGGTGCTTGGCGCCGACAGCCTCGGCCACGGCGCGCGCCGCGTTCTTCGTGACCGAGCCGCTGTTGATGGTCGACTGGTACACGGTGGTGAGAAGCCGCCCGACGATCGCCTTCTCGTCCGCTGCAGTGCCGAGGTCCCGCACGTGGGCGAGGCGGGCGCGCACACCCGTGAGGCCGATCTCCGCGGCCGACGCGCGCACCATCCACGAGATCAGGCTGGTGATCGCGGCGCTGTCTGCCCCGCCCGAGAGCGAGACCACGAAGCCCTGCGATCGCGACTTGCGGAGGTAGTCGAAGAGACCGAGCGAGACCGCGCGTGCGAACTCCTCGTGCTTCACGTCGGGGCCGTGCTCCCACGCCGACACGTGGCTGATGGCTGCCTCACGCGGAGCCTCGGGCACGTTCACGGGTGCGTGCACGAAGAGCTCACGATCGCGCGGCAGCCGCGGCGTGAACGACGCCGTCGCCGCGCGCCGCGCGCGGATCTCCTCGAGATCGATCGCCGCGTGGACGAGCACGTGCTCTCGGAAGGAGAACCTCGGACCTTCGATCACGGCCTCGCCCGCGCTGGTGCGCGCAGTCGACTCCCCCGCGCCCGTGGCGGGCATCACCGACAGCGACGGCGCGGCGATCAGCGTGTGGCCGTCGTAGATCGCGCGGCCCGCTTCGTTGCCGAGCAGGTTCGCGTACACGTACGCGACGCCGAACGCGCGCGAGCCCTCGGCCACGAGCCTGCGCCGCACCTCGCGCTTGCCGAACGAGAAGTGGCTCGCGCTGGGGTTGAAGATCACGTCGACGGAGTCGAGCGCGAGCGCGGCGCCCGGACGCTTGGCGACCCACGCGTCCTCGCAGATCTCGAAGCCCATCGTCACGCCACCGAAGTCCATCCGCAGATCGCCGATCGGCACCTCGCGCCCGAGCAGGCGCACGACGTCCCGCACGCGCGAGGGCCACGCGCGGAACCAACGCGGCTCGTAGTGGATGCCATCCCCCGCGAGCGACTGCTTCGCGACGACGGCCGCGAGCGCGCAGTCCGCGATCACGGCGACGCCGTTGAACAGCACGCCCGCGTGGTGCACGGGCAGGCCGACCGCCACGACCATGCCCTCGGTGTGCGGCAAGAGCGCCTCGAGCGACTCGGCCGCGGTGCTCGCGAGGAAGGGCGAGAGGAAGAGGTCCTCGCAGCCGTAGCCCGAGAGCGCGAGCTCCGGCAGACAGAGCATCGAGACCTTGGCGGCGCGCGCTTCGTCGACCGCGGCGCGTGCGCGGCGGAGGTTTCCGTCCCAGTCGAGCGGCGTCTGGTTGAGCGCAGCAGCGCCGAGGCGAACCGAGCGAACGCGATCGTGGCTCCCGCGCGAGTGCGACTGGGCGTTCATCGAGACGTCTCCTTCTGGCCCGCGGAACGCACGAGCCGATCCCGTCGATCCCACAACGAGCGGGGGACCGCCACTCGCGCCCGCGCTCCGCGCTTCTGCGCGTCGAGCGCGAGCAGTGGCGCAGGCATCGCGGCGACCGCACGACCGACCGCCTCGCGCGCCTCGACGAGCGGGCGCTCGCCTCGCACGCGACGTCCCGCGACGATCGCCGACGTGAGCAGCCTGCGCCCGCCGCCGTGCTTCACCGCGGCCTCGCCCTCGATCGACTCACCGGTCGCGGCATCGACGAGCGGCCCCGACCAGCCGACGTCCTCGTCGACGTCCGAGAGCACGTCGCAGCTCGTTCCGTCCGCGTGCGTGAAGCGCTCGACCTCGAGGCGACCGGGCCAGCTCACCTTCGCCGGCTCCTCGCTCTTCTTGATCCGTGGAGCGAACCGTCCTTCGCCATCCTGCACGGCCGTGAGCTTGTACACGCCGCCGAGCGCGGACTGATCCCCGCCCGTGACGAGGCGCGTGCCGACGCCGAATACGTCGATGGGCGCGCCGCTCGCGACGAGCGCGGCGATCGCGTGCTCGTCGAGATCGTTCGATGCGTAGATCTTGGTGCCCGTCAGGCCTGCGGCGTCGAGCATCGTGCGCGCGTCGCGCGCGAGCACCGAGAGATCGCCCGAGTCGAGGCGGATGCCGAGCAGCGGCTTGGGCCCCCGGGTGTCCGTGGCCTGCGCGAGGACCTTCGCCGTTTCGATCGCGTGGGCCACGCCCTCGCGCGTGTCGTAGGTGTCGACGAGGAACACGACGTTGCCCGCGAGCGCGTCGGCGTAGCGCGCGAAGGCCTCGCGCTCGTCTCCGAAGAACTGCACCCACGCATGCGCGTGCGTTCCCCGCACCGGCACACCGAAGAGCTTGCCCGCGAGCACGTTGCTCGTGGCCGCACACCCACCGAGGTAGCTGGCGCGCGCGGCCGAGAGCGCGCCGTCGGGGCCCTGTCCTCGGCGCAGACCGAACTCGACGATCGGTCGACCGGCGGCGGCGTGCACGACGCGCGCGGCCTTGGTGGCCACGAGCGTCTGGAAGTTCACGACGTTGAGCAGCAGCGTCTCGGCGAGCTGCGCATCGAGCACGGGCCCCGTCACGCGCAGGAGCGGCTCGTGCGGGAACACGATCTCGCCCTCCGCGACAGCCTCGACGTCGCAGCGAAAACGAAACGCACGCAGGCGATCGAGGAACGCCGCGTCGAACAGCGGCAGGCCGTCGGCGCCGGTGAGGGTGGCGAGGTAGTCGACGTCGCTCGCATCGAACGTGAGGTCCTCGAGCATCGAGAGCGCCTCGTCGATGCCTGCTGCGACCGCGTAGCTGCCGCCGAACGGAGGACGCCGGAAGAACAGTGCGAAGGACGCGACGTGGTCCGCGGTGCCTGCGCGGTGGTGCGCGTACGCCATCGTGAGCTGGTAGAGGTCGGTGAGCAGACCGAGCGCCGGGCGCATGCGCGCCGCGAGCTCGTGCGGCCCACTCGGAAACGGACCGTTCGGGGGGAACGAGACGCGGGCCGAAGTGCTCGGGATCGGGGTGCTCATGTCTTGGTGTATAGTCAACACGAAGGTTGGTGTCAAGCGTACACCAAGGTCGGAAAAGGTGGCCGACCTCGCGAGACCGGTCACGCTCGCGCCCGTGCGCCCCTTTGCTCCCGAGCTCGAGCCTCGTTCTCTCACGGTCGTCTGGCAACACGAGGACCTCGTCGCCATCGACAAGCCTGCCGGCCTCCTGTCGCAAGGTGGCCCGTCCGACGGCGCGCACGGCGGCAACGTCGTGGACCTCGCCCGAGCCCAGTTCGGCAGCGACTCCGTCGGCGTCCTGCACCGCCTCGATCGCAACGTCTCCGGCCTCGTCTTGGTGTCGCTCGCCCGAGACGTCGCCGAGGGCATGTCCCGCGCGTTCGCCGACGGAAGCGTCGAGCGGCGCTACGAGGCGGTCAGCAAGGTGCCCCGCGCGCTCGATGGTGCGGATCGAGTCGTCGACGCGGCTCTCGTGAAAGACGAGAAGACGAACCTCGTCCGCGTGGCGCGCGCGAACGATCGCGACGCCAAGCCCGCGCGCACGCGCCTCGCGATCCGCGAGCGTGTGCAGGCGCCGATGGGCTGGCTCGCGTGCATCGACTGCTGGCCCATCACCGGACGCTCGCACCAGATCCGCGTGCACCTCGCGCACGTCGGCATGCCGCTCGTGGGCGATCCGAAGTACGGCGTGGGCGCGCGCAGCGTGACGCGACCGCTGCTCCACGCCACGGCACTGTCGTTCGTTCACCCGCGCACGAAGGAGCGCATCGAGATCGCGTCCAAGCCGCCCTGGCGGCTCGACGATCTCCGCGCCCTCGCAGGCACGAGCACCAAGCGCGAGCGCGAGTAGCGAGCGTCGAGGTTCGCGGCTCGCCCCTCGATCGACGGGACGCGGTAGCCTCGACGCGATGCGGACCGCGGTGCTCGGCTCGGTGCTGGCGATCCTCGCGCTGCTCGGCGCGTGCGAGCCCGCCACGCGCATTCTGACCGTCGACGTGCAGACCGATCTCGTCGCCCAGTACGAGCTCGGCGTGCTCGACGTCGATCTCTTCGTCGGGGCCGTGGCGAGCGGGACGACGGGCGAGGTCTCGCGCTCGGTGCTCGTCGAGCCGCGCATCGGCGAGGCCGAGTCGTACCGGCGCGGTCGGCGTGTCGCAGAGATCACCGGCCTGGCGCAGGGGACGTACACGGTGCGCGTGATCGGTCGGCGGCCCGCGGCGCCGGGCGCGCCCGTCGATGGAGGCGCGTTCCTCGTGGAGCGACGCATCGTGTTCACGCTCGACGGCGATCGCATCGTGCGCGTGGTCTTGAACGCGCCGTGTGTGGACGCGGAGTGCCCGCGCTCCGGCGACGCAGCGACACAGACGCAGTGCTTCAACGGCGAGTGCGTCGATCCCGCGTGCGATCCGTCGCGCCCCGAGACCTCGCCCAGCTGCTGTGTGGGCTCGGGCTGCATCGAGACCGCGCTCTGCGACGACGACGACGACTGCGAGGTGCCGGCGTGCGCCCTCCCGAGCTGCATCGAGGGCGCGTGCATCGCGGGCGAGCGACCCGGCGCGTGCGACGCGGGCGAGTACTGCGATCGCAGCGCGGGTGCGTGCTTGTCGATCCCGGGCGGCGAGCCCGACGCCGGCCCGCGCGACGCAGGGCACGCCGAAGACACGCGCTGTCCCGTCGAAGTGTGCGGCAATGGCGTGGACGACGACTGCGACGCGCGCGCCGACTGCGCAGACGACGACTGCATGGGCACGGCCTGCGACGACGGCGATCCCTGCACGCATGGCGATGCGTGCACCGGGGCTGCGATGGGCGTGACGTGTGCAGGCACGGCGATCACGTGCACGTCGGACGAGTGCATGACGCGCGCGTGCAACGGCACCGCTGCCTGCAGCGAGAGCCCGCGCGACGGGGCATGCAGCGACGACGGCAACGTCTGCACGAGCGACGTGTGCTCGGGCGGCGTGTGCTCGCACCCGCCGGTCGCAGGCACGGTGTTCTGCGCGGACGACGGCAACCCGTGCTCGTTCGACCTGTGCGAAGGCGGCGCGTGTGTGCACCCGCGCGGCTTCGACGGATGGGCCTGCGGCATCTTCGGCCGCTGCTGCAACAACGCCTGCGTCGACGTGTCGTCCGATCCTTCGAACTGCGGCGTGTGTGGGATCCGCTGTCCGCGCGGATGCTCCGCGGGGGCGTGCGAGTCCGGGTCCAACGCCGAGTGCATCGCCGCGGGCTACGGCTCGCTCGCGACGTCGTACATGTCGCGCTGCCAGTGTCGCTGCACCGGCAACGAAGCCGACAGGCTCACGTGCACGGGGCAGTGCGCGGGTGGAGGCACGTGCGATCAGCGCGACGGCCTCAACCCTTGTTACTACCCCTGACGATCGCTCACGGAGGCGCAGCCGAGGGTACGTTTCGACACGCCTCTTCCTCGTCGGCGCAAGTGCACGCGCAGGGACGCGGCGAGGGATCGCGTCGGTCGTCGGGCGGTGGGGTGCCCATGCACACGAGCGCGGGTCCCCACCGACATCCCTCGGCGAGGCACATCGCCTCGCGGCTCGCGTCGTGCCCCGTACAGCCCGTCGACGCGTGCACCGCGAGTTCACTGCCTGACGTACCCGTGCTGGATCCGGCCGCGGACGACGAAGACGTCCCCTCGCTCGGCCCTCCACAGGACGCGAGCACGACGATCGAAGCGACGACGATCACGCGCATCCCGCGAGCTTGGCACGACCCCGACGTCACGCGGCGCGGCTGCTCAGCGCGAGAGCTGGAACACGTGTGCGGTTCCCGCCGTGGACTCCGCGTAGAACGCGCTGACGAGGGCGAGCTCACCGTGCGCGCTCAGGGCCACGGAACGACCGAACGAGTCGTTGGCGGCTCCAGCGGGATCGAACAACGCAGCCTCTGCGCGCCACACGCCTGCGGCGCGAACGAACACGCGTGCACTGCCTGCGTGCATGCCTGCGGGCGTGTCGTCGTACCGTGCGCCCACCAGCGCACGGTCACCCTGTGCGTCGATGGAGACGGAGTTGCCGAAGTACGCGTCGACGTCCGGGTCGGGGTGACGCAACGTGGCGTCCTCGATCCAGCCGCTGTCCTCGCGTCGGAAGATCCACGCACGTCCGACGTCCACGAGCGCACCTTCGTCGTACATCTCGGCACCCACGACGACCCAGCGGCCATCCGAGCTCATCGACACGGATCGCCCGAACGCCGCGGCCGCCTGACCCAGCGACGGGATCAGACGCGCCTCTTCGAGCCATCCGCCCGGCCCGCGCACGAACACCCGCGCGCTCCCTGCATCAACCCCCGCCGGAGTGTCGTCTCCGGGTGCACCCACGATCGCGCGCTCGCCGGCACCGTCGAATCCCACAGAGGCACCGAACCCAACGCTCACCTCGCGCGAGATCAATGAGCCGTCGAGGATCCAAGTGCTTCCGATCCGCGCGAACACCAATACCTCGCTGGGTCCCTCGGCGGACCGCTCGACGGCGATCAGCGCGCGACAACCGCCGCCGGTCATCGCGACGGCCACTCCTCCGAACGAGCTCGTCGAGTCCTCGGCCGTCAGCGTCGCCTCTCGCGCCCACGTCGTGCCCGATCGTAGAAAGACGTGTCCACGCCCCCGTTCCCCGGGATCTCGGGGGACCGAACCGACGATCGCACGCTCGCCATCGGCACTGAGCGCCACCGAGTAGCCCAGTCGTTCGTCTGCGACACCGTCTGCCGCGAAGAGCCTGGCCTCCCACACGCCCTCGCGCGAGACGAACACGCGCGCAGTCCCTGCGTGCTCGCCGTGCGGCGTGTCGTCGAAGGGTGCCCCGAGGATCGCACGGCGGCCGTCCGCGCTCAGGGCGGCAGACCAGCCGAGGTACCGCGGAGCCGCGTCGGACGTGCGCAGCGCGCTCTCGGATCTCCACGCGAGCACACCCGCATCCTCGACCTCGACGTCGACTGACGCGGCAGCGTCTGCGCTCTCGAGGACGCAAGCCGGTCCACCCGCCGCGTCGCGTCCGGCGTCATCGCCCGATCCATCGGCAGAGTCATCGGCGAGCCACGCGTCGATGGGGCTCGCGACGTCGAACGTGTCGGCGTCGCGGGGTCGCGACGCATCCGTCGCTCGAGCATCGGTGCCCGCGTCGAAGAGCTCGGCCTCCGCGTCCGTCCCCGTGATCGAGGTCCCACACGCGACAGCGCACGAGCTCGTGATGAAGAGCATCCAGCGTGGGGCCCACACCATGACGAGAGCGTCGCACGACGTTGGGCGCGCGCCCATGCGCGAGTCGCGTATCCTCGCGGCGTTGGCTGATCAGACGAACATCGACGCGGGCGCCTCGCACCCGCTCGTGAGCGTGCCGCCCGAGACATCACTCGTCGGGCAGACGCTCGACGGTCGCTACCGCGTGACAAAGCGCTTGGCCGAGGGCGGCATGGGCGTGGTGTACGAGGCGGAGGATTCGATCCGCAGCCGCAAGGTCGCGGTGAAGTCGCTCCACGCCTACCTCGCGAACGACGAGGAGATCGAGGCGCGCTTTCGTCGCGAGGCGCATGCGATCGCGGCGATCGCGCACCCCAACGTGATCGAGGTCTACGACTCGGGCGCGCTGCCCGATGGTCGTCACTACCTCGTGCTCGAGCTCCTCTCGGGGCGCGATCTGTCCCGCGCGCTGCGCGATCAGGGGCCGATGAGCGTGGGCGCGGTCGCGCGGATCTTGTCGGAGATCGCCGATGGCCTCGCGGTCGCGCACGACAAGGGGATCATCCACCGCGACCTCAAGCCCGAGAACGTGTTCCTGCTCGACGAGACCGTGGGCAAGGAGCGCATCAAGGTCATGGACTTCGGCGTCGCGCGTTATGCGGGCGCGCCCGTCGACGCGCGCACGCGCACCGGCACCACCGTCGGCACGCCCTACTACATGGCCCCCGAGCAGGCGCAGGGCCGCAAGGAGATCGATCTCCGCGCCGACGTGTACGCGCTCGGCGTGATGGGCTTTCGCATGCTCACGGGACATCACCCGTTCGACGACGAGAGCTACCCGATGCTCGTCGTGAAGATCTGCACCGAGCCACCGCCGTCGATCGCGACGTGGCGTGAGGACGTGCCCGCCGAGCTCGAGCTCTTGCTCGATCGCATGATGAGCAAGACCGCGAACGCGCGGCCCGGGACGATGCGCGACGTGCGCGAGGCGCTCCGTGTGTTCACGTCGATGGACGGAGCGCCGCGCCTCACCGACGCGCCGCCGCCCTCGCGCGAGCTGCCCGCGGTGCTCGACAGCGGCAGCGGCAACCCCGGCTCCTCCGAACGAACGCAGCCCGCAGCACGCATCACGAGCGGGCTCGGACGCACCGATCCATCGCGCCCGCCCGCGGGGGCGCACATGCACGACGACGACGACGTCGATGAGGCCAAGACGATGGCGCTGGGAGGCAACAAGGGAGTCCTGCCGTACGTGGTGGGAGGCTTCGGCATCCTCTGCGCGGGCTTGTTCGCGTGGATGATCCTCGGACCGGACGACGCGCCGATGCCCGAGCCGGAGCCCGACGCGCTCGCGCTCCCCGAGCCTCGACCACCGACCACGCGCGCGCTCCAGCCGGGAGGCAGCAGCGAGGGCTGGGGCTTCCTCAACCCTCGACCGCGCGTGATGCCGCAGTGGAACGCCGTCGCGACGGCGGGCCCTGGCATCGTCGCGATGGTGGGCGCCAACGGCACCGCTGCGCACCTCGTGCGCGGGCTCTTGCTGACGTGGCGCACGGGCACGACGCGATCGCTCTACGGCGTGGCGTGGACGAGCGCGGAGGACGCGATCGCGGTCGGTGAAGACGGCGCGATCGTGCGGCTCGATCCCGCGGGCCCGAGCTCCGTCGACGGCGGCACACACGCGACGTTGCGCGCGGTCGCGAAGGTCTCGGCGACGGAGGAGATCGCCGTCGGCGACGACGGCGCGATCGTGCGCCTGCTCGGTGATCGCGTGCTCACGGTGCCGGTGGAGGGCAACCCCGATCTGCTCGCGATCGATGCGCGCGATGGGATCGCGACCGTGGTGGGCGAGGCCGGCACCGTGATCCGCATCACCGACGGTCACTCGACGCGCCTCGAGGCTCCGACGAGCCAGACGCTGCGCGCGGTGGGCGGGTGTGATGACGGGCTCTACGTCGCAGGAGACGAGGGCGTGCTCCTTCGGCAGAGCACGAGCGGCTTTCGTCCCGTGCGCGTCGAGCCTGCCACGCGATCGATGTTCACCTCGATCAGCTGTGATCACGGTCGCACGGTCGTCGTCGGCGCGGACGGCGAGGTGCGGCTCGTGTCGGGCCTCCGCAGCGTGAAGCTCGAGACGGGCTTCGACGGCGTGCTCACGGGCGTCTCGGGCGCTGCTGACGAAGCGACTTGGATCGTCGGCACCAGCGGACGTCTCGCGGTGGTCGTCAGCGATCACGTGGAGACGCGGGTGTCGGGACCGATCGCGTCCCTGCGCGACATCGCGGACATCGGCGGTGCGCTCGTCGCCGTGGGGGACTGGGGCAAGCTCGTGCGCGAGCACGAGGACGGTCTGGTCCTCGATCAGGCGCCCACCGAGGCGGGCCTCGGATCGGTCTCGCGCATGGGCGAGGGATCGCTCGTCGCGGTCGGCGACGGCGGCACGATCCTGCGCATCCGCTTCGACGGAGCCGACGTGCTGAGCTCCCCCACCGACAGCGCGCTCCGTGGCGTGGTCGCGCGCGAAGGCGCGATCCTCGCGGTCGGCGCCGAGGGCACCGTGGTGCGCGGCAGCCCGACGTCGCTCGTCCCGACGCGCATCGCGAACGTCGGCGATCTCGCGGCGATCGCAGGCGATCCGAGCGACGCGATCGCCGTCGGTGATCAGGGCGCGATCGTCCGGCTCACCTCGAACGGATCGCGCGTCGTCGACTGCGGTCTGTCGCTCGGCCTGCGCGGCGTGGTGCGCGAGGACGCAGCAGGACCGGCGTTCGCCGTGGGCGAGGCCGCGGGCATCGTGCGCATCGAGCCCGATGGGTCGTGCGTCACCGAGCACCACACGGAGGGGGCACCGATGCTCAACGGCATCGGGCGCGGCCCCGACGGTCACCTGCTCGCGGTCGGTGACATGGGCACGGCGTTCACGCGCGGCGACGACGGTACGTGGTCACCGCTCGATCTCGACGTGGGCATCGTCAGCCTGCGCGCGGTGCGCAGCATCGATCGGTGGGTCTTCGTCGTGGGCGCAGGCGGCGTGATCCTCCGACACATCCGGATCGATGGGCACTGACGTGTCGCGCCTCACCTCGCCTCTCGCGTCCCTCGCCCTCGGCGCCGCGCTGCTCGGATGCGGCAGCACGACCCCCGAGCCCACCTCGAGGCCCGGCACGCCCGAGCAGGATCGTTGTGTGATCGCGCTGCGCTTCGTGGCGGACGAGGCCGAGGAGCGCGTCGAGGCCAGCACCGATGGCACCCCGATCGCGCCCACCACGGAGCTCTCGCTCGTGCGGATCTGCGATCAGAACGGGCGCGTGGTGAGCTCGCTCGGCGCGCAGCGCGGTGTCTGCCAGTACGTGCCCGACACGCCGGCGGCGCTGATCAGCGCGCGCTGCTGGTGGCCCGGTGCGGACGGAGTGTCGTTGCGCGTCATGCGCGAGGGACAGCGCGTGTTCGTCGTGGCGCTCGAGGAGAGCGGGCAGGCCGATCCGATCACGCTCGGCGATCTCAAGGTCCCAGCCCGCGCGCGCATCGAGGTCCTCGCGCCCGGACACGATCGACCCGAACGCTGAGCCGCGACCGCGCGACGGAATGCGCACCCATGCTGCTTCGTTGAGGCCCCAACCCCTGGCCCCGATCGGATACCCTCCGCCCATGCGCACACGCGAAGACGTCGAGGCCTACCTCGGCAAGAGCCCCTATCCGTTCCGCGAGCTCGAGGAGAACACCTGGCTCGTGCAGGACCGCGCGGGCGCGAAGGAGAACATCGTGGTGCGCCTCTCGGGCGACCTCGTGCTGTTCCGCGTGAACGTGATCGACCTCTCCTCGATCGACACGACGCGCCGCGAGGAGCTCTACGCGCTCCTGCTCGAGCTCAACGCCAGCGACATGCTCCACGGCGCGTATGGCGTGTCGAAGGACGGCGGCGGCAAGGTGCTCCTCACAGCCGCCATGCGCCTCCAAGACCTCGACTACTCCGAGCTCGTCGGCACCCTGGACGACTTCACCGTCGCGATCGCCAAGCACCACGACGGCATCGCGCAGTTCAGCACCCGACGCTCGACGCCGCCCGCGTCCGCCTGAGCGCACACGAGCATTCTTCACCGCGACTTCTCACGGAGGGAACGACGATCATGGGCTTCTTCGGCCGCCTCGCGACGCTCATCAAGAGCAACCTGAACGATCTCATCTCGAAGTCGGAAGACCCGGCGAAGATGCTCAATCAGATCATCCTCGACATGAACGCGCAGCTGGTCGAGGTGAAGAAGCAGGTGGCCGTCGCCATCGCCGATCAGAAGCGCCTCGAGCGGCAGTGGCAGGGCGAGAAGGCCGTCACCGACGAGTGGCACAAGAAGGCGATGCTCGCGGTGCGCGCAGGCGACGACGAGCTCGCCAAAGAAGCGCTCATGCGCAAGAAGGAGCACGAGCAGCTCGCCGCCGGCTACGAGGATCAGTTCAAGAAGCAGAGCCAGGCCGTCAACCAGGTGAAGCTCGCGCTCCAGGCGCTGAACAACAAGATCGGCGAGGCCAAGCGCAAGAAGGACCTCCTCATCGCGCGCGACAACCGCGCCAAGGCGATGGAGGAGATCCAGAAGGCGATGGGCAAGCTCTCCGACACGAGCGCGTTCGATGCGTTCAGTCGGATGGAGCAGAAGATCGAGCAGCGCGAGGCCGAGGTCGAGGCGCAGGGCGAGCTGTCCGAGGAGTACTCGGGCGACATCCTCAAGAACAAGTTCGCGCGCCTCGAGATGACGGCAGGCGCGGACGCTGATCTCGAGGCGCTCAAGCGCGAGATGGGCGTGACGCCTCCTGCGGCCGCCCCCGCCGCCAAGACGCGCGTCGAAGAGAGCAAGGCCGAAGAAGAGATGAGCGAGGCCGAGATGGCCGAGCTCGAGGCCGCCCTCGACGATCTCAAGAAGCGCGAAGAGATGACGAAGGGCTGATGTCGCGCGAGTCGATCCGTCCGCCGCCGGACGGCACGTGGCTCCGCGCCGTGCTCGACGCGATGGTGGAGGCCGTGCTCGTCGTCGACGCGGACGGCCGCATCGCGCTGACCAACCGCGCGCTCGACGCGATGACCTCGGAGGACGTGCGCGGTCGACGCGCGAAGAACGTCATCAAGAACGAGCGGCTCCGCGAGGCCATGCGCGACGCGCGCAAGAAGCGGCGCGCCACCGAGGTGGAGCTCGAGGCCTCGGTGCGCGGCCGTGCGCGCATCTTCCACGCGCTCGTGTCGCCGCTGCCCAAGCGCGCGGGCGCCGTCGCGGTGCTCCGCGACGTGACGCCGATCAAGGACCTCGAGCGCCTGCGCCGCGACTTCGTGGCGAACGCGAGCCACGAGCTGCGCACACCCCTCACGTCGATCCGCGGCTTCGCCGAGACGCTCGTCGATGGAGCAGTGGCCGATCCCGCCGCGACCCATCGCTTCCTCGAGGCGATCCTGAGGCAGACCAAGCGCCTCCAACGCCTCGCGGAAGATCTCGCGGTGCTCGCGCGCGCAGAGTCCACCGACGAGCCACTGGCCGCGAACGTGTTCGACCTGCGCACCATCGCGGCCCACGTGGCCACGGCGCTCGGGCCGCGCGCGGACGAGCTCGGAGTGAAGCTCCGCGTGAGCACACCGCGCCGCGCCGTGCGCACGGAGGCCAACGCCAGCGCTGTCGAGCAGGTGCTGACGAACCTCGTCGACAACGCGCTCAAGCACTCCAAGCGCGGCGGACGTGTCGTGATCGCGGTGCAAGGCGCCGTGACGCTCGCGCGCGTCGAGGTGCGCGACACCGGCCGCGGCATCGCAGCGCAGCACCACGCGCGCATCTTCGAGCGCTTCTACCGCGTCGACGCGGGACGAACGCGGAGCGACGGCGGCGCCGCCGTGGGCGGCACGGGCCTGGGCCTCGCGATCGTGAAGCACCTCGTCGAGCGCATGCGCGGCAGCGTCAGCGTCGAGAGCGCGATCGGCAAGGGCGCGACGTTCCGCGTGGAGCTCCCGCGACCTTCGCGCTGAGGCTCATGGCGTCGAGGCCGACTGCCACTCTTCACTGCTGGGAAACGCGCGCGGGTCGACGTCCATCGAGAACACGTAGTCGAAGCGCGCCCCCGTGATGGCCAGGCGCGGGACGTAGAAGCGGACGCGCCGCGGGGATCCCTCGACGCCCGTGCCCTCGACGATCTCGCCCCGGAACGCGCGCACCTCGGTGTCGGGTGCGCCCGCGTCGTTGCGCACACGCAGCATGTAGTGCTCGTGTGCGAGCGGTGCCTGATCGAGCGTGGCCTCGATCACGACGTCGGTGCCTTCCATGCCCATCACACCGCCGGACAGGCGCGGCACGGTGTCGAGGAAAGCGCGCTCGGTCTCCACGGTCTCGGTCATCAGCGCGTCGTGCGCGGCGAGCACGGCTTCGTAGTCGCAGCCGATCGACGCGAACGCGTCGCGATAGAGCGTGGCGCCCGTCGCGTTCTGTGGCGCGCCGTCGCGACCGAAGGTGCGAAACGTCGCGCCCACCGCGGCGTCGCCGCACGCACGCGCGATCGCCTCCGCGAACGTCTCGCCGTAGGGATACGCCAGCGTCGTGTCCCACCGCGCACGGAAGCTCGCGTCGTCGAACGTGTCCTCCACGCGAACACGCAGGCGCTCCCACGCGAGCGCGGCGACGATGCGCGAGAAGCGTCGGAGCTCGGCGTCCTCTCGCTGCTCCTCGGCGGTGATCACGCCCGCGAGGCGGCCTTCGCTCAGCGTCTCGAACGCGACCCACTCGGCGCCACCCTCGATCAGGAAACGCGTCGTGCCTCCGTGATCCATCAAGTAGCGATGCGACACCTCCGACTGGAGGACGTGCGCGCTCTCGTGCGCGAGGATGTGCAGGAGGCGCCAGTCGGTCTGGCCACCCGCGCCCATGCGGATGCGCGTGCCCGCGGCGATGCCCTCGTGGTGTCCGCTCTCCTCCGCGAGATCGACGGTGATGAACGGCAGCGAGTCGGCGCCCACGATCGATCCCGCGGTACCGAGCACACGATCGGCGCGACCGAGCAACAGCAACACGGGCTGCTCGAGGCCACCGGGGTACACGAACGCATAGTGCTCGGAGCGCGCCTCGGAGGTGCCGAAGTCGCGCTCGACGACGGCCGTGGGTGCGGTGGGATCGGGGGGCGGCGGGCGGTCCGAGTACCTCGTCGCGAACCAGAAGATCATCATGCCGAAGCCGCAGCCGAGCACGGTGAACACGCCACCCCCGAAGCTCACGATCGCGAGCGTCGAGCGGCCGGTGAAGGTCTCGCGGAAGCGATCGATCGGCCCCATCCAGCCGGCGTACGCGAGCACGCCGACGAAGAGCGCGAGGCCACCGTGGAACGCGATCGGCCACCACGGGAGGACGAGTTGGTCGCCCACGTACTCGAAGCTCACGATGCTCGCGGGGTTGAGCCACGCGAGGCTGGGAACGAGCTCCTGCACGAGCAGGAGGACGAACCAGAGCAGGGTGTACGGGAGGACGCCGAACATGCGGAAGATCGACGCGAAGAGGCCGTGCGCGTAGAGGAACACGGCGACCGTGGCGTGGAGGAACGCGACGCGCGTGACGAGCCCGAGCTGGAACTGGTGCCCGTCCACGCTGTTCGGATCGAGCACCTGGAGCACGAAGTTCGTGCACTGCCCCACGATCGCGCAGCCGGTGAGCACCAGCGCGCCCGCGATCACCTTGGTGAAGAAGATGCTGCTGCGACGCACGGGCAACGCGTAGAGAAACTCGATCGTCTTCTCGTCGTGCTCGCGCGGGAACGCCGCGTACGCGACGAAGAACGCGAGCACCCAGAAGATGAACGCGAGGAATCCGCCCTCGCCGGGGCTGATGCCGGCGACGTGGTCGTAGGTGTTCTCATCGATGCGCTCGGTGATCGGGCGCGAGATCAGGTCGCCGCTGATCAGCGCGAAGCCGAGCAGCCCGAGCGGCAGGAGCGCGCTGATCTCCTTGCGCAGCAAGGCGAAGAAGGCCCTCATTCGACGACCCTCCGCTCCGCGAAGAGGCGCGTGGGCGCCGTGAGACCGCTCGAGGGATCCTCGACCTCGACGATCACGAGGATGCGATCGCCAGCCGACACACGGCCCGTGAGCTCGATGCGTCGCGTGTGCTCGCCCGCACGAAGCACGAAGCGATCGCGGCGCAGATCGGACTCCTCGACGATCGTGTCGAACGGCAGGAGCGTGTGCGTGAGCACGCCGACGACCACGCCCTCGGTGTCGGCCCACGGGACCGTCACCTCGACCACCAGCGTGCGAAGGCTGCCGCGTGGCGTCGTGATCGCGAGCGTCGCAGTCGGTCGCGGCGCGACACGGCCGAGAAGAGAGGCGACCTCGGGGCTCGCGCGATCGCGCACGAGGTCTGCCTGCCACTCGCGGTGGAGCGTCGCTTCGTCGATCGTCGTCGAGGCGAGCAGACGCGCCGAGGGCGGCGAGAAGAGCGTGCTCAACACGGTGCGCGAGTCACGCGGCGACCACGCGGAGAAGAGAGCGCGCGCGAGCTGCGGAGGACCCGCGCCGTTCGTGAGGCGCGCAAGCGTCACCATGCCGGAGCCAGCGAGGCTCTCGGCGACGCGATCGCTCTCCTCTTCACGAAGGCGAGACCAGGCCGCGATGCGAGCACGGTCGACGCCGCGACCTCCGCTCGCCGACGCATGGAGTGGCAGCTGAGCGAGCGCGCGACGTGCGCTCGAGAGCCTGCAGTCGACGGCGTGCGTCGCGCGGTGCGGGCCCCCGCGATGAGGACCACAGTACGCCCACCACAGCGGAAAGCCCGAGCGCGCCCACGCCTGCGGCTCGAAGTGCGCGCGGTGGTTGGTGCGGTCGTCGAGCAGGCTCCGAACGAGCGCGGCCTCGAGGCCTTCGAGATCGGGCGATGCGCTCGCGCGAAAGTTCGCGCGCACGAGCGCGCCATCGCCCGGACGCAGGAACGCGTCCTCGAACGTGCGCCCATCGAGGCTGCCGCGCAGGACCACGCGCGCCTCCGGCAGCGCGGTCCATCCCATCGCAGGCATCAGCGCGAGGAGCGAAGGCTCGAGGCGCGCGAGCAGCGCTTCCGCGTCCTCGCGGCCCGCGGGCGATCCGTAGCCGATCACGAGCGGGACCGATCGCGCGCGCACCACGTGCTCGCCCGTCATCTGGTAGGGCGCAGGCTCGGGCTCGGGCTGGAGGCCCGACCACACGATCAGCACGGTGCACGTCGCGATGCCCACCATCGCGCGCTCACGCGAGCTCATCGGCTTGCTCAGCGTCTCTTGCACGCCGCCCTCGCGCACGAAGCTCAGCGCGACGGTGGTGGCGAGGAAGGCGCCCGCGATGGCGAGCGACACGAGCGTCTCGGTCCACGGCACGCCCGCGCGGGAGATGGCGAGGTCCTGTCCGATCAGCGCGAACGGACCGAAGCGCATCAGCTCGAGCTCGGTCGTCGAGGCGAGGATGATCAGCACCAGCCCGAGCGCGAGGTAGAGCGGGACGCGCAGCTTGCCGAGCTGCCCCATCGCGAAGAGGAACGACCACAACGTCAGCGTGAAGACGACGGTGCGGGCGCCCAGCGACATCACGAAGCCCGCGTCGATCGGCTCGCGCAACGACGCGACGGCGAGCGTCACCACGAGCGACGTGCACGAGACCCCGAGCAGGATCACGGCGCCGAGCGACCACTTCACGACGAAAGGCTCGAGGCGCCCCATCGGCAGCCCCTCGAGGAAGCGCTGCGTGCGGCCGTAGAGGTCCGCGACGACGAGCCGGTTGCCCACCGCGAACGCGAACGGGAGGAACGCGAAGCGGAGGAAGCTCGCGTGGATCTCCATGTACGAGACGGTCGCGGCCGCACCGAGCGCGCCCAGCAAGAAGAAGAGCCACGCGATCGGCAGGCCGAGCGTGGCCACCGCGATGACCACCGTGTGCTGACGCAGCTCCTTGAGGAGGAGCACCCAGAGGCGCGAGATCACGTGCGCCTGACCATCGCGATGAAGGCCTCTTCGAGCGACACGACCGTGAGCGGCGGTCCGTTCGCCGCCCGGTACGTCTCGTCTGCCTCGACAGCGTCGAAGCGGCTCGGGTCCGCGCACTCGAGCATCATCCGGAGCGTGGCACCGCGCGCCTCCACGTGCGCGATGCGGATGCCGTAGCTCGCGAGCAGCGGCTGCCAGCGCGCGCGTGATCCGTCGAGCGAGTCGTCGACACCGAGCTCGGCTTCGAAGAGGCGCACGCGATCGCCGAGCGCCACGACCGAGCCCTCGAACTTGGTCTTGCCGGCGTCGACGACCCCGACGCGCTGCGCGACGAGCTCGATCTCGTCGATGAGGTGCGTGGAGAAGAACGTGGTCCGGCCCGAGGCCTCGGCGCGCACGATGTCGAGGAACTCGCGGCGCGCCACGGGATCGAGGCCCGCCGTCGGCTCGTCGAGCAACAAGAGCGGCGGCCGATGTGCGAGCGCGAGCGCGAGCGCGAGCTTCACGCGCATGCCGCCGGAGAAGCCATCGATGCGTCGATCGAGCGGCACCTCGAGCACGCGCACGACGCGCGCCCACTCGCCCTCGTCCCACGTGGGGAAGAAGCCGCGCACGAAGCGGCCCATCTGCGCGGCGTTCATCCAGCCGTAGAAGCTCTGCTCCTGCGCGACATAGCCGATGCGCTGACGCAGCTTCACGACGTCGCGATCGAAGCGCTCGCCGAAGAGGCGCACCTCACCCTTGGTCGGGCGCGTGATGCCCATGAGGATGCGGATCGTGGTGGACTTGCCCGCGCCGTTGCGACCGAGGAAGCCGTAGACCTCACCGCTTCCCACGGTGAGATCGAGCCCCGAGAGCGCCACGTGTTTGCCGTAGCTCTTCTCGAGACCGCGGATGGAGATCACCTCGCTCATGCGCGGCGGAGCATAGGACACCCCGCGCGTGGAGGGCGGCAGAGAGCGTCGGATCCGCGTGGCCTCCTCCAGACCGCGCCGAGCGAGAGCGACGTCGACCGCGGTGCTGTCAGGAGGTCGACTTCGATGCGTCGTGCAGAAAAGATCCGACTCGGATCGTCCTCAGGAGCTCGTCATGACCATCGACCGCAAGACCGCCGCACACCAGGGGCAGGAGATCGCCCGCATCCTCGTGGCCGGCCACTACGTAGCGCCCTCGGGCGCGAGCGTGGACATCTCGAACGACGTCCGCGTCAGCAGAGAGGCGACGCGATCGATCCGCTTCGACGCACCGCTGCCCAGCACGCCTCCGCGATCGAGGGGAACGACGACGATCGAGGTGACGGGGGAGTCCACGCTCGCGGCCTCGCGTCGGCTCTTCGAGCAGCACGGCGACGTGTGCGCGCTCAACTTCGCGTCGGCACACCACGCCGGTGGGGGCTTCCTCTCGGGCGCGCGTGCGCAGGAAGAGTCGCTCGCGCGCAGCTCCGCGCTCTTCGCGTGTCTCGAGGGTGACGCGATGTATGCGTTCCATGCGTCGCCGCGCGATCCCATGTACTCGGACTGGGCGATCCACTCGCCGCGCGTGCCCGTGCTGCGCGACGAAGCAGGCTCGCTGCTCGAGCGTCGGTGGCCGTGCTCGTTCATCACGTGCGCGGCCGTGAACGCGAAGGTCGTGCTGGAGCGTGACGCGACGCGCGGCGCAGAGATCGAGCGCGTGATGTCGCGCCGCATCGCGCGCGTGCTCGACATCCTGGAGAGCACGAGCGATCGACACGTCGTGCTCGGGGCGTGGGGCTGCGGCGTGTTCGGCAACGACACCAAGACCATCGCGCGCCTCTTCGCGGAGGGGCTCGCCGCGCGCGAGGGCGCGTTCGATCACGTGGTCTTCGCGATCCTCGACACCTCCCCCGAGCAGCGCTTCCGGGGTCCGTTCGTCGAGGCGCTCGCCGGCGCTGCCGTGAACGCACCGAGCGAATGACTGCGCGGATGTCACGTGATCGTTGTTTCGGCCGTGTTTCGGACGAGAAAGATCGGGGCACCGCGGAGGAAGCGCGCGTGGCGAGGTCGCGAGATCGATAGAGTGAAGGCTTGCGCGTCTTCCTTCAGCACGTGTCGACCTATCGGTATCCGAGCCCCGCCGTGCTCGGGGTCCACACCATCCGACTCAAGCCCGCTGCGCACGCTCGCGCGCGCGTGGAGAGCTACGGGCTCACCGTCGGCGGGGGGGCGCACGTCGTGTGGCAGCAGGATCCGGCGGGCAACTTCGTCGCGCATGCGCGCTTCGCGGAGCCGACGGAGGCGCTCGAGATCGGCGTCGAGATCGCGATCGATCTCCAGCCCGTCAATCCGTTCGACTTCGTGCTGCATCCATCGGCCGAGCACCTGCCGGTCGCGTACGGCGCGCTCGCGGGAGAGCTCACGCCCTACCTCGCGCTCGATCGTGCTGCATTCACGCGTGGTCCGCGCTTCGAGGCGCTGCGCGAGGCGACGACGCCGAGCGGCGACGTACGCACCATCGACTGGCTCGTGTCGCTGAACCGCGCGGTCGCGTCGAGCGTGCGCTACGTGCTGCGTGAAGAAGCGGGCGTGTTCACGCCCGAGCAGACACTCGCCGAGGGACGCGGTAGCTGTCGCGACTCTGCCGTGCTGCTCGTCGCGCTCCTGCGATCGCACGGCCTCGCGGCGCGCTTCGTGAGCGGCTACCTCGTGCAGCTCGCGGACGAGGGCATGCTGCCCGACGAGCCGAAGGGCCTCACGCGCGACGTCGTCGATCTGCACGCATGGGCCGAGGTCTTTCTGCCGGGCGCGGGATGGCTCGGCCTCGACGCGACGAGCGGTCTGTTCGCCGGGGAGGGCCACATCCCGCTCGCGTGCACGGCGAGCCCCGAGCATGCGGCAGCCATCGAGGGCACGTCGGGTGTGCTCGCACACGACGTCTCCTTCCACACACAGGTCACCCGCCTCGGCCACGAAGTGCGGCCCACGGCGCCGTTCACCGACGACGCGTGGAGGGCGCTGTGCGAAGCGGGCGCGCGCACCGACGCGGCCCTCGCTGCGATGGGCGTCGCGCTCACGGTCGGTGGCGAGCCCACGTTCAACTCGCGCCTCCATCCCGAGCGACCGGAATGGAACGGCGATGCGCTCGGTCCCACGAAGTGGTCGCAGGGCCTCGCGTTCGCGCGCGCGATTCAACGCAGGCTGCAGCCCGGTGGCGCGATGCTCCTGCGACAGGGCAAGAGCTATCCGGGTGAGACGCTCCCGCGCTGGGCGCTCGAGCTGATCGCCCGCGCCGATGGTCGGCCGATCTGGCGTGATCTTCCCCGCGATCGTGCGAGCCGCAGTCAGCTCGCCGACGTCGCGCACGATGCCCAGCCCGGTGTCGCGCGTGGGCGCGAGGACGCAGCGCTCTTGCCCGAGGCAGAGAAGCTCCTCGGTGCGATCGCACGACGCCTCGCGCTGTCGGGCTTCGTCGATCGGCTGTTCGAGGATCCGCGATGGGCGATCGAGGCCGAGAGCGAGATCGACCGAGAGATCGACGCGCGTCACGCGACGCTCGAGGACGACGAAGAACGAAGGCGCCTCGCCCGCTGGCTCGATCGGGGCCTCGCGGCGCCCGCGGGGTTCGTGCTGCCGATCGCGCGGCGCGGCGACGTGTGGGAGAGCGAGCGCTGGCAGACGCGTCGCGATCGTCTGTATCTCCTCGCCGGTGATGCGCCTGCCGGTCTTCGGCTCCCGCTTCGTTCGCTCGGAGGCGCAGCCTCGGTGACGGCAGACGAGCCTCCGATCGAGCCGCCCGATCCACGTGGGCCCGAAGCCGCGCGGCGCGCCGAAGCAGACGAGCACACGAGGCTGTCGCGGCTCGTCGACCGAGGCCATCTTCCCGAGAGCGCACGGCCCGCGCGACGCGACGCACCGGCCATCGATGCGCGCATTCGCACGGCCCTCGTCGTCGAGCCGCGCGGCGGCGCGCTCTGCGTGTTCCTTCCACCGCTTCCGAGCGTCGCGAGCGCGCTCGTGTTGATCGAGGCGATCGACGCTTCGCGCGACGAGGTCGATCTCGAGGTGTTGCTCGAGGGCTACGCGCCCAAGGGGCCCGAGCTCGCGAGCTTCACGCTCACGCCCGATCCCGGTGTGCTCGAGGTGAACCTCCCGCCGGTCGCGAGCTTCGTGCAACACGCCGAGCTCGTGCAGCGCGTCTTCGACGCAGCGCTCGAGACGGGCCTCCACGCCGAGAAGTACCTGCTCGACGGACGCCAGGCAGGCAGCGGCGGCGGCAACCACATCACGCTCGGTGGCGCGCGTGCGCTCGAGAGCCCGTTCGTGCGCGACCCGAGGCTGCTCGCGAGCCTCGTCACGTTCGTGCAGCACCACCCTTCCCTCTCGTACCTCTTCACCGGCCTGTTCGTGGGGCCGACCTCGCAGGCGCCACGAGTCGACGAGGCACGTCACGACTCGCTCTACGAGCTCGAGATCGCGCTCTCTCGCGCGTTCGCGTCGACGGGCTCGGGCGAGCCTCCGTGGCTGACGGACCTCTTGTTCCGCGATCTCCTCGTCGACGTCACGGGCAACACGCACCGCGCCGAGATCTGCATCGACAAGCTCTTCGACTTCCGCACCCCGCACGGACGACAGGGCGTGATCGAGCTGCGTGCGTTCGAGATGCCGCCGCACCCGCGCATGATGAGCGCGCAGACCGAGCTCGTGCGCACGCTCGTCGCCGCGCTCGCGAAGCGCCCCTACGCGAAGCCACTCGTGCGCTGGGGCACGCAGCTTCACGATCGGTTTCTCCTGCCGACCTTCCTCTGGCGCGACATGGAGGACGTGCTCGCCTTCCTCGCGCGCGAAGATCTCCCGCTGCCCACCGACGTGTACCGCGCCTTCCTCGAGCTCCGCTGCCCGATCGCGGGTCGCATCGACGCAGAGGACGTGACCGTGGAGGTCCGCAACGCGCTCGAGCCCTGGCCCGTGCTCGGTGAAGAGCCTGCCGAGGGTGGGACCTCGCGCTTCGTCGACAGCTCCGTCGAGCGCATCGAGGTGCGCGCGGAGGGGCTCGTCCCTGAGCGACACGTGGTGCTCGTGAACGGTCACGTGCTGCCGATGCGCTCCACGGGTCGCGCGGGAGAAGGCGCGGCTGGCGTTCGCTTCCGCGCGTGGGCGCCGCCCCGCTCGCTGCAGTCGCACCTCGGCGTCCATCACCCGCTGCGCATCGACGTCCTCGATCGCTGGTCGTCGCGATCGCTCGGTGCTTGCGCCTACCACGTGTTCCATCCCGAAGGACGCGCCTACGGCGCGCAGCCGCTCACGCGCTTCGAGGCCATCGCACGTCGCACACAGCGCTTCACGATCGAGGCGCCGCTCCGCATGCCCGTCTCGCCTCTGCCGGCGACCACGCACGACGACACCGCGTGGACCCTCGATCTGCGCCGCTTCGATCTCGATCACCCGATCCCTCTGCCTCCGGATCCGTTCTGACCCCACCTCCTCCTCGCGAGACGACGAACCGATGAGCACCCCCGCGAACCATCACCCGAAAGGAGAGCGGTCGTTGCTCTCGGCGTACGCGCCGCTCGAGGGCACGTACGACGAGCTCGTCGGCGACCAAGGCATGCACCCGAGCTGTCGTGGCGCCCTCTCGGCGCTCACGAGCCGGAGCCCCGACGAGCTCGCGCGCATGCTGTCGATCGCCGAGCGCGCGCTCTTGCACAAGGGCGTGACGTTCTCGGTCTACGCGGATGCGCGCGGCACCGAGAAGATCTTCCCGTTCTGCCTCGTGCCTCGGCCCGTGCCGGCGAACGACTGGCAGCGCCTCGAGCGCGGGCTCGTTCAGCGCTGCATGCGCTGTCGCTGTTCGTCGACGACGTGTACGGCGCCCAGCGCATCCTCGACGAAGGGATCGTCCCCCGCGAGATGGTGCTCGGGTCGAAGCACTACCTGCCGGAGCTCCGTCATGCGCGCCCGCCCGGCACCGTGCGCATCCACGTGAGCGGCATCGATCTGATCCGCGATCCCGAGGGGACCTTTCGCGTCCTCGAGGACAACCTCCGCACGCCGAGCGGTGTGTCGTACGTGCTCGAGAACCGCCTCGTCACCAAGCGCGTGCTCGGCGGGGTGATGGAGGGCGCGCGCGTCGCGCGGGTCGATCACTACCCAGCGCGACTGGCCGAGACGTTACGCGCGGTCTCGCCCGAGAGCCCCGATCGAACGACCGTCGTGCTGCTCACTCCCGGCCCCTACAACAGCGCCTACTTCGAGCACAGCTTCCTCGCGCGACAGATGGGCATCGAGCTCGTGCAGTCGGTCGATCTCTTCGTCGACGACGACCGCGTGTGGCTCAAGACCACGCTCGGTCCGCGGCGCGTGCACGTGATCTACCGTCGCACCGACGAGGCCTTCCTCGATCCCGAAGTGTTCCGGAAAGACAGCTTGATCGGTGTGCCCGGCCTCATGCGCGCATGGCGCGAGGGGCACGTGGCGATCGCGAACGCGCCAGGCAACGGCGTCGCCGACGACAAGGCGATCTACGCCTACGTGCCCGACATGATCCGCTTCTACCTGAGCGAAGAGCCACTCTTGGCGCAGGTGCCGACGTGGATGTGCGCACGTGACGACGAGCGCGCCTACGTGCTCGAGCACCTCGATCAACTCGTGGTCAAGGCCGTGGACGAGGCGGGCGGCTACGGCATGTTGATGGGCCCTCAGTCCAGCGCCGCAGAGCGCGAGGAGTTCGCGCGACGCATCGAGGCCGAGCCCAGGCGCTACGTCGCGCAGCGCCGTGTGGAGCTCTCGAGCTGCCCGACGTGGGATCCGATACGTCGTGCGCTCGTGCCCAAGCGCGTCGATCTGCGCCCGTACCTGCTCCAGGGCCCCGGCCTCCTCGAGGGCAACAAGGGCATCTGGGTGCTGCCTGGCGGGCTCACGCGCGTGGCGCTCGCAGAGGGCTCGTACGTCGTGAACTCGAGCCAGGGCGGCGGCAGCAAGGACACGTGGGTGCTCCAGCCATGATCTCCCGCGTCGCAGACTGCTGCTTCTGGTTGGGCCGCTACCTCGAGCGCGCGGAGAGCACCGCGCGTCTCTTGCAGGTCACCGCGAGCCTCGCGCTCGATGGGGATCTCACTGCACGTCAGTGCTGGCATCCCGTGATCATCACCGCCGGCGAAGAGGCGACGTACACCGAGCGTCACGGAGAGGACGCGCTCGCGGATGGAGAGCGAGTCCAAGCGCACCTCGCGCTCGATCCCGAGGTGGGCGTCTCGATCGTGCGTTCGATCGCGGGCGCGAGAGAGAACGCGCGATCGATGCGCGAGGTGATCTCGCTCGAGGTGTGGGAGAGCCTCAACGAGCTCCACCTCTATCTCCAGAGCGAGGCCGCCGAGCTCGCGTGGCGCGAGAACCGCTACGAGCACTACCGACGCGTGCGTACCGAGGTGCAGCTCGTGCTGGGCCTCCTCCGCGGGACGATGCTCCACGACGCGCCGATGCACTTCGCGTGGCTCGGCGTGCTGATCGAGCGCACCGGACAGACGGCCCGCATCCTCGACGTGCACCACCACGCCTTCACCCACGTGGCGCGCCTCGGCCCGTCGGACACCGAGCGCGCGATCGCCGTGTCCCACTGGCTCTCGCTCTTGCGCGCCTGCTACGGCTTCGAGCCGTTCATGAAGATCCACCGGGGTGTGGTGACTGGCGAGGCCGTCGCCTCGTTCCTCGTGTTCGAGTCGCGCTTCCCGCGCGCCGTGCGCTACTGCGTCGTACGCGCGAGAGAGACGATGATCGCGACGCGTCCGCCGGACGTGCCCGCGCTGCGTGCGCTCGCGCTCCTCGATCGCCTCGACGTCGATCTCGGCCGCGCCAAGGAGCACTCGCTCGACCCCTCGCGCTTGCACGCGCTGCTCACCGACGTGGTCGACACGACGCACGCGATCTCGGCCGCGATCTCGGACGAGCTCTTCGGCGTCGAGCCGATCGCGACCGACTCGCCCTCGCGCGCGGACGCTCCATCGCACGCCCAACCGCAGACACAGTCCCAGTCCCAGTCGAGCGGCGGCTCGCAGTCCCAGTCGCAGTCACAGTCGAGCGGCGGGTCCCAGGGCTGACGGCGAGGCGTCTCGTCGCTTGCGGCTCTCGATCGCCGTTCTCTCTGCGCTGCGGCCCTCTGCGGCGGAGAATTCTGCGATCGAGATCGTCTGCGGAGATCCACGCGGAGTACGCTGCGCGCACGCATGCCGAACCTGCTCGCGATGTCGTTCGAAGGTGCGCTCACGCCGGCGTTCGACCTCCACTGCCTCGAGCCCGGCCGTACGCCGCCCGATGGCTGGGGCCTCGCGTGCTACCCCGGCGGTGAGCCTGCAGCGCTGGTGCTGAAGGAGGCGACGCCCGCGGAGGGCAGCCTGCGCGGCGCGCTCGTCTCGACGTGGGATCGCCTCGATTCGCCGATCTTCGTCGTGCACATCCGCACCGCGAAGTGGGGCGCCCTCACGGAGGCCAACACACAGCCCTTCCAGCGCGCGTGGGGTCGCCGTGACTGGGTGATCGCGCACAGCGGCAGCCTCGAGCACAAGCTCGACCTCAAGAGTCGATTCGAGCCCGTCGGCTCGACGGACAGCGAGCAGGTGCTCTGCGATCTCCTCGATCGCGCCGCCGCGCGCGACGCGCGCTCGCTCGGCGACATCCCACCCGAAGAGCTCCACGCATGGCTGCGCGAGCTCAACGCCCACGGCGCGCTCACCGTCGCGCTCTCGGACGGTCGCGATCTCGTCGTCTATGCCGATGGGGGTCAACGAGGCGGTGTGTTCGTGCGGGAGTTCCTCGCGCCTCACGCCGAGCTGTCGTTCGGCGACGAGGACCTGACCATCGACCTCACGCGCCGTGGGATCCGCGGGCGAAAGGGTCTCGTGTTCTCCTCCACGCCGCTCGCAGCCAAGCAGGGCGATCAGGGCGAGTGGCGGCGGCTCGAGCCAGGCCAGCTCGTGATCGCGCGACAAGGTGCAGTGATCGCCTCGTTGCTCGCTCCGCCTTCGCCGGCCCCAGCGTCGGCCGCACCCGCTGCGCCAGAGCCGCAGCCGAGCACCGGCTCGGTGCGCCCGCCGCGCCTCACGCACGAGAGCTCTCCCGGCGCCATTCCTGCGCCCACACCCAACGCCTTCCGACCCCGCGCGCGACCGATCGTGCCCACGACGCGCGCAGAGCGGCAGCGCTACGAGATCGTGCACCGCACCTCGTACAAGTACGCGCAGGCCGTGGAGCGGAGCGCGCACCTGTTCCGCCTCTTTCCGCGGCACGATCGCCTGCAGCAGGTGCTGAGCTCCGAGGTCACGTGCTCGGTGGGTGCCGAGCAGCACGACTTCGAGGACGTGTTCGGCAACCGCGCGCGGCGCGTGATCATCGAGCACCCGTTCGAGGAGATGGTGATCGACGCACGCTCGACGGTGGAGCTTCTGGACGTGGAGCCACTCGACTTCCGCCGCGCGCGGGTTCGAACGACGATCCCGCTCGCGTGGATGCCCTGGCAACGTCAGGTGCTCCAGCCTTTCTTGCTTCCGTTCGAGCTGGCGGAGAGCGAGCTCGCGGAGCTGCACGACTACGCGATGACGTTCGCCTCGCGGAACGACTTCGAGGTGCTCGACACGCTCATCGACCTCAACAGCACGATCTTCAGCGAGTACGAGTACAAGAGCGGCTCGACGACGCTCGCGAGCTCCGCGTTCGATTGCTACTCGAGCCGCCGCGGCGTGTGTCAGGACTTCGCGAACCTGTTCATCTGCCTCGCTCGCTTGATCGGCGTCCCAGCACGCTACGTGTGCGGCTATCTCTACACGGGACCGAAGCACCCGAACGCGCGCATGGCGGATGCGTCCCACGCCTGGGTGGAGGTCTACCTCCCCGAGGTGGGCTGGAAAGGGTTCGACCCCACCAATGGCGTGCTCACACAGACTGACCACGTGAGAGTGGCAGTCGGCAGGAACTACCGAGACGCGACGCCGACGTCGGGCGTCATCTACGTGGGTGGTGGCGGAGAGACATTGTCGGTGAACGTGGGCGTCACTCGGATCGAGTGACGTGAGTCGCACCCCGGGGTGCAATCCCGGGGCAGGGAGAGGGATCGCCCTTCGCGGCGAGCCCGACGAGCGGGCTGGGTCATGGGGTGACGAGCGCATCGATCTGCGCGGGGGGGTCGTCGTGCTCGTGTACCAAGATCACCTCGTAACCGTGCTCGCGGCCGTGATCGCATCGAGCTCGTGTAGACCCAGACCTCGTGCCTCGCCGCGCCGCAGTCGACGGTGCGCGGCGGGCAGACCGACAGGCAGCCTCTCCGCACCCAGGAATCGCCGAACGACTCCGAGTGAGTCGACCGGAAAGGTCCGCTCACCCTGAATCAGGGTGTCGTCGAGTCGAACGCGATGCGCACGGAAGCGACAACGGTTCACGGCCCCGGATGTTTCGCCCGCGAGGACACGCTCGGTCGCTCTCGCGCTCAGGCCTCGGGACTCGTTCGCCACGCGTCGCCCCAGAAGGCACGACCGAAGACGTCGCAGGTGTCTTCGTCGAAGAGCACGAAGCGGATCTCGTCGAGCGCACGTTCACGCTCACGGCTCACGTCTGCCGCGATGCGCGCGGCCTGACCGACGGGGAAGCGGAAGACACCGCACGAGATGGCGGGGAGCGCGATCGTCTTCAGTCCTTCCCTCTCGGCCAGATCCAGCGAGGTGCGGAACGCCGACGCAAGGAGCGCGGGCGCATCGTTCATGCCCCACCGCGGCCCGACCGCGTGGATGACGAAGCGGGCGGGGAGCTGAAATCCCGGCGTGATGACGGCGCTCCCCGTGGGACAGCGCACGAGCGGCGCGACCTCGGGGAGCTGCTTGCACGCCTCGACGAGCTTCTTGCCGGCCGCTCGATGAATGGCACCGTCGACACCGCCACCCCCGAGGCAGCGCTCGTTCGCGGCATTCACGATCGCGTCCACGTCTTGAGTCGTGATGTCGCCTCGGATCACCGTGATGCGCGTCATGCGCACCAGCATGCCAAACCCGCGCGAGGCTGACGATCGGTTCGCGAGGGGCGGCCGACTGACATCACCCCGGGATCCAATCCCGGGGCAGTGTGAGCGGTCGCCCTTCTGGCAAGCCCGACGAGCGGGCTCGCTTCATCGACCCGCAAGCGGCTCACCCGTCGAGGTGCTCGATCATCACGTCGAGCAGCTCTTCGAACGTGACGTCGTCACCCTCGCCCGCGGGCAAGTAGACATCGTTCGGGTCGCGAGGAGGCAGCTCGAGCGCGTAGTGGTAGCGGTCGGGGCCGAAGCGGAAGGTGCTGACGTAGACGAGCCTGCCTGGGTGCGCGGCGGACGTGACGCCCAGGGCACAGAGGTCCGCTTCCCAATGATCCATCACCGCCCATCCGCGCGACGGCAGGTCCAATCGTGCGATCAGCGCGAGGATGCTCTCGTGCTTGGTCATCGTGGAACCACGCTGACAGAGGAATGACCAGCCCCGGGCGGCCTGCCGATCACTTCGCTGGCTCTTGCTCGGGACTCGGCATCGGCTCTCCGCGACGGAGCGCCGCCCAGCGGGCGCGGACTTCTGGCGTGGAGAGCTCGTAGGCGACGCGCGCGGTCTCCTCGACCCAGGCGAGTCGCACGTGGATCGGCAATGCGGAGTACGTCGCGATCTGCTCGTCGGACACGTAGTAGTCGTAACCGCCACGCTCGCTCACGAGGCACTCCGCGGAAGAAGTCGTTCGAGGTGACGGAGATCGGCGAGGTCCTGCTCGCGCCCCGAAGCGCGCTTCATCGCGACGAGATCGGGGAGGCTCACGACACGCACGGCGAGCTCGGTGGACGCTCGAACCACGGACCGAGCGACCAGATCGGCGCCTGGAATGGGAGGCGTGACGAGCACGTCGACCTCGCGGAGCGGATTCGAGGGATCCGTGAACGTCACCGCGATGAGGTTCCGTGCCAGTAGCGCCTCATCCGTTTCGGACGCGAGCGCCTCGAGCATGACCGGCAGCCTGCAGACGAGGCCGATCGACTCGAGCGCCACGCGACATGCCGCGAGCGCTGCGCGTTCGCGCGGCACGACGATGTCGACGTCGAACGTGGTTCGCGGGATGCCGTGCAAGTTCACCGCGAGGCCCCCGACGACGCAGTACGGAACGTTCGCCTCTTCCAGCGCTCGGGTGACGTCGCGGACGAACATCGCTCGACGCTAGCATCGACCACGACGGGCGAGGAAGGCGCGGGCACTCCGAAGAAACATGCGACGACGCACGAAACACGCGCGATGAACCTCCGACACGGGCGGCTCACGAGGAGGTTCCATGCACACGTTCGTCTCGATTCGTGGTCCCCGGGTCTCGGCTCACTGCGCATCCACATCCGTGCTGCGCGCGCACGACACGAAGGAGGAACACAGCGCGCTCGATCCGCTCGTCGACGAGGCCCACTCGAGTCGCCAGCACGTGGAAGCTCGAGCAGCCAGCGCAGCCGCGTGTCGTCGAATTGCCTCGTTGGCGGGGCTGTTCACACGGACGTCACTGGGCACGGGGCCTGCTCTCTCGGGCCACGAGGTCCTCATGTCGCTCCGCTCGCTCCTGTGCCCGCTGCTCGTCGCCTCGTCTCTCGCGCTCTCGATGTCTGCATGCGCGAGCCTCGAGGCCGCCGACAAAGGCGTCGAGGAAGACGTGCCCCTCGATGGCAAGCTCGACTCGTTCCGCGCTCCGACCGATCACGGGCGCATCGGCTTCGACCGTGTCGAGTTCGCCGAGCTCACCGCCGACGCAGGGTTCCATGCGTGGACGTTCATGCTCGAGGCCGAGGCCGACGTCGTGATTCGCACGAGCCTCGCGATGCCAGGGACCGCGAGGTGGACACAGTCGTCTACCTCTATCGCGAAGGAACGCGCGGCTTCGGGCGCGCGCTCACGTCGAACGACGATCGGCCGGGCACGCTCTTCTCGGCGATCTCGCGACACCTCGAGGCCGGCCGCTATCGCGTGCTTGTCAAGGGCTACGCGCGCACGACGCGTGGACCCTTCTCGCTCGCCGTGACCTGCAGCGGCGCGGGATGCGGCACGCCGCCGGTCGATGCGTGTCTCCTCGGCGCGACGTTCTCGGACCTGCGCACGAGCACACGACCGCGCGTGACGTTCGATCAGACCCTTCGGGTGACCGACGTGCCGACGCTTCCCGAGACGCTTCGCGCCCAGATCGTGCGCGCCGTCCAGCAGAGCGCGCACACCGACGTCACGACGGTCGAGGAGGCCTTCGCACGCGTCGATGGCGGCGTCGTCCAGCGCCTCGAGCTCTACGACGACCTCGGCGCGCGCACGTTCACCGCGATCGAGTACGGCGCGGGCGACAACAGCTACGGCGCGATCTTCGCGGGCCGGACGACCGACATCGCGGCACGCATCCAGGACGGCGATCTCGCGGACTGCAACGTCGGCATGGAGATCTGTCGATTGGGCACGACGTTTCGTGCGTTCGCCGAGGCCGACCAGCTCGTGTCCGAAGGAGAGCGCGTCGTCACCCGTCCGACGGACGTGAGCGGTGTGCGCGCGATGCAGCTCCTCTTCGCGGTGCGCGAGGCCTACGAAGAGGTGACCGACGTCCCGAGCGCGCTCGCGGCGGTCGATGGCGGTGAGATCAACGAGCTCGTCCGCCGCGATCCCGAGACCAGCGCGCTGTATGTGGCCTACGAGTTCGGCGCGGGCGACAACAGCTACGGCGCGATCTTCGCGGGGGACGAGCTCACACCCGTCGCGCGCGTCAACGACGCCGATCTCCACGACTGCCGCGTGCTCGGTGCGCCGATCGCGGCACCCGAAGGCGAAGTGTGCGGGGGCATCGTCGCGTGCGGCCCGATGCTGCGCTGCGAAGGCTTCGTCGAAGAGATCGGTGGTCGCTGCGTGACGACGGTCGCGGTGCCCGGGGTCGATCTGCCCTGCTCGGCGACGCGCGCGTGCAGCGCGGGCCTCCACTGCAGCGGCATCTCGCGCGGACCCGAGGGGATCTGTCGTCCGAGCTGGATGCGCGCCACCTTCGATGGTGGCGCGCCCAACGCACGCATCCCCGACGGCGCGGCGGCCGGGCAGATCCACGCGATCAACGCGTTCGGCCTCGCGACCGTCGACACCGACGTCGAGCTCGACCTCGCGATCGCGCACGCGCGTCCCGCAGATGTCCGCGTCGTGCTCGTGAACCCCGCGGGCACGGAGGTCGTGGTGTTCGATGGCCCACGCGACATGCTCACCGGGACACGGATCGAAGGCACGCGCGCGGTGGGCTTCTCGGGCGACGAGTCCGTCAACGGCACCTGGCAGCTTCGCGTGATCGACACGCGGCGCGGCACCGTCGGCACGCTCGAGCGCTGGTCGCTCACGCTCGGCTCGCGTTGGGATTGATCGCCCTCGCGAGCAGCGCGCGCTGCGCAGATCGGGCGAATGGAAAGGGTGTAGAGTCCGCGCTCGAGGTGATGGCGAGAGTGACCCACGTGCGTGGTGCGGCCCTGGCGAGCCTCGCGTGCCTCGTGCTCGCGGGGCAGGGGTGCGCGAGCTCGGAGGACGCCATCGACGCAGGCCTCGACGCCGACGAGCCGAGCTCGGACGCGGGTCTCGACACGTCGTCTCCCGCCGACGCAGGCGCTGACGTGGGCAGCGACGTAGGCAGCGACGTAGGCAGCGACGCGGGACCACCGCCCGATCGCGTGGTGAGCGCCTGCGACGAGGTCGTGTTGCCAGGAGGAGCCTCGGGCACGATCGAGGTCGTCGGCTGGCCGCTGCTCTTCGCGACCGTCCGCGGCGAGGATCTCGCCTTCCGCGCGCCGGCCGTGGCGCGCCCCACGCTGCTCTCGATCGGGTCGACGGTCGTGCTCGTCCAGCCGCGGCCCGAGACCGGGTTCGACATACCGGGACTCGCCGCCGACTGCGGCACCTTCCGACACGGCGTCGCGTCGGGCGATCCCCGGCCCGATGCCGTGACGTTGTGGACGCGGTGGACCGCGCCCGACCCGAGCACCGAAGGCGAGCTGTCATGGGTGTTGGCGACCGATCCGGCGCTCTCGGACGAAGTGGCTCGAGGTACGGCGCGCGCCCTTCCAAGTGCGGATTGGACGGTGCACGTCGAGGTGGGCGCGTTGGCGCCTGCCACGACCTACTACTTCGCGTTCACCGACCCGGACGGCGAGCGGAGCGTGCTCGGTCGAACGCGCACCGCGCCGGCGGCTGGAGTCGAGCACGTGCGCTTCGCGGTCGCGAGCTGTTCGAGCCTGTTCTCGGGCTACTTCAGCGCGTATCGGCGCATCGCGGAGCGGGACGCGCTCGATCTCGTCATCCATCTCGGCGACTACATCTACGATTTCGTCGACGAGAACGAGCGAGTGCGCGTCCCTCCAGGCGGCGAGGTCGAAGACCTGGTGGATCTCGCATCACACCGACGCAGACATGCCCTCTACCTGGCTGATCCCGACCTGCGTGCGGCGCGCGCCGCGCACCCGTGGGTGATGCTCTGGGACAACCACGACATCGAGACCGATCTCGCCGACTACGGGGGCGGCGTGCAGGCCTTTCGGGAGTGGAACGCGATTGCCGCACAAGCCCCCGGCGCGGAGCCCGACGTGCTCTATCACCATCTCGCCTTGGGCGATCTCGTCGATCTCTACATGGTCGACATGTACGTCTTCCAGGGTCGAGACACGCTCCCCGGCGGCGCACCGAGCGCGCTGGGTACGGCGCAATACGAGTGGCTGACCACGAGCCTCGCGGCGAGCACGGCACGCTGGCGTGTGATCGGGATGCAGAAGGTCTTCGCCGAGTTCGGCGCGCTCAGCGGCTGGGAGGACCTGCCCGAGTCGCGCAGCCAGCTCGTCGACTTCTTCCAGACGCAGGGTGTCCTCGACAATGTCTTCCTCAGTGGCGACTCGCACTTCTCGATCGTAGAGGACGTGATCGATGTCGACCCCGAGCGCCCGTACGATCCCGCGGTCGGCGTGGGTGCGATCGGCGGCGAGCTCCTCCCGACCTCGATCACTCGAGGAAACTTCGACGAGCAGCTGGGTCCGGGCTCGGAGCGCGCGATCGCCTCGCTGCGTGATGGCTTCCTGCGAACGTACCCGCACCAGGTGGATCTCGAGCTCACGAGCCACGGCTACGGCATCGTCGACGTGACAGCCGACCGCATCGTCGGCGAGATCTGGTACTCGCCCATCCTCGCACCCTCCGACGTCGAGACCTTCGGCCTCGCCTACGCGCAGCGCAGCGGACAGAACCGTTGGGACCGCACGCGCATCACGACGCCGACGCCGGGCGACTGAGTGCCAGGCCACTCGATCCGAGCCTGACTTCAGGGCTCCTCGAGCTCGCGGCCTCTCGGTCGCCAAAACAATCTTCGGCGGACCAGGAAACACGCGCGACGAACCTCCGACAAGGGCGCTTCACAGGAGGTTCCCATGCAAGCGCTCGTCTCGATTCGAAACCCGCAGGTGTCCGCTCACTGCGAAGCGACCTATGCCGTGCTCGCCGAGTACGCGAGGGACGGCCACATCCAGCTCGATCCGTATGTGAACGAAGGGGTCGCCAGCGCGCTGCTGCGACTGTCCGACGCGATGGAGATGCTGGTCATCGAGGGCTGGGACGACTGGACGCCGGCCGCGCTCGAGACAGCGTGTGTGTTCGTCGGCGGCCGTGACCTCCTGCCATGTCTCGGTCGGAGCCTCGTCGCGTTCCGCGAGTGGCTGTTCGCGACAGGACGCGCGAGCGACCGACACCTCGCGGACCTGCGGAGCTTCGTCGCCACGCTGCCGAAGACGGACACGATGAGCGGCACCTCGCTCCCGCGAGCCAGCCGGGCGTACCGCCGCGCCGCGCGAGGGGCGGCGAAGCGGATGCACCGCAAGGCGAACTGACGCGGGGCGCACGAGGGGTCCCGTCTTGCGATCCGAGTCGGCCGCCCTGGTCGCCACCGTGCCAGAGACGGAGAGCGCGCCGCGCCAGCGGCGAGCGGCGCCGGTGGGTGGCTGGAGCCCATCCGACCAGAGGGTCGCCACCGCCTTCACGGGCATCGGCGAGATCGTTCCGTTCCTCGCGCGGACGCTCCTCATGTTCCCGCGCGTGACTCTTCACCACCGAGCGTGCGAGCTCGCGCTCATGGACCCAAGTCGACGACGGCCACCGGCGTCGCGCGCGACGTACGCGCTCCGTCGCCGAGGAGTCCGTACGCGCCGTAACCCCAACACATCACAGCGCCGCTCTCGCGCACGGCACACGTGTGATAGTAGCCGCCAGCCATGTAAATCACGTCGCCGAGGGAGCCTGCGACGGGGGTCGGAGTCAGCGACGCCGCGACCGTGCCGTTGCCCAGCTGCCCCTGCTCGTTCCAGCCCCAGCAGACCAAATCGAGTCCGCTCCGAGAGCACGTGTGGTGTGCGCCCGCCGCGATCAAGGCGGCCTCTCTCAGGCCGCCGGCGGCGCCTGGCTCCGCTCGGTGGGTCGTCGCGCCGTCACCGAGCGTACCGTCCGTATTGCGGCCCCAGCAGAGCACATTCCCCGCCGCGAGACGTGCGCACGTGTGATCATTTCCTGCGGTGAGCTCCACGGCGTCGGTCAGACTGGGAACGACCGCCGGTGCGAACCGAGAGGTCGTCGTGCCATCGCCCAGCTGCCCGTAGCTGTTCGAACCCCAGCAGAACACGCCGGTGTCATTCCGCGAGCACGTGTGGTCGCCGCCAGCGCGGACCTCCAACATCGGCTCGAGTCCCGCAACCTCGACTGGCACCAAGGATCCATCGACGGAGTCTAGCCCCAGCGCACCGTCAGCATTGCGCCCCCAGCAGATCACGGTGCCGTCTTCGCGGATCGCGCATGAATGGCCACCTCGCGCGGTGATCGCGACGGCGTCCATCACGCCCACGACGCTCACCGGGACGCGTGCAGTCGTCGTGGTGCCATCGCCGAGCTGCCCGAAAATATTCGAGCCCCAGCAAGCCACACTCCCTGTGCTCAGCAGGGCACAGGTGTGTGAGGCGCCAGCAGCGATGTGCACGGCGTCCGAGACGCCGGAAACGTCGGTCGGGCGGCTCGACCACTCCGTCCCGCGCGCCCCATTGCCCAACTGACCACGGCCATTCTCACCCCAGCACACCACGCTCCCGCCTCGTCGCAACGCACACGAGTGGTACTGGCCGAGAGCCACTTCGACGGCCCCGCAGTCTGGGGCTGTGCCGTCGATCCTGCCGTCGCAGTCATCGTCGACGCCATCACAAATCTCCTCAGAGGGCACTCCGGGTGTCGCGCTGCACGGCGAGTAACTGCCGCCGACGCAGGACTGTGTCCCTGCGCGCCTGCAGGCACCGACCCCCACCTCACACGCAATGTCTGCGTCCTCATCGACATCGCCATCACAATCGTCGTCGAGCCCGTTGCAGGTCTCCACCGCAGGCACACCGGCCTCGGCATCGCAACTCTCGTGGCCTCCCATCGCGCATCGGAAATGTCCGGCACGGCGACACTCACCGATCCCCGCGCTGCAGGGCTCGCCCCCGAGACCCTCGTCCACGACGCCATCGCAGTCATTGTCGTCGTCGTCGCAAACCTCTGCGCCTGCACCGCACGCATCGAGGTGCGTGTCGGTCACGTCGACACCACCCCGCCATCCGTCGTTCGACCCTCGGTTTGACGTGTCGGACGGCAGCTCAGCGTCAGCCGCATCGAGCGGATCCCCCACGTGCGATGCAGTGCATGCGGATGTCCACGCGCAAAGCACGCAGAGGGTGAGCGGCGTCATGCGCCCCAGCAGCATGAACAGAGGATGCGCGTCGCCGAACGCGCGCTCAACCCCTACGCAGTACCAGAGGACATCGGTGGGCCGCGGCAACCGCGAGCGCGTGACTCAGGCCTTCTCGAGGTCGCGAACTTCTTTGAGCACCTGCTCGACGCGGTCGAGGCTCTCGCCTGCGAGCTCGGGGGGGAATCGGCGCGTGAGCTTCATGTCGGGCGTGAGCTTCCACGGGCTCTTCGGCTGCGCGACCTTCTGCATCACCTTCGCGGGATCGAGGAGCGTGTCCTCGCGGAGGTGCAGCGTGACGCGATCCTTGGTCGCCTCGCAGCCGAGCACGCGCAGGCGCCGGAGCGAGGGACGAAGACGCATCGCGCGCACGTAGACCATGGCCGCCGCCGGCGGTGCGCCGAAGCGGTCCTCGAGCTCGCGCGAGAGATCGAGCACGTCGTCTTCCGTGTCGGCCTGCGCGAAGCGCTTGTAGAACGAGAGACGCAAACCCACGTCCTCGACGTAGTCCTCGGGGATGTAGAGCGGTGCCTCGAGCGAGATCTCGGTGTCGACCTCGTGCACGTTCGGGCTGCCGCGCAGCTCCGCGACAGCGTCTTCGAGCATGTGCATGAACATGTCGAAGCCCACGAGCGCCACGTTGCCGCTCTGCTGTGCGCCGAGCACGTCGCCCGCGCCGCGCAGCTCCATGTCGAGCGAGGCGACCTGGAAGCCTGCGCCGAGCTCGCTGAAGCGCTCGAGCGCCTCGATGCGTGCGCGCGCGTCCTCGGTGAGCGTCGAGGGCGGTGGCGTGATCAGGTAGCAGTACGCGCGCTCGCGTGATCGACCGACACGGCCGCGCAGCTGATAGAGCTGCGCGAGGCCGAAGCTGTCGGCGCGGTCGATGAGGATCGTGTTCGCGCGCGGGATGTCGAGGCCGCTCTCGATGATCGCAGTCGCGCAGAGCACGTCGTAGCGGCCTGCCACGAAGTCCGTCATCGACTGCTCGAGCGCGCTCTCGCCCATCTGTCCGTGCACGACGGCGAAGCGCGCATCGGGCACGAGCGCCTGCAGCTTGGCCGCGCGCTCGTAGAGGCCCTCGATGCGGTTGTAGACGAAGAAGACCTGACCGCCGCGCGAGAGCTCGCGCTGGATGGCCTCGCGCAGGAGGTGATCGTCCCAGCGCGTGACGAACGTGCGAACGGCGCGTCGATCCGCGGGCGCCGTGGTGATGAGCGAGAGATCGCGCAGACCGCCCACCGCGAGCTGCAGCGTGCGGGGGATGGGTGTCGCCGTGAGGGTGAGCACGTCGACCTCGCCCTTGAGCTTCTTGATGCGCTCCTTGTGCGTGACGCCGAAGCGCTGCTCTTCGTCGACGCAGAGCAGACCCAGATCCTTGAAGTGGATGTCTTTGCTCAACAGGCGGTGCGTGCCGATGACGATGTCGACCTTGCCGTCCTTCATGCCCGCGAGGATGTCCGGCTCGCGCTTCTTGTCGGTGAAGCGCGAGAGCGTCTCGATGCGCACCGGGTAGGCCTGCATGCGCGCGACGAAGCTCTGGAAGTGCTGCTGCGCGAGCACGGTCGTGGGACAGAGCAGCGCGACTTGTCGACCTGCGAGGGCCACGCGGAAGGCCGCGCGCATCGCGACCTCGGTCTTTCCGAAGCCGACGTCGCCACACACGATGCGATCCATCGGGTGCTCGTTCTCGAGATCGGTGAGCACCTCCTCGATCGCGCGCTGCTGATCGACCGTCTCTTCGAACGGGAACGTGGCCTCGAACTCTTGGTAGGTGCGATCGGCCGAGACGAGCGGCGGGCGCTTGGTCGCGGCGCGCTGCGCATAGAGGCGCAAGAGCTCGTCGGCCATCTCCTGCACGTACTTGGCGACCTTCGCCTTGGTCTTGCTGAAGGTCTGTCCGCCGAGGCGATCGAGCTTGGGGCTCGCGCTCTCACCGCCCGCGTACTTCTGGATCTGGTGGAGGCGAGTGACCGGTAGAAAGAGCCGATCGCCGCCCGCGTACTCGACGACGAGCACCTCGACCGAGACCGAAGCGACGCCGCGCATCTCCTCGAACTTCGTCTGTCCGAGGGCCTTCTTCTCGAGGCCGAGGTAGCGCCCGATGCCGTGCTCGGTGTGCACGACGAAGTCGCCGACAGCGAGCTGACGGAGGTCTTCGAGGAACGCGTCTGCACCCTTGCCGGCCTTGCGCTTCTTCTCCTTCTTCCTGTGTGCGCGCGTGCCGAAGATCTCTTCTTCGGTCACGAGCGCGAGCGCGGCCTGGGCGAGCACGAAGCCAGTCGCCACCGCACCGATCACGATCTCGATCGCGCGCGGCGGTCGTGTGTCGAGGCTCGCCGGAGAGAACGGTGTGGGCTTGCCGACGACCTTCAGCTCGTAGCCACGCAGCAGCGTGCCGAGGCGCTCGGCCTGGGTGCGCGTGCGCGCGGCGATGACCACGCGGAAGCCCGCGTCGAGCCACTCGCGGAGGCGCTCGGCGAGCGGGGTCAGCGCATCGTCTTTGCCCTTGCCCGCGCGCTGCGCGCCGAGCGTGGCGACCAGCAGCGCATGATCCTCGGCACCGAGCGAGAGCACGCGCTCGGGATCGACCGAGTCGAGCTGCGCGAACGCGCTCTCGCTCTCGTCGCCCGCGCCCGCGACGGCGAGGCGATGCACGAGCGCGACCTTGCCCTCGAGCACGCGCCCCACGATCTCGGCGGCGTCCGCGTAGAGCTGAAGGAGCGGAAAGCAGGCACCCTTCTGGGCGGCCTTGGCGGCGTGATCGGCCTCGGCGGCGTCGAGCTCCTCTTCGATGCTCCTGCCCACCGAGGTGGGGTCCAGGATCGCGACACGATGACCCTCGGGCAGGTAGTCCGCGAGCGTCTCGAGGCCTTCGTAGAAGGCAGGCAGGAGGCCCTCGATGCCGAGCACCATGCGGCCGGACTCGAGGTCTTCGATGAGCTGCTTCGCGGCGCGCGTGGGGATCTCGAGCTCGTCGCAGAGGTCGCGGATCTTGGTCCGTGCGAGCGCGATCTCCGAGAGACCGAGGAGGGCCTCGCGCACCGGGTGGAAGGCGATCTCCTTCGTCTGCCCCGTCGTCTTCTGATCCTCGGGGTCGAAGTGCTTGATCGACATCACGAGGTAGTCGTCGAGCTCGATGCGCACCGGATGCCGAGAGTTCGGCGGGAAGATGTCGATCAGGCTGCCGCGCACCGAGAACGTGCCTGGGTCCTCGACCATCGGGACACGCAAGTAGCCGCCCTCCGCGAGGGTACGCACGAGCTTGTCGCGATCGACGTCCTCCTCCGCGCGCACGACCATCGAGCGACGGACGAGCGCATCCTTGGGCGGCACACGACGCACGAGCGCGGGCGCGGGCACCACCACGAAGTCGAGCGGGAGTCCGTGCGCGAGATGAAAGAGCGTCGAGAGGCGCTCCATCGCGGCGCGGCGATCGGGCGCGACGTCCGCGTAGGGAGAGACGTCGGGCGAAGGAAAGACGAGGATGCGGCGCTCGTCGTTCGACGTGTCGGCGTCGTCGGCATCACCTTCGCGGCCGGTGAAGAATGCGAGGTCGTTGGCGAGCGAGCGTGCGGTGTCGAGATCGGGCACGACCACGACGAACGGCTCGCGGCTCGCCTTGCGCGCGGAGACGAGGAGGAGCGCCGCGGCCGCTGGCGGCAGGCCAGTGAGATCGACGCGGCGGTCCGAGACGATGCGCGCGACGGCCTGCGGCAGCGTGACGTTCGATCGCTCGAGCGCGCCGAGCAGCGCGGTGCCTCGCACGTTCTCTTCGGCCTCGCGCGCGAGCGGATCGTCGATCTCGCCGTCGTCGTTCTCGTGATCGTCGTCGTTGGGAGTGGGCGCCACGGGTCGCTCGTCCTCGAGAGGGGCCGAGTCCTAGCACTCGCGGGGCGCGTGTGGCCCTCGATGCCGGCCCGACCTCACCGCTCGACGAGCACCGTCCGCGAGAGGCGGTACCCGTCGGGTACGCGCTCGATCGCGCCACCGAACAGCTCGCGCCTCAGCGCCCAGATGGCCGTGTGAACGCGCTTCTTGCGCGACGCCTCGCCGATGCGCGTCCCCGGCCATGCGTACGCGAAGAGCGCATCCTCGGTGACCGAGGCGTCGCGCGCGTGGGCATCCATCAGGCACTCGACGACACGGAACAGCGTGAGCCGACGCGCGAGCATCAGGCGCCCATCGCCGAGTCGCACCGCCTTCGTGCGCCGATCGCACACGAGCGCGAGCACACGAGGCGCCGGCTTCGACTCGGCCCAGCGGATCGCAGACTCGCGCACGGCTGCGATCTGCGCGCGCCACGCGAGGTCACGCACGCGCGGAGGCGCGCTCCCCGATGCATCGAGGAACGCGAGCTCGAGCGCAGCTTCGTTCGCTTCGGCGGCGCGACGTCGCGAGCGCTCCTCTTCGTCGGCGGCCCGCGTGAGCTCGCCCGCGGCACGGAGCGCGAGCACGAGGCGCGACGTCGTGTAGAGCGCGCCGGCGTGATCGCCCATCGCGTGGAGCTCGTCGCGCGAGCGCTCGAAGAGCTCGGCCGCGCCACGCGCGTCGGTCGCGAGCGTCGCTTCCGCGACGAAGCGGCGAGCGAGCGAGAGCAACCGCGGCGAAGGTCGTGACGCGCCGCGCGACGCGCCTTCGCGTGCCAGGAGGGCCGTTCGCGCGTGGTCGCCCTCGAGGAACGCCTCGAAGGTGCGCTGCACGAGCAGACTCTCTTCGGCGTCGAGGCACGCCTCGCGCTCGCTCTGTCGCCTCGATCGCGCACGCGCGAGGATGCGCTCGGCGTCCTCGAAGCATCGCGTCGCGAGCGCCCGATCACGAGCCCACAGCGCGATGTGACCGAGGAGGATCGCGCGAGTCGCCGCGAGCGAGGGGTGCCCCGACGGACGAGCGAGCGACGTCAACGAGGCGCGCGCGTCCTCGTGCGCACCGCGGCCGATGTCGGCGCGCGACGACGCGATCACGAGGCGCGCCCGGAGCTCGGGCGTGCAGCGAGTCGCGACGCGTCGCGCCCGGTCCCAGATCGGCCGCGTCAGCGCCGGATCGAGGCTGCCCACCAGCCACGGCTCGAGCGCGAGCACCGCCCTCGCCACGATCGACGGCGTGCGCGCGAGCGTGAGCGAGACGAGCTCGGGCACGAGGGGCGCGAGCTGCACGTGCGTGGCGACGGGGTCGTTGCGAAGCGTGGCGACGATCGTCTCGGCGGCGACGAGCCGAGTCAGACGATGGGATCGTTCGTGTCGGCGTCGCGCGCGCGCACTCGTCGGGGCCTTCGATCTCGGCACGCGTCGAGCTTCTACCATCGCGTGCGTGCGCGCCCTCGCGCTCGCGCCATTTGAGCGTGCTTTGAGCAGACGCGCGCGCCTTCGCCGCCACGCTGGGCGACATGCGAGCTCATTCGATCTCTCTTCGCGGTGTCGTGCTCCTCGGCCTCGTCGCCGGCTGCACGGAGCCCTCCCCTTCCATGCCCGACGCGTCGGTCGCCACGTCCGACGCGCCGCCGATCGCCGACGACGCGGCACCGCCGCCGGTGGTGCTCGAGTGGGGACCGTGCCCCACGCGCTTCCGCGACGAGTGCGCGACGATCGCGATGCCGATCGATCACGACGACCCGAGCGGCGAGACGATCGAGGTGATGATCTCGCGCCGCGGCGAAGGGACGCGTCAGCTGTGGCTCTTGCAGGGAGGCCCCGGAGGATCGGCCGAAGCGTTCTTCGGCCTGCACGACTTCCTCACGACCGCGCTCGATCCCGAGCTCGAGGTCTACACGATCGAGCACCGTGGCGTGGGCGAGTCCACGCGCCTCGGGTGTCCTACGGCGGAAGGCAGGACGAGCCCGGGCAGCTACCAGATCACGCGCGAGGAGTGGCCCTCGTGTCAGGCCGAGGTGGAGGCCGAGTGGGGCGAGCGCCTCGCGCTCTTCGACGTGTCGCAGGCCGCGCACGACCTCGCGCTCGCGATCGATCTCACGCGTCGTGAGGGCGTGCCCGTGTTCGTGTACGGCGGCTCGTATGGCACGTACTGGGCGAACCGCTTCGGCGTGCTCCACCCCGATCAGGCCGATGGGTTGATCCTCGATGCGCCCGTCGCGCCCGGCGCGGATCTGCACCTCTGGGATCTCGCGTTCGAGCCGATCGGTCGGCGTGTGTTCTCCGATCTGTGTCTGAACGCGCCACGCTGTCGTGAGCACCTCGGCGACGATCCCGCTGCGTTCCTCGAGCGTGTGGTGACCGCGCTCCAGGGTGGCCAATGCGGCTCGCTCGGCGTGGACTGGGCCAGCTGGCGCGCAGTCTTCAGCGTGTTCTTGATGGACTACAACCTGCGCAACTGGCTGCCGGCGCTGCTCTATCGTCTCGATCGCTGTAGCCCCGACGATCAAGCCGCGATCGCGATGCTGTTCAGTCAGCTCTTCGGTGGCGGCGGGGGTCTGCCGCGCATGTCGCGCGTGCTCCAGGCGCACATCTGTCTCGCGGAATTCTGGCCCGAAGGTCAGGTCGATGAAGCACCGCTCGCCGTCGCGCGCGCCGAGAACGTGTTCTTCCAGGACGGCATCGCGCACGTGTACGCGGCGCAGCCGACGTGGCCTCGCTACGACGCGGGCGCGATCAGGAACGAGTACGCGCCGCCGTCGGTGCCCATGCTCGTGCTCGCGGGCTCGCTCGATCCCGCCGCGCCTCCGGCCGAGGTCGGCTATGGCTACCGCGATCACCTGACCGGGCCTGCGCAGACGTTCGTCGAGATCCCGTACGGCGCGCACACGGTGCTCACGACGGGCTCCGTCGGTGCAGGCATGCCCAGCTGTCCCGTGCAGCTCGTGCGCGCGTTCTTCGACGATCCCGAGGGCACGCTGCCCGTCGAGTGCGCGGACGACGTGCTGCCACCCAGCTTCGATGCGCCCGAGGTGCTGCTCGACCGCTACTGGGGCACCGAAGATCTCTACGACTGAAGCCCGCCCGAACGGATCGGGAACCTCGGCGCGGGGCCGCGGTCGGAACCTCGCGCCCCGGTCGCGGTGCACGCCGGGAGCGCGAAAGGTGATAGATGAGAGCCGTGTCCGACCACGACGAGGTCCCGTCCGGGGAAGAGCCCAAGGAGGAGCCGAGCGCTCCGCGGCTGCGTGCGGCCAAGCCCGATCCCGATGAGCTCGAGGGCCGGCCGGACTACATGCCGAAGATCCCGTGGCGCTGGGCCGCGCTCGCCGCGCTCGTCGGCGCTGGCGTGTACTTCGGCTACCAGTACCGCGAGGGCGAGCGCGCAGACGTGATGCGCGACCAGATCCTCGCGACGCACGAGGAGCACCTCGCGCCGATCGTCGATCGCTACCGAACGTTCCGTACGCGCATCGAGGACTGGACGATGGAGGCCGCGAGCGCCGGCGAGCCCGAGCGCTGGTCCGATCCGCGCCTCCGCATCAGCGGCCTGCACGGCGGCGAGGGCTTGTACCTGCGCCTGCGTGCCGAAGACGCCACGAGCCGCGAGGGCATCGAGCGTGGCGCCACGGCGATGCGCGAGGACGCGCTCACGCGCTGCCTCGGCATCGCGCCGAGCTCGGCGCGCGGGCTCTTCGAGAACGGCGCGTTCCTGATGCCCCAGTGGCTCGACGGCGTACGCGAGGAGCCCGACTTCTTGCGCCTGCGTGTGCTCGACGAGCAGCTCGCGCGGAACATGGCGGTCGATGTTCCCATCGTGTCGAACCTCCTCCGCGCCGAGTACTTCCTCCTCGTGATCCAGCAGGGCGAGAACCGTCGCGACGCGCCGGTCGACGTGTACCTCTGGGATCTGCGCGAGAACCGACAGCTCCTCCGCACGCGCATCCAAGCGCGTGGCGTGCTCATCCCCGTGCGCATCGATCGCATGCTGCCGGGCGTCGAGGTGCAGCGCGCTCCGGGCGTGCCCGCGATGACCTCGGGGGGCGCGCACGACTGCTCCATCGCCGCGCAGATCAAGTCGATCACCGGCGACAGCGTGGTCGAGGTCGGCACCGACACGGTCGAGGCCCTCGCGGCAGGCGCCGCGAGCGCGACCGAGGACGCCGGTGTGCTCGAGGGTGCGGACGCAGGGGTTGGGAACGAGAGCGATCCCGCACCGCCAGCCGAATCGGCTGCTGGGACGGAGGCGCCGGCTCCGGTGCCGACGGAAGCGACCCCGTAGCGCATCGTGGCCGCGCGTCGCACCATGCGCGCCTCATGCGACAAAACCCTCTCGCCCTCGTGATCTCGATCGCGAGCCTCGCGATCACCGGCCTCTGCTGCGTGTTCGGCTTCGGGTTCGCGGGCTTCGCGACCTACATGCGCTCGAGCGCCGTGGAGGAGGTTCGCCCCGAGCCGTACTACGCGCCGCCACCGCCGACCCCGGTCGCGCCGATGCCTGCCGCCGCGGCGACGCCCACGTCCACCGGTACGCTCGCGATCGGCCCCGACAACGCGACGCGCGGTCCGGCCACGGCCCCGATCACGATCCACGTGGCGAGTGACTTCCAGTGCCCGTTCTGCGCGCGCGTCGAGCCGACGCTCGCGCAGGTGGACGCGAACAATCCGGGCCAGATCCGCTGGGTCTGGCACGACTACCCGCTCCCGTTCCACACCAACGCGATGCCCGCCGCGGAGGCGGGACGCGAGGTGCGTCGTCAGCTCGGCGACGACGCGTTCTGGCGCTTCCACGACATGCTCTTCGAGAACAGCCGCTCGCTCGACGCGGCCACCCTCGAGCGTCTGGCGAGCGGCATGCCCGGCCTCGATCTCGCGGCGTTCCGGCAGGCGATGACGGCGCACACGCACCAGGCCGCGATCCGCGCGGACATGGCCGCGGTCGAGGCCGCGACCCCCACGGGATCGGTGGGCACGCCGTGCTTCCTGATCAACGGCGTGTGGCTCCGCGGCGCGCAGCCGCTGGCGGCCTTCCAGAGCGCGGTGGACCAGGCGCGCACGCGCTGATCGGCGCACGGGGAAGAAAAACGACGAGACGACGCAACACGCCGATCGACCCACCGACAAGGACGCCCATCGGAGGTCGTCATGTCGGAAACCAGTGCTCGTTCGGACGCTCGCTCGTCTCTTCTTCCTCCTCAGAACACAGTCGTCGCTCGCTACGCCACGGTCCGGGCCCTCGGCACCGGAGGCATGGCCGAGACGTTCGTCGCGCGCTCGGTCGATCCCGCACGACCGGCGCAGGTGTGCCTCAAGCGCCTGCGTCCCGCGCTCGCCAGCGATCCCATCCAGCGCGCGCACTTCGCGGACGAGGCGCGCGTGCTCTCCCGGCTCTGTCACCCGAACGTGCTCTGTGTGCTCGATGCAGGTGTGGACCTCGAGGGTCCCTTCCTCGTCACCGAGCTCGTCGATGGTCTCGATCTGCGTCGGCTTCTGTCGTGGATGGCCGAGCTCGGCGAGCCGATGCCCGAGCCTCTCGCGCTCCGCATCGCGCACGACGTGGCGGAAGCGCTCGCGCATGCGCACGCGCACGGTGTCGTGCACCGCGACGTGACACCCGCGAACGTGCTCCTGGGCCGTGACGGTCGCGTGGTGCTGATCGACTTCGGCATCGCGCGGAGCGATGCGCAGACGCAGCGCACGCGCACCGGGCTCGTCAAGGGCAAGGCCGCATACATGGCGCCGGAGCAGGCGCTCGGTGCGGGCCTCGACGCGCGCACCGATCTGTTCGCCCTCGGCGTGATGCTCTTCGAGATGCTCGCGGGCGCGCGCCCTCACGACGGCGCGAGCGACGTCGAGACAGTGACCAACGCGCTCCGCGCGATCCGCAGACCGCTCGCGCGACCACTCGCCACGCCCGGCCTCGAGCACCTCATCGAGGCGCTGCTCCAGCCGCAGGCCGCGCGACGTCCCTCGGATGCGTCGACGGTGGTGCGGGCGCTCGGGAGCGCCTCGCTGGCCGACGTGGGGGAGCTGGGCGCGTGGGTGCGCGCAGCGTGCGAGACGGCGGGTAGCTCCAGCGCGACGCGACGCGAGGAGGGAACGCGACGCACGGGGCGCGCGCGCGCGCCGGAGACGAGCACGGTGCCCGAGCACCAGATCCACACGTGCGAGGTGCCACGCGAGGAGCTCGACGCGATGGAGAGCGCAGAGCTCGAGGGCGAGACGCGCTTCGACGCGTGTGTCGGCGACTGGCGTCCCGAGACCGATCCGCCGACGACGATCGAGGAGAGCGCGTCGCAGCCCGAGGAGACGATCCTCACGCCGCGCTTCGCGCCCGAGCAGGTGGTGCTCCGGCCCCTCGCGCCCCCCGCGGAAGCTTCGCGATCCAGCGAGATTCAGCGCGCGACGACGCGACGACCGCGACGCGTCGTCGTGTTCCTCCGCACCGCAGCGCTCCTCACGGGCGGCCTCGCAGCGGGCGCGTTCACCGGCGGCACGGTCGCGCTGCTCTTGCGTTGTGTGCTCTGACGGGCGTGTCGGTCGATTGCGGTCGGCTGCGCGTTCGATCCACGATGGCTCGATGCACTCGCTTCGCCTCTCACCAGGTCACGCCCGACGCAGCTCGATCGCAGCGACGACGTTGTTCCTCGCGGCGTGCGCGACGGGAGGCGGCGGCAGCGGCGACACGGGAGCGCGTATGGACGCCGCGATCGATCCGCGCATCGATGCGTTCGAGCCCGGCCTCGACACGGGCGTGCCGGGAGACGCGCCACGCCCGATCGATGGGGGCAGCGACACGGGCCCGCTCTGCGTGGATGCCGACGAAGACGGATTCTTCCTGGGCCCCGCGAGCTGCGGCGAGACCGACTGCGACGATGCCGACGCGAACGTGAACCCCGGCAACGTGGAGGCGTGCAACGGCGTCGACGACGACTGCAACGGCATGATCGACGACGCGATCCTCGATCTGGTGTGTGGCGTCGGCGGCTGCGAGACGACGGTGCCCGGCTGCGTCGATGGCGACGTGCCTACGTGCACGGCGGGCGACCCGAGCGACGAGATCTGCAACGCGATCGACGACGACTGCAACGGCACCGTCGACGACGATCTCGGCGCCCCCATCGTGTGCGGCACGGGCGCATGCGAGCGCATGGTCCCCGGCTGCGCAGGCGGCGGCACGATGACGTGCACGCCGGGCACGCCGGGGCTCGAGTCGTGCAACGGCATCGACGACGACTGCGACGGAACGACCGACGAGAGCCTGCCCACGACGACGTGCGGCATCGGTGCGTGTCGACAGACCGTCTCGACGTGCGTCGACGGAGCACCGCGCGCGTGTGTGCCCGGGACGCCCGGCGTCGAGTCGTGCAACGGGATCGACGACGACTGCAACGGCACCGCGGACGACGGCTTCGGCACCGCGACCTGCGGCACGGGCACGTGCAGCCGCACCGTGAGCACGTGCGTGATGGGCGTGCCGCAGATGTGCATGCCCGGTACGGCCGGCACCGAGACCTGCAACAACCTCGACGACGACTGCGACGGCACGCCCGACGACGGCCTCGGCTCCTCGAGCTGCGGCCTCGGGGCGTGCGCACGCACGGTGATGAACTGCCTCTCGGGCGTGCCGCAGACGTGCACGCCGGGCAGCGCGGTGCCCGAGAGCTGCAACGGCGCCGACGACGACTGCAACGGCGTGACCGACGACATGGGCACGACGTCCTGCGGCGTGGGCCTCTGCACGCGCACGGTGAGCAACTGCGTGAGCGGGGTGCCGCAGACGTGCGTGCCCGGCCTCGCGACGGGTGAGGTCTGCGGCAACGGGCTCGACGACAACTGCAACGGCACCGTGGACGACGGCTGCCTCACCGCGCCCGCGAACGATCTGTGTGCAGGCGCGATCTTGCTCTCCGGCGCGTCGGGCACTCGCACCGCCGATTCGATCACGGGCGCGACCGCGCAGGTCACCGACTGCGCGTACGGCAACGACCTCTGGTACCGCATCACGCTCGGGGCGCGATCGATCCTCTACGTCGACACGTTCGGCTCGAGCTTCGACACGTCGCTCTCGATCCGATCGAGCTGCACGGGGGCTCCCGCCGCGTGCGAGGACGACGACTGCGGCGTGCTCCAGGACATCGCCGTCGCCGATCTCCCTGCCGGCACGCACTACATCGTGGTCCACACGCGCGCCTCGACGACAGGCACGGTGAACCTCCGCTGGCAGACGCTCGCGACCGGCAACGGGACGAGCACACGCGTGATCGCGAACGGCGCGAGCGCAGGCACCACGTCGGGCACCGGCATCACGTCGGCGAGCTGCGGCTCGTTCAGCAGCGGCCCCGAGAACCTCCACTACTTCACGGCCTGTCCCTCGACGACGCGCTCGATCACGGCAGCGACCTGCAGCGCGGCGACGTGGGACACGGTGCTCTACTCGCGGAGCGCAGGCGGCACCGAGATCACCTGCAACGACGACGGCTGCGACACACGGCGCTCGACGATCACGCAGTCGATCACCGGACCGGGCCTCTTCGGCGTCTTCGTCGATGGCTACAGCGGGGCGTCCGGGGCTTACACGGTGACGTTCAGCGGTCTCTGATCGCGGCCGCGCGGGATCAGCCCGGCAGCCAGAGGCCGTGGAAGGTCATCGGTACCCACTCGGGGAAGCGACAGATCGCGATCGGCTCGTCTTCCCAGCGCGCGGTGTCGAGGATGCGCACGTGGCTGCGATCCTCGTGCGGATCGTGGCAGAGCGCGAGCGCCCAGCCGTCGCCCTCGGGCGCGTCGTGCGAGCGGGGCACGAAGACGATCTCCGAGCCCGCGAGGTCGTTCGCGAGCTCGTGCATGCGCGCGCGGCCGCTGGTCGTGTCGAGGCGGACGAGGTGTCGGCCACCGCGGTGTTCCGCGCTCGGGCTCCTCTGCTGCGCTCCGGACTCCTCGGTGAGGAACACCTGCGTGAACGGCGCATCGGCGCGTCCCTCGAAGCGCGGATCGACACGCGGGAACTCGCAGAAGCGATCCCAGAGCGGCTCCCAGGTGAGTCGCTTCGCGCCCGGCTCGATCCGTGCGCGGCCGATCACGCCGGTCAATCGCGGCCCCTGCGAGCGCAGACCCTCGAAGGTGCCGAAGTCGGGGTGACGCACGAAGGTCGCCTCGATCGCCTCGCCGTCGTCGCGCGCGCCTGCGAAGTGCCACTGAAAGAACGGGTCCACCGTGAAGCGCGTGTGCGCCTCGGGTCGATCGAGCGGCACCACGATCACCTCGACGCCTGCCTCGGGGTGGTAGCTGATGAGCTTCGAGAACTCGCCCAACGCGAGCAGCGCGCGCAGGAGATCGATGCGCACCGGCGACACGAGGAACAGAGCGCGCGTGGGCGTGACGGCGAAGTCGTGCAGCATCACGGCGTGCGGGAGCGAGACGGCGCCGAGCGCGCGCGTGGCAGGCGAGCCGCGGTCGGCGAATTCGTAGAGGTGGATCGTCGTGGTCGGTCCGTACTCGAGGCCGAAGCCGATCGTGCCGCCGCGATCGATCACGCGGTGTGGGTGCGCGGAGAACGCGTCGCCGATCACGCCGAGACGTGTCTCGCCGATCGTGTCGAGCGTGTGTGGATCGATCTCGGTGGGCGGGCTCGACTCGACGAGCGCGAAGAGGCGATCGCGGAACGACATCAGCGCGGTGTTGCCCGTGTTCTTGCGCGCGAGCCGCGCGCTGTTCCAGAGCCGACGCGGCCAGCTCGCGCGGCCGCCATAGAGCGCACGACCGCGCGCGCGCTCCTCGCGGAGGGCGGCGCTCTCGATCAGGCGCACCGCACCCTCG
>JAFLCL010000310.1 GCA_017303575.1 Deltaproteobacteria bacterium
CGCGCCGACTCGTGAGCGAGCGTGTCGGCCACCACGCGGAGCTCGCGCGACCCACGCTCGGCGCGACCGCCCGGCAGCGTGAGGGAGGCCGAGGCGCGGGCGTTGCCGACGCGCACGAGATCCTTGAGCGAGACGTCCACGTCGAGCACCCGACCCGGTCGACGCACGATCAGATCGAGCACGAGCGTGTGCGCGTCGTTCGCGTAGAAGGCCGGCAGGAGCATGCGGATGCCGTCGTCGTCGTCCTCGCGATCCGAGAGGATGCCGAGGCGCTGCGCGAGATCGCGATCGATCGACTGCTCGACCTCGCGGGTGCGCGCCGACTCTTGCGCGTCGAGCGGGCGAGAGCCGATCACGTCGACGAGATCGACGCCCTCGGCGAGGCGCACGCGCACACGCACCGCGCGCGCCACCAGCTCCGAGGCCGCGCTCAGCTCCGCGCGCACCATCGCCGTCGCGTCGTCCTCGCTCAGCACGATGCGGCGTCGGCCTTGCCCCGCGAGCGCGATCGCATCGAGGCCCGTGAGGGTCGCGCCCTCGCCGACACCCACCGCCGTCGTCGTGATGCCGGCCAGCGTGCCGAGGTGGATCGCGCGCTCGGTCTCGCGATCGTTCGCGCTGTCGGGCGTGAGGACGAGCACCAGGCCCACGGCGTCGGCCCCCGACACCGACTCGAGCGCGTCCGTCACCGCGCGCGACATCGAGACCGGCCCGACCTCGCCGCTGGCCGCGCCCGCCCCGGCCTCTCCCGCGAAGAGGTGACGCAGCGCGAGCTCGAGGCGTCCCGTACGCATCGATCCGAGCGCAGCGAGCCGACCTCCGTGCGCGCCCGAGGCGTAGAGCGCGAGCTGATCGCGGGCGCTGCTCGTCCGCGTCAGCGCGTTCACGATCGCGCGGATGCGCGACTGCGCCTGTGCGTCGAGCGGAGCGTCGGCGTCGAGCACCACCGCGATGCGCAGCGCGCCACGACGCCCCGAGGCCTGCGCGATCGATCGCAGCGCGACCTCCACGCGCACGCGCGTCGATCCATCGATCGATGCCGTGTCTGCGAACGCGCCCACGGCGAGCGCCCGATCGCGCGGCGCATCGAGCATCGGCTCGATCGGTCGCACGTCCTCGGCGAAGGCGAGGCCGGTGCGATCGATCGCGGGGAGCACCACGGACGACGAAGCGAGGCGCGCCTGGAGCAGACGGATCGCCGGATCGCCGGGCACGTACGTGCTCTGCCACCAGCCATCACGGGCGCGGAGGGCGAGACCTTCCGTCGCCTGCGCACGCTGCCAGAAGACGGACTCGGGGGCCGCGGTGGTCGTCGCGAACGGGAGCATGGTGGTCTCGTCGACGTCGACGTTCGACTCGCCCGTGCTGAGGGGCTGCGCGAGGGCGAGACCGTTCTGGGGCACCTCGCGCCTGTCGTCGTCGCGGCCGTTGTGGATCTCGACGCCCGTCTCGTCCGCTGTCTCGCGCACGACGATCGTCTCGACACCCGCGGGCGGGGTGCGGTGACCGGACGCCTGGCTGCGCTCGCCCTCGGCGTCCGTCTCGAGGTCGCTCTGATCGAGGCCGACCCCACGACGAAGCTCCTCGGCCTCGGGCGCAAACATCGCGGCCGAAGGCGCCGCGAAGCGACCCTCGTCCGCGGGCTCGTTCGAGACCGCGTTCTCGAGACGGCCCTCCTGTGCGTTCCGGGAGTCCGCCACGCCATCGCCGTCCTCGAACCATCCCAGGCCGCCGGCGCTCCGACCGCGGTAGCCACCTTCCGTCTCCTCGGTGGGCATGGCGTCGAGCGTGTTCGTGCTGCCGTCGATCTTGCCCTTCACCATGTTGCCGAAGCGCTGCCAGCTCGCAGTGCCGACGACACCAGCGATGCCGGCGACGAGCGCGAGCTCGATCCACGGACCGCGCCGACGACCCTTCTGCGGCGTGCCCTCCGCGACGACGCGCGCCGAGCGCGCCTCACGCAGGCGACCGAGCCATCCCCCGATCGCGCGCACGAGCACGAGCGGCGCCATGAACACGGCGCCCAGCGCCGCAACGATCACAGCGAGCGAGGCCGTGACGATCGAGCCGCCCTCCACCTCCACGCCCCGGCTCTCGTGGGCGACGGGGGCCTCGGATCGCCCTGTTTCCTGGGCATTCTCGGCCTCCGCGCGGCGAACGTCCTCACGCGCGACACGCGCCAGCGTGGCCTCGACGAGCACCTCGGGCGCATCGATCGGCAGGACCGAGCGGAGCGCACCATCCACCTCGCCGAGCGCTGTCGCGAGCGCGCGACACGACGCGCAGCCGTGGACGTGCGCCTCGATGCCAGCGTCACCCGAGACGCCATCGGCCAGGCGGTCACGAACCTCGTCGCACGAGAGCGTCATCGCGACTCCTCCCTCTGCTCGACCAGGCCTTGCCGAGCGCGCGCGTCGGCGAGCGCGAGACGCGCGCGGCGCAGGCGCGTCTTCACCGTGTCGAGCGGCGCACCGAGCGCCTGCGCGGCCTCGCTGATCTCCATGCCTTCGATGGCGCACAAGACGAGCGCCTCGCGCTGCTCGAGCGGCAGCGCGAGCACCGCGCGCTCGATCCACTGCGTGGTCTGTCGCGCGGCGAGCTCACCCTCGGGGCCACGCACGCTCGAGGCCACGTCGTGCCCTGCGTCCTCGTCGAGCACCACCACGCTCCGCACGCCGACCTTGCGGAAGTGGCTGCGCACGACGTTCACCGTGATCGTCATCAGCCACGGCACGAGCGTTCCGCTCGCAGGCAGCGCGACGTCCTCCCCCGAGTCTCCGGTGACGCCCGAGCCACCTGCCGGGGGCGACGTGTGAACCGCGCGATGCACGCGCAGGAACACGTCCTGGAAGAGGTCGTCGCGATCGGAGGCAGGCACACCGCACCTCGTGAGATAGCCGTAGACGCGCGCACGCCACGCGTGGACGAGCTGCGGGAACGCGTCGCGCTCACCGCGCTGATGACGCGACAAGAGCGCGCGTTCGGAGATCGGGATCACCCGAGCGCCTCCCGCCTCTTCGTCGTCGTCCACACGCCGCATCGCGAGCATCATCGTCGTTCCCCCCGAAGAACGCGCGGCCCCGGCGGACGGGTTCAACTTTTTCGCGGCGCGGGCCTGAGATCGATCCGGCGCTGGGCGCGCGCGCGGTCACGTCGACCCACCTCGTCGCGCGAGAAGCCAGGCGGGCCTGGGATGGACCCTTCGTCCGGGCCACGCCAGCCATCGGTCCGACGCGGCAGGACATCGATGCGGATGGGGTTGGTGAGGAGCGAGAACGGCGGACGATCCTCGGGCACGCTCGCGCGCTCGATCTCGACGCGCAGGTACGAGTCGGCCTGCGGCACCGCGAGGGTGAAGCGATGCTCGACGGTCGCGCCCGGTGCGAGCGGCACGCGCGCGACGACCTCGCGACCGAGGTACACGAGGACCGTCCCTCCCTCTTCGGAGCGCGCACGCACCTCGGCCGCCAAGCGCGTGCCCGCGATCGCGTCGACGATCTCGCCCGGCACGTGATCCGCGAGGCGCACGTCGATGCTCGGACCCTCGGTCACGTAGAGACGTCCCGATCGCACCGTCTCGCGCAGGCACTCGCTCGGGCTCTGGGTGATCGCGCCCGCGGCGTCGCTCGCGCAGAGCATCGCGTTGCGCGGGTCACCGAGGCGGTGCGAGTAGGCGCGGTGGAAGTCGCTGTTGCCCACGATGGGCACGTAGAGGCCGCGCTCGAGCAGGCCCACCCACTCGTCGATCAGCTCGCGCGAGCGCTCCCAGTACACCTGGTTCCACAGCTCGAGCGCGTCGATCTGCTGGCCGATGCCGCCGCGCCTCAGCGCGTCGTACTGCATCCAGCGCCGCGGATCCCAGGTGTTGCGGCCGATCCACCAGCCCGGATGCGCGAGCACCACGGTGCCGTTCTGTCCGTGCACGAGCGTGCCGAGCGCGTCCATCGAGTCCGCGACGGCCGCCGAGATCCCACGGTGCTCGGTGATGTCCCACACCACCGCGTGGCCGAACGAGCCGCCCACTTCTTCGCCGATCAACGTCTCCACGGGACCGCGGTACTCGCGCTCGAGGTAGCCGCGGGCCGAGCTCGCGCCGTGATCGGTGAGCACGAGCAGATCGAGATCCTTGCGCTCCGCGAGCCACATGAGCTCCGCGATCGGGTGCAGCGCATCGCGCGAGATCGCGGAGTGCACGTGCCCATCGAAGGCCATCACGCGGAAGTGACGCGCGCCCACATCGACAGGCAGGAACTCCCACTCCACCGGCCCCAGGCGGTAGCCGCGCATCGTGGGCGGATGACGCTCGGGGGCAGGCCACGCGCGCGCTTCATCGGCCGCGACGAGCGACAACACGAGCGCTCCGAGGAGCGCGCATCGCGTCTTCACGGTGCTCGCCGTGCCCGTCACCGCCGGAGGTGTACCGCCAGAGTGCCCCGTCCCGGAAGCACTCAGAGACCGAGAGATTCGAGACGTCGCTCTCGGGGAGCCAGCCGGCGGGGGCGAAGCCCCCTTGAGGCGCGAGGGATGGAGGAGCGAAGCGACGAAGGACCGATGGGGGTTCCGGGGGTCGAGCCCCCGGCGCGCGCGAAGCGCGCAGCAACTCAGAGACCGAGTGCGGGCGCGTGGAGCGGCCCGTGTCATCTTCGCGCCCCGTGAGCGCCCCCCGTGAGTGAGCCCGCCCTCGAGACGAGTGCACCCTCGATCAGGCGAGGCATCGTCGTGGTGGCGCTCCTCTTGAGCGTCTTCATGTCGGCGATGGAGGCCACCGTCGTCGGCACCGCGATGCCGACGGTGGTCTCCGAGCTCGGCGGCCTCTTGCTGTACGGCTGGGTCGGTAGCTCGTACCTGCTCGCGTCCACGGTGAGCGTGCCGCTGTACGGCAAGCTCGCCGATCTCTACGGCCGCCGTCCCGTGCTGGTGTTCGGCATCGTGCTGTTCTTGATCGGCTCGATCTGGAGCGGCTTCGCGGGCTCGATCGAGATCCTCATCGTCGCGCGCACGCTGCAGGGCCTGGGCGCGGGCGCGATCCAGCCGGTGACGTTCACGATCCTCGCCGACCTGTTCGCCCTCGAGGAGCGCGGCCGCGTGCAGGCGTTCTTCGGCGCTGTGTGGGCGATGGCCGGCGCGTTCGGTCCGATCGTGGGCGGCGTGATCGTCGACACGCTCTCGTGGCACTGGGTGTTCTGGATCAACGTGCCCGTCGGGATCGCGGCGGTCCTCGTGCTCTTGGCCGCCTACCACGAGCGACGCGTGCAGCGTCGCGTCCAGCTCGACTGGATGGGCGCGCTCCTGCTCACCTCGGGCTCGGTCGCGCTGCTGGTCGCCGCACAGCGAACGATGCCGTGGCTCTTCGCGCCCGCAGCGATCGTCCTGCTCGTGCTCTTCGTGATCGTCGAGCGGCGCGCCGCCGAGCCCGTGGTGCCGCTCGAGATGGTGCGCGCGCGCGCGGTGGCGATCGCATCCGGCTCCGCGATGCTGCTCGGCGCGGCGATGTCGACGGCGGTCACGTTCCTGCCGCTCGTGGTGCAGGGGGTGATGGGTCGCTCGCCGACCGACGCCGGCTCGACCCTCGCGCCACTCTTGCTCTCGTGGCCCGTCGCGTCCGCGATCACGAGCCGCACGATCACGCGCATCGGCTTCCGCGCGCCCGTCGTGCTCGGCTCTGCAGTGTCGGCCGTCGCGCTCGGCGCGCTCGCGTGGGCGACCCACGGCATCGACGCGGATCAGTCGCTCTGGCCGATGCGCATCGCCATGGGCGGCCTCGGCTTCGGCATGGGCTTCGCGACCACGGCGCTCTTGCTCGCGGTGCAGACCAGCGTCGAGGCCGATCGCCGCGGCGTCGCCACCGCCCTCCAGCTCTTCTCGCGATCGATCGGCGGCGCGCTCGGCGTGGGCGCGCTCGGCGCGATCTTCTCCGCGATCGTGAGCGGCTCGATGAGCGAAGAGACAGTCGCGTCGCTGCTCGATCCCCACGGACGCACCGGCGCTGTCGATCCCTCGATCGCCGCGAGCCTCGCGTCCGGTCTCACGCCGCTCTTCCAGATCCTCGCGGCCCTCGGCCTCGCGAACCTCGCGCTCGTCGTCTTCTATCCACGCACACAGCACGCAGCGCCGACGGTCGAGGTCGCCCCGATCGTGGGAGACTGATCACATTCTGTGATCTCGAAGCGGCGACCTCGTCTCAGGAGTCGCGCTTGCCGACCGCGGGGATGCCCATCGCCGAGGCGGGCGAGCTCGCGGCGCGCAGGAGCGAGCACGAGAGACCGAAGTGGTAGACGCGACACGCGTCGTCCACCTCGAGGCCGTGCTCGGTGCGCGCGCGCATCAAGAGCCCCGAGAGCGTCGTGCGCCCGTCCACCGCGAGGATCGCCCTCGACCACGTGCTCGGGAGACCGAACGACACGAGCGGCGCCGGCGGTGTGATCACGCGCGTGACCACACGCTCACGCAGCGGTGCGATCGCGGCCTCGGCGTAGTTCGCGTCGAGCGCGACGGCTGCATCGAACAAGAGCTCGAGCGGACCACGACCGAGCGGCACCGCCTCTTCGCCCGCGCGCATGCCCTCGACGAACGTCCAGTTGCCCGCGCGCCAGCGGAACGCCTCGAGGTAGCGCTCGCGCACCTGTCGCTCGATCGCGCCCACGAGCGCCATCGGTCGGATCACACCGAGGCCCACGAGCGCGTCCGCGAGCCGGCCCTCGTACCTGTCGAGCACAGCGAGGGCCATCTCGATCTCCATGCGGAGACAGACGCCGTTCCTCACGAGGAACTCGCCGAGCAGCTCGTGCGGGTCGTTGGACGTCACGAACTCGGGCTTTCCGTCGACGTAGAAGATCCGCTTGCGGCGCGGCTTGCGTGTGTCGCTCGCGCTCGAGGCCTCGCTGCTCTGCGAGGGGAACACGCCCTCGCGCTCCCCGCCCACGGTGCTCGGACCTCTCCGCTGCGCTCCGAAGTCCTCGACGAGCTCCAGCATGCCCGTCGCGCGCGTGGTGCCGAGGCGCAGCGCGAGCGACAAGAGACGCCCGCTCTCGATCACGCCGCGCTCGCGGGCGCTCGCCGCGCCGGCGTCCTTCCATCCGAGCGCGCTCGACGAGAGATAGCGGCGCAGCTCCGGCGGCTCGCCGCCCTCGGTGCCCTCGCGACGCACCGTCAGCTCGGGCCCGACCTCGCCAGCGACGATCCGACGCACCAGCTCCGCATACGACAGCGGCCCGAGCACCACGCCCGCGCGGCTCACGAGCTCGTAGTGCGTGGGCGGCTCGAGCGCGATCGCGGCGAGCAGCTCGTTCGCGCCCGCGGGCGCCGGACGATCGGTGGGTGACGTGGAAGGCGGCTCGGAGTCGCGCGTGGCCACGAGCGTGGTCGGTCGTGCACCGGGCTCGCGCGCCTCGACGTCCGCGGGATCGAGCGACAGCAGCCCGAGGCGATGCAGCTGGCGAGAGGTCTCGCGCGCGCGTCGACCGTGGAGGTTGCGACGCTCCGCGATCTCTTCGAGCGCGTCCGCGAAGTACGAAGCGCCGATGCGATCCTCGGGCTTGCGCGCGAGCGCCGCGCGGAGGAGCCGCAAGAGCTCGGGCGGCGCACCGACGTTGGGCGGCGCGCTCGAGGGACGGCTGTTGCGGAGGCGCTTCTCTTCGGCCGCGAGCAGACGCTCGAGCGGCGCGAGATCGACGTTGCGGATCCGCATGAGCACCGAGAGATCCTCGCCGGTGCCGAACAGCGGCTCGAGCAGACACATCTCCGCGAGCACGGCCGCGAGCGTGAACACGTCGCTGCGGCCATCCACGGTCTTTCCCTGCACCTGCTCGGGCGACATGTAGCCGAGCTTGCCGCGCACCATGCCCTCGTCCGTGCGGTGCGCCGCGCCGAGACAGCGCGCGATCCCGAAGTCGACGAGCTTCACCTCGCCGCGACGACCGAGGAGGATGTTCGCGGGCGAGACGTCGCGGTGCACGATGCCGAGCGGACGACCGCGCCCGTCACGCGCCACGTGCGCATACGCGAGCGCGCGCGCCACCTCGATCCCCACGTGCAGGATCACGGCGAGCGGCACCGGCGTGGGCTCGCGCGTGGCGGTGGAGGCCCGCAGCATGCGGTTCACGCTCGCGCCGTCCACGAGCTCCATCGCGAGATAGAGCATCCCGTCGGCCTCGCCGAAGTCGAAGACCTGCGCGATGCCGGGGTGCTCGAGGCGCGCGGCGAGCTTGGCCTCGTCGGCGAACATGGCGGCGAACTCGGGGTCGCTCGCGAGCTGCGGGAGGATCGTCTTGAGGGCGACGCGACGCTCGAATCCATGCGCGGCCTCGCGGTGCGCCACGTAGACCTCGGCCATGCCGCCGGACGCGACGCGCCGATCCACTCGATAGGGCCCTATCCGCATCGGCGAGCGCGCCATCCGACCTCGTGATTCCTCGTTGTGAAGGATCCGCGCGACGACGTCGCACGTTCGAGAAGCAAGTGAGGCCGGGAGCATCGAGCAGGGCGCGGGTCCCAGCAACGTCCCATCGAGCGAGGATACGGGAGGACGCGGCGGCGCGCATGCTCCCGCTGCCGATCAGGTCCCGACCTGCGGATCCTCGCGCGTCGAGGCCCCCGCCGACGCTATCGGATCGCCGGAACGATCCGGTATCATGCCGCCTCCGATGACGACGAAGACTGCTGCTGTGAAACCGACGAAGGACGGCTACCTCGGCAAGGTCGTGGCCGGCCGCTATCGACTCGAGGCCCTCCTCGGCGAAGGCGGCATGGGCGTGGTGTACCGAGCGCGTCACGTGCTCATCGATCGCGTCGTCGCCCTCAAGCTCATCCGCCCCGACCTCCGCGGCGAGACGCACCTACGCGCCTGGATGCTGCGCGAGGCGCGCGCGGCCAACCGCGTCGATCACGCGCACATCGTGGAGATCCACGACGTCGGCGAGACCGAGGACGGCGAGCTCTACCTGGTGATGGAGTACCTCGTCGGCAGCTCGCTCAGCTCCGAGATCGCCAAGGGCCCGATGCCGCTCGCGCGCGCGACGGACATCCTCGAGCAGATGTGCGCAGCCCTCGCACGCGCGCACGATCTCGGCGTCGTCCATCGCGATCTCAAGAGCGACAACATCATGCTGACCGCCAAGGGCGGTCGTCGCGACTTCGTGAAGATCCTCGACTTCGGTCTCGCGGCCCTCGCGCGCGATCCGCGCCTCGCGCCCAAGGGCGCAGTGTTCGGCACGCCCGAGTACATGTCGCCCGAGCAGGCGCGCGGCGAAGACGCGATGCCCGTCTCCGATCTGTATGCGCTCGGCATCCTCTTCTTCGAGATGACGACGGGCCAGCTGCCCTTCCGATCGGCCGATCGCGACACGCTGCTCGAGATGCAGAAGACAGCGGCCTCGCCCAAGCCGCGCACGATCGCCAAGGATCTTCCCGAGGTCGCCGAGCGCATCATCCTCAGGCTCCTCGAGAAGGATCCGCGCAATCGCTTCCGCGACGGCCACCATCTCCAGGAAGAGCTCAAGGCGTTCCAGCGCACGCTGCCCTCCACGTGGGAGGTGCAGTCGCCCGACGCCGCGCCGCCCGCGCAGCCGCAAGCCGAGGTACAGGCAGGCACTGCTGCCGAAACCCGTCCGGGGGCGCTGCCCGAGCGTAGCGATTCTCCC
>JAFLCL010000311.1 GCA_017303575.1 Deltaproteobacteria bacterium
GCCGCGCGCACCGCGGGGTTGCCGTCGCGCAGGGCCGTCGCGAGCGGCGCAGCCATCGTCGGATCGGCGCTCGCACCGAGCGCGAGCGCGGCGCGTGCACGCGCACGGAAGTCCCGGCTCTCTTGGAGCACCCGCACCACCGCGGCGCGATCGGAGAGCTGACCACGCGCGCGACCACTGAAGGCGGGGCTGAGCGCGGCGAGGCCGCATGCGAACGCGAGCACGATCGCGAGGAGAGCGCGCGTCCAGGCCGCGTTCTGCTGTCGGGAGACGGTCCGCACGACGCGCTTACCTCTTGCTCCTTCGGTGCCGGATCGCGGCCACCGTCCAGTGCTCGACGTACGAATCTCGCCAATCGGAGCCCACGTCGTCAACGGGGGCCTGATCGCGGTGGACGGCGCCTTCGACGAGGGCACGCGCGTTCGCTTCACGAACCATCGAAAACCCAGCGAACCCGAGGCTTTTCGTCAACGGACCGCGTCCGAGAGCGCCGCGCGCTGGGCCGCCGTGCTGGGCAAGAGCGTGGTGCCCGAGCGCTCCACGATGGCCGCCGAGATCGTCGCGCCCGCCGGCAGGAGGCGCAGCACCCGCGCACGACCTCGTGTCAGCTCCGCGGATCGACGCACCTCGAAGCGCGCGCGCTGCGCACCGATCGCGTCGAGCGAAGCGCGCAGCCGCTCGGTGATCGAAGCCACGATCGCGTCGCTGCCCTCGGGAAGACCGACGTCGATCACGTGGGCGAAGCCGTCATCCGACACGAGCACACGCGCGAGTTGCGCGATCGCAGCGTCCGACGTCGTCGAGAGCCCCGTGCGTCCGAGCGCGAAGCTGCCCACGAAGACCGGCGGCGCCACGTTCGCATCGACCGTCGCCGGCGTGCGCTCGCCCGGCTCGCGCTCACGCGTCCAGAGCGCGCGTCCTCCGCGATCGGGGCAGCCGTCCTCGTCGGTCACGCCGTTGATGACCTCGGCCTGTTCTCGGCACGTGTCGCTCGTGTCGGGCACACCGTCGTGATCGTCGTCGAGATCGACGCAGCCATCGGTGTCGTCCACGCCATCGCGATCCTCGGCCTCGCCCACACAGCGATCGCTCGCGTCGGGCACGCCGTCGGCGTCGTCGTCGAGATCGGGACAGCCGTCCTCGTCCTCGTGGCCATCGCGATCCTCGGCCTCCGTGCGGCAGCGATCGTTCGCGTCGGGCACGCCGTCGTGATCGTCGTCGGGATCGGGGCAGCCATCGGTGTCGTCGTGCTCGTCGCGATCCTCGGGCGCCTGCGGGCACGCGTCGTTCGCGTCCTCGATCGCGTCGCCGTCAGTGTCCGTCACGGGATCGGTGCAGCCATCGTCGTCGAGATCGCGTCCCTCGGTGGGCGCCTCGTTCGGGCAGCGGTCGTCGAGATCGGGCACGAGGTCGTGATCGTTGTCGGGCTCGGGGCAGCCGTCTTCGTCCTCGTTCTGATCGACGTCCTCGGGCAGCGTCTGACAGCCGTCATGATCGTCGTCGATGCCGTCCTGATCACGATCGTGCACGCGAGGCGCCCACGAGATGGACGCGATGCCGCGCGCGAGCGGCGAGCCCGCACCGCCCACGAAGCCCGTGCCTCCCGCGAACGTGAGCTCCACGTCGCGGATCGCATCGATGCGGAAGCCGAGGCGCCATTCGGCCGCCGTGGAGCCCGAGTCGCCGAACGGGTTCTCCGCGTCGGTGCTCACGTCGAGCTCGCCGAGCGCGACCACGTGATCGACGAAGAAGAGCGGGACCTGCAGCGCGAGCGCGCCGTAGATCTGGTTGCGGAACGAGCTGCCGAAGAGGACCGGCTCCGCGAAGCGATGACGGAAGCCGAGGATGCCGCCGATGCCGAGGTCGAAGACGTGGAAGTCCGCGATCATCGCGCCCTCGACCTGCGGCGCGCCCTCGCCCGCGAAGTTGCCCTCGTGACCGATCGGGATCGTGGCCGCAGCCTGGAGCGCGATGCCCTCGCCTTCGTGTCGATCACGCTCGACGGTCGCGTCCTCGCCGAGCACGCGCACGCGCACGGCCACCCGAGGATCGCGGATCGCAGCGACCATCAGCGGCGCGCCGCCGTCGATGCGCTCGGCCGCGCCGCTCTGCCAGAGCGCGACGGGCATGTTCACGACGACAGCGATCTGCCCGAGGATGCCGAGCTGGAAGTAGAGGTTGCCGTCGAGGCGATCGGACACGATCTGGCGCGGCGCGACGTTCACGATCAGCGGCTCGCGCGCGTAGCTGAGTGAGTAGCCGACGTTCCATCGCCACGGCCCCGGCGTGCGGGTGCCGGGCACGGTGAGGAAGCCGTCGCCATCGGGCGCGGGGCTGTAGCGCTCGAGATCGAAATTGCGCTCCTGCGCGCGCGCGCTGGTGGCGCCGAGCGTGATCGCGAGGCCGACGAGCAGCGTGGAGGACGAGCGAGCCAGACGAGAGCGCGGCATCACGCGGGAGGATACACGAGCGATCCGCGAGCACCCTGCCGTAGAGTGCGCACGGATGAGCGACGCACCTCGGGATCGGTTCCTCGCGAGCATGGGCGCGTGGCACGCCGTGCAGCCATGGGCGCGCGTCAGTCCGCGGACGCTCTCGATCGCGAGCGTGGCCGCGGTGGGGCCGCTGCAGATCGCGCTGCGATCGCGCTTCGAGTCGCGCGGGATCCGCTACCAGCTGCGCGCCGCGAAGACACGCACGCTCGAGCACGTCGCGGGGCCCGATCCGTGGGCCACGGCGCTACGCCTGCCGAGCGATGCGCGCGTAGGGCACGAGGTCACACAGGCGCTGTCGATCGACGAGGTGCCGATGGACTGCGGCATGTGCAGCGCGCAGGGCGATCTCTCGTGCACGCGGTGTGGCGGCACCGGCAGCGTCGGCAGCGGCAAGCGTCGTGATCGCTGCCCGACGTGCCGGGGGGCGGGACGGGTGCGCTGCGATCAGTGCACCGGCTCGGGAGGCGTGCTCGGCAAGCCGTCGGTGTGGGCTCGCATGGACGAGCACGAGGCGCTCCGCACGCTCGGCACCGACGCGCTCCCACTCGAGGTGGTGTTCGATCTGTCGGAGCACCCGAGCCCCGGCGAGCTCCTCCATCGGCAAGCGGCCGATCAGATCCACGACGTGCGCGGCGACGCGGGCTACCGAGGCGAGCCGATCCTCACCGAGGACGTGCGCACCGCCGCCGAAGCGCTCCTCCGCGACCCCGGCGTCGCCGTCGGCGCGCGTGTCCACCACCAAGAGCTCACGGTCACGCGCACGACGGTCCTCGAGGCGACGCTCACGAACGGCGTCGCGCTCTACGCGTGGGGCGACGACCCGGTCCGCGTCCACCCGAAGCCGGCCGCGACGACGATGCTCGGCAAGCTCTTCTTCTTCCTCGCGAGATAGAGGTGCCGAGCCGGGGTCAGACCCCGTGTTGGGGTCCGTCGGCTCCGGGTCGCCTGCGTACGGGTCGAGAATGCAGATCCACCCTCGCAGGCCCCCCCCGCACGCCCGTCTCGGTCGGGACCCACCCGCCTCCCCTCCGACGAGACGTGCGCGACGACGGAGCGCGTCCATCCCGCTCGACCTCTCGGCCGGCGGGCACACGACTCCCGTCGCGCACCGCGACGAGGACCCGAGCTCACACCCGACGCTCAGCAGAGGCCGGGCACCTCACGAACCCAAGGCAACCACGTTCCCTCCGGGAACGCGCCCATCACCCCCGTCGCGCGAAACGCCTCCGAGGCCACGCGGTACTGCGCCAACATCAGCGCGTACGCCGCACGGTATTGGCGCTGCGCCTCGGCGCTCGCGTGTGCCCACGGCGCGGGCTTCCGTGTCGAGGATCCCGTGGGCCGCGAGAACGGATCGATCTTCCGATAGCTCGATCCCTTCGGAAGCCGTCGATGCTCGCCCCGCGCGCGACGCTCGATCGCCTTCTCGCGCTCGCGCTCGCGAACACCCGACTCGACGGCTCGACGCGCCGCCTGCACGCCACTGGCCGACAGCGTCTCCCACGCTGCAGGCATCGTGACCGGCACCGACACACGACGCGTGAAGGTCGCGAGCTCCCGGCGATCCTCGCCCGCCGCGCGCCACGCGGCCTCGTCGAAGTGAGTCGCCTCCACCTCGGACGCGCCGTCGCACACCGCGCGATAGCTCGACAGCCCCGGCCACTCCTCCACGCGATCCACGAGGCCGTGATGGACGGGCTGCGCGTGCACGTAGACCATCCGCTCCATCAAGTGCGCCTCGTCGAGGATGGGCGTCATGCTCGGCCTGTCCGCGAAGAAGTGACCGTGACGCCCTCGATGTTCGTTGAGCTTCATCGCGACCTGCTCGTCCAGCGCCTTCATGAACTCGCTGATGCGCCGTCCGTCCGCGTCGTCGTCGATGCGCACGATGAGGTGGAACTGGTTCGACACGAAGCAGAACGCGACGAGCCGGACCTTGCGGCGCCTCCCGCACGCGTCCGCGAGCGCCGTCGCGATCAGCAGCACCGCGAGCGAGTCCGGGCGCATCAGCATCTCGTCCCCGCTGCACTTCACGACGACCTCGTAGACACGAACCCCTGGTGCGAACCATCGAATGCGACGAGCCATGGCTTTCCTCCTGCGAGGAGCGGTGCACGGCGCGATCCGGGTGTTTCGGCACCGATCGTCGAGGAATTCGCGCGAGATCTGGCGGACTGGCGGACGCCTGGCGGGACGTCTCCGCCAGGCAGCACGGGGTCAGACCTCCTCTGGCGCCTCCTCTGGCGGAGCGTCGAGCGCTACGGCGAGGCGTCGGCACGTACGCCCGCGTCGACCGGACGCTGAAACCTGAACGCAGCCTCGATGTGCCCGCCACCCTCGAACTCGCCGACGATGAAGCCGCCCCCGTCGTCGTGGATCACGAGCTCGCCCGAGCGCGCGCAGCGCACGTCGGCGCGGATGCACCCGTGCTGATCGCCGAGCTCGTCACCGAAGTACCGACAGAGCTGCGCTCCCTCGCCTCGGAACGCGAACGCATACCCGTACGTGTGAAACATCGGCGTCTGGTTCGCACCGCCGAAGCCGCTTCCGTCCTCGAGGATCCGCGCGCTCCACTCGGTTCCGCAGAAGCCGTCGTGCCCGAGGGGATTGGTGAAGCCGGAGCACGATCCGAACGGCGCGACGCTGGGCTCGCTCGATCGCCGAACCACGAGGTTCGCCTCCTCGGGAAACGGCGGCGGATCCGTCTGTGGTCGGATGCAGATGCATCCCGACACGAACGAAGCCGCGGCGCCGAGGAGCACGAGCGAGACGCCCCGCGCACGCCGAGCGGTCGCGGACCTCACTCCACGCAGCCTTCGCCGTCGAGCGCCGGGATCACCACGTCGACGACTGTCGTCGCGAGCTCGGTCACGCCGTCGCCGATCAGCGTCACGCGCAATCGGTAGCGAATGGGGTCTGGCCCCCGCTCGATGCGCTCGTTCGCGAAGAGCACGCGGAACGTGACGCGCGTACCGGGGCGGACGTCGTCGAACCGATCCGCGAGCTGCACAGCGCCGATCGCCGGGTCGGCGCTCACGGTCTCGACGCCCCGCACGAACATCGTCGCGTCGAGGTCGTCGCTCGGATCGTCCTCGACGCGGATCGCGATGTCGATCGGCACCTCGTCGACCAGCGTGCGGACGGCCTCGACCACACCGGCGCCGAGGCCCGCGCCGTCGGAGCCGATGTCGAACACCAGGGGCTCGCCGCTCGCCGCCACAGCGCCCGTGCGACGTGCGATCTCCTCCACGTGGGCGCGCCCGTTCTCTTCGCCGAAGCCGCTGTAGAGGCCGAGGACCTTGGCGCCGATGCGGTTGAGCGCGGTGATCGTCTCTTCGTACTGGTGAGGACGCGGCGCGACGCTGTCGTCGTACGGGAACTCGCCGAACGGTCCGTTGTGGCTCGGCGCGTCGGTGATCCACACGAAGATGCGCGAGCCCGTGCGACGAAAGCAGGGATGGCCCACGGTGTCGGCCGGACAGCGTCGCTCCGGCACGAGCACACCGAGGCTCTGCCCCGTCGCGGTGAGGAACAGCGCCTCGATCGCGGACTCCGGCGCGTCGCCCCCCGAGCCCAGCACGAGGGAGTCGAGGCCGCGCTGCAGCGTGGGCAGATCGGGCGTCGAGGGCGTGATGAGCTCGAACGGTCGATCCTCGAAGTCGCCGAACGGCACCACGGGGAACTCCGCGTACTGCGCGAGCGAGAAGCGCACGTCCGGGATCGAGCGCGCGATGCCGGGCGCGATCGTGTCGCTCAGCCGGCTCCGGATCTGCACGATCTCCTGCATCATCGAGCCCGTGACGTCGACGAGGAAGAAGACGTCCGCCTCCGAGATGCGCGTGAGGAACGAGACCTCGATCTGGCTCGGCGGCTCGCGCGGCGGCAGCTCGATGCACTGATCGGGCGGCACGAACGTCGAGGCGTCGGGGCGCGGCGCGTCGATGGCCGCGTCGAACCGCGGAGGCTCGGGCACCTCGAGGCCAGACTTCGATCCGCAGCCCGCCAGCGCGAGCACGCTCGCCGCGGCGATCAGCGTGCTCCTCCGTACGTCGATCATGGGCACCCCGCTCCGTCGTCACCCGGGATCACGATCACCACGTCCACCGAGTCGAGGCGCGCACGCCCGGACTCACGCATCACCACGCGTGCAGGGATCTCACGCCGTTCGCGCGACGGAGGCAAGGAGGAGACGTCGAGCTCGAGCTCGAACGTGAGCCGCGTCCCGGGCCGCACGCCGTGGAACGTGGTCGCATCCATCGACACGATGCCCGTGCTCGGATCGGCAGCGCGCGGTCGCACCGCCACCACGAGCGTGCGCGCGTCGATCGCGTCGCCGCCGCGATCCTCGAGAATCGCGTCGACCTCGAGCGGATGACCCTCGGCGAGGCGCTCGATCGCAGACACGACCTGCTCGCCGATGCCGTCGCCCGAGCCGCCGATGTCGAACGCGAGCGGGGCGCCCGATCCGTCGACAGCGCCCGTGTCGCGCGCGATCGCCTGGAGGTGGGGCATGGGCGAAGGACGAAGCGCGTCGGTGCCGCCGAGGCCGATCACGATCGCGTCGACGCCCGCGAGCGCACCCAGCATCTGCTCGTACGTGTGCGGGCTCGGGGTGAACGTGTACGGCGCGATCGGCTCGATGCCCGGCGGGCCGTTGTGCATCGGCGCATCGGTCACGAGGAGCACGACGTGGAACGAGTCGGCGCGGAAGCACGCGCCGCCGCTGCCGCCCGTCGCGCAGCCGAGGCTCGCGGGGATGAACGGCGAGAGGCCCTCGCCGGTCGACACTTGGTAGACCGCCTCGACGGCGGCCTCGGGGTCGTCGAGGTTGCCCCACACAGGCGTGTCCTCGAGCGCGACCTCCACGCGACCGACGTCGTTCGTGATCGGCGTGCGCAAGAGGAACGGCCCCACGTCCGAGCCCTCACGCGCGTGCGGGAACACGGGGAACTCACCGAACAGCGCCACGCCGAAGCTCGCCTCGGGGATCGTCGCGCGCACGCCGGGCACCACGCGATCACGCAGGCCGTTGCGCACGCCGTCGATCTCGTCGCGCATGCTCGCGGACGAGTCGATCACGAACATCACGTCGGCCACCCGCAGGCGCGCTGGCAGCGTGAGCGATGCGAGCACACGCTCCTCGCCGGGCGGCACCTCGATGCACTCGATGCGCTCCATGAACGCATCGGGCACGACGGCGGCGTCGATCGGGACATCGGGCGCCTCGAGCCCCGTCTTGGATCCGCAGCCCGACGCCGACAGCACGAGCAGCACCGACGACGCACGCAGCGCCTGCGACGCGTCGCGCAGCGCCATCGTCAACACCCCGAGCCGTCGAGTCCGGGCACCACGATCTCGATCGTGCGGGAGTCGAGGCGCTGTCGGCCATCGCCGCGGAACACCAGCTCGAGCAAGAAGCGCTGCGGCCCACGGCCCGGCGCCACCGCGTCGTTGCGGAGCAGGAGCTGGAACACGACACGCGTGCCCGTGCGCACGCGACGGAACACACCCGCTGCGGTGTCGATCTCGCCCACGCCGCTCATGGGCTCGGCGCGGAGCGGGATCACCTGGTCGACGAACTCGCGCGGATCGACGCCGTCGCCCGGCACCGGATCGACGAGCACCAGATCGATGTCGAGCTCGATCACGCTCGCGAGCGTGCGGATGGACTCGATCACGCTCTCGGTGAGGCGACTGCCGCTCTCGCCGATGTCGAACACGATCGGCACGCCGCCGCTGACTGCCCCGGTGTCGCGCGCGATCGCCTCGAGGTCGCGACGGCCGTCGCCGCTGCCGGAGTAGAGACCCATCACGCGGATGTCGCGCGCGACGAGCGCGTCGACCGCTTCGTCGTAGCGCGCAGGCTCGACCGAGAGCGGACAGTCGTACGGCTCGGAGCCGCCGGGGCCGTTGTGGAACGGAGCGTCCGTGAAGAGGAGCACCACGGGGAGCGCGTCCTCGCGGAAGCACGGGTAGCCGAAGCCGCCGCTGGGACAGCCGAAGCTCGGCGGCACGAAGCCGCCGCGGCCCTCGCCCGTCGCGATCTGGTAGAGGCCCTCGACCTGCGCCTCGGGCGAGTCGCGTCCCTGCGCGGTCTCGATCGCGCTGACGGCCGCCTGCACGCGCGCGACGTCGTCCGTCACCGGGAGGTTGAGCACGAACGGCAGGTCACCCGGGTCGCCGCAGTTGGGCACCGGGAAGTCGGCGAACGTCGCCACGCCCAGGCGCGCGTCGCGGATCGTGTCGCGGATGCCGGGCGCGAGGCGATCGCGGAGGTTGTCCTTGATCTGCTCGATCTCCTGATCCATCGACGCGGTCACGTCGACGAGGAAGACCACGTCTGCCCGACCGACCTCGATCTGCGTGTCGAGCGGCAGCTCCACCGGGCCTGCGTCGGGCAAGAGCTCGATGCACGGAATCGCGGCGTCGGCGGGCACGCCGGCATCGACGACGCGCGCATCGACCGCGGCGTCGATGTTCGCGTCCGGCACCTCGAGGCCCGTCTTGGAGCCACAGCCCACCAAGCCGCTGGCAGCGAGCGTCGACGCCACGGCGATCCACACCGGAACGAAGACGGCTGCACGTGCTCCGCGCCGCATGTTGCCGATGTAGCGCCCGGCTCTTGCCACGTCGAGGAAGTGACCCGCCGGACACGATCCCGTCATCTCGGTGGGAGTCAGAAGCGACGAACGCCGATGACGCCCAGCACGTTGCGCCGCGGCTCGAGCTCGATGACCCGCTGCGCGCCCAGACCGAGGAGAAACAGCGTGGTGCACACCTCCTCGAGCGGGCGGGGGCTCTCGCGCGAGGGCATCAGCAACAGCCGATCGAGCACGCCGCGTGGCCCTGCGCGCTGGCACGCGAACACATGCGCCGCCGCCGCGCCCACGGGCACGCGCGCCATCCAGGCCGCGAGCGCCTCGCGCTCCACTTCCTCGTCCTCCCGATCGGCGATGTGCGGCGGCGCGATCGGCTCGCCGCAGATCCTCCAGCTTTCAGGCATCGGCGCACCGGCCCTGCTTGCGAGCCATGGCATTGCCGTGCGTCACGCGCTGCCCGGCGTCGGCGAGAACCTGCAGGACCATCT
>JAFLCL010000312.1 GCA_017303575.1 Deltaproteobacteria bacterium
CGCGGCTCGGGCGCCGGCCGGGGCTCGGGCGCGGGCTGGGGCTCTTCGCTCATGCGGGGCTCTTCGCTCATGCGGGGCTCGTTCGGGCGGGGGCGCGCGGCACCCGCGCGCCGAGGAGCTTGGCGATCTCGATCACTGTCACGGGAACCGCGCCGAGGAACAAGGAGAGCGCGCAATCGGCCATGGAGATGGCGCCGATCTCGAAGAGTTCCTGGGTGAAGGGGACGTGGTGGATGCCCAGCTGGACCAGGATCGTCAGCGCGACGACGGCGACGAGCTTCAGGTTCGAGAGGACGTCGGTTGCGAAGAAGACCCGGGCGGGGCTTCGGGCCGCGAAGCTGCGCAGGACCTCGGAGAACACGAGCACGGAGAACGCGAGGTTTCTGGCTTCCACTCCGTCGCGGGCGTCGAGCGCCCACGCGTAGGTCGCGAGCACGACGGAGGCCTCGACGAGCGCCACGAACGCGACGGTCCGCCACTGCGAGGCGCCCAGGATCGGCTGGGAGGGCGGGCGCGGTGGCCGGCGGAGGACGTCCGCGTCCGCAGGGTCCATCACGAGCGCGAGCGCCGGCAGGCTGTCGGTGACCAGGTTGATCCACAAGATCTGGAGAGCCGTGAGCGGAAGAGGCAGCCCGAGCAGCGCCGCTCCCACGACGAGCGCGAGCTCGGCCATGTTGCCAGCCAGGAGATAGACGAGGGTCTTCTGGATGTTCTCGAAGATGCCTCGACCTTCGCGGACCGCCTCGATGATCGTGGCGAAGTCGTCGTCCGTCAGCACGATGGAGGCGGCCTCGCGAGCGACGTCCGTCCCTGTCTTGCCCATCGCGATCCCGATGTGCGCCTCGCGAAGCGCCGGCGCGTCGTTCACCCCGTCGCCAGTCATCGCGACGATCTCGCCACGGGACTTCCACTCACGCACGATCCGGAGCTTGTCTTCGGGGGTGGCGCGCGCATGGACGACCTCGCGCTCGTCGTCCGCGCCGGTCAGCAGACCGAGCTCGCGCGCGATCGCTCGGGCCGTGAGCGCCTGGTCGCCCGTGATCATCACCGTGCGGATGCCCGCAGCCCGGGCCGCCGCGATGGCTGCGATGGCCTCGGTTCGCGGGGGGTCCGCCAGCCCGACGAGCCCGACGAGCGTGAGCTCCGACTCGTCGTCACGCGCGCCGACGGCGACGGCCAGCACACGCAGCCCCCGAGCAGCCATCGCACGGTTCTGCTCGGTCGCCCCCGCGACGTCGCCCTCGACGACCCGAGGGAGCACGAGATCGGGGGCGCCCTTGACGTAGACACGCCCGTCGGCGCGCCGGATGCTCATTCGCTTGCGGACCGCGTCGAACGGATGCACCGCGACGCGGGGCTGCCGCTCTTCGATGTCCTCACGCCGGATCCCGCGCTCGGCGCCCGCGACGACCAGCGCCACCTCGGTCGGATCGCCGGTGCCGTCGAGCCCGGTCGCGTCGAGCTCTGCGTCGGAGCACGCGATGGCGGCGCGCACGACCTCGTCGTGATCACGGCCCCAGAGCTCCCGCACCCGCATCTTGCCGGTCGTGAGGGTCCCGGTCTTGTCTGTGCAGATGACCGTGGCGCATCCGAGCGCCTCCACCGCCGGGAGGCGGCGGACGAGCGCGCGTCGCGCGGCCATGCGCTGCACGCCGAGCGCCAGGGCGATGGTGACGATGGCAGCGAGTCCTTCGGGGACCGCCGCCACCGCGAGCGAGATGCCGGAGATGACCACCTCGCCCCACGGGTCACCCCGCACGAGACCCGAGATCGCGACCAGGGCGACGATGACGACGCATCCGAGGGCGAGCGTGCGGCCGACGCGTCGGAGGTGCGCCTCGAGCGGCGTCTCTTCCGCTCGCGTGCTCGCCAGCATCCCCGCGATCTGGCCCAGCTCGGTCGCGCGCCCGGTGGCCGCGACCTCAGCGCGTCCCGATCCGGTCGCGACGGCAGTCCCCATGAACACGTGATCCGTCCGCTCGGCGAGCGGGGCCGCGTCGCGTGTCGGCTCCGTGCCCTTCTCCACGGGCATCGACTCGCCCGTGAGCGATGCCTCGTTGGTGCTCAGCGCGCTGGCCTCGACGAGCCTCGCATCGGCGGCGACGACGTCGCCCGCGTCGAGCACGAGGAGGTCGCCCACCACGACCTGCGCGGCGGGGATCATGGTCGTGTGGCCGTCACGCACCACCCGCGCGCGAGGCGCCGTCATCGCCCGAAGCGCGTCCATCGCCCGCTCCGCCCGGTACTCCTGCGCGAATCCGATCCCGGCGTTCACGAGCACGATGACGCCGATCGCCACGGCGTCGGCGACCTCTCCCAAGAACGCGCTCAGCGCACTGGCAGCGATCAGGAGCCAGACCATCAGTCCCGTGAACTGCCCGGCCAGAATACGGAGCGGGCCAGGGCCGTGCTCCGCCGGAAGCTCGTTCGCGCCGTGCTCCTCGAGGAGCCGCCGCGCAGCCTCGGTGCTGAGACCGCGGGCCGTCATCGAGTTCTCCAGTCGTGCTCACGGCAGCAAGGAGGCAAGAGCCCTTCGATCGCCTCGATCGTGCGCGAGAGCTTGCGGACGAAGTCCACCTCGGGCTCGATGAAGACTCGGCGCGGATGCTCGGCCCACGCCTCGGCGATGCGGGCATCGAGCGCGAGCGCATCGCCTACGGGCTCGATGCGCACGGGGTTTCCATGGTCGTAGCCGCGCTCGTCCGGCGTGCGGAGGTGGATGACGGCCGCGTAGCGGGCGAGCGCAGCGGCCCGGGTGGTCCCCATCTCCTCGCAGAACGTCTCGGGGCTCCCCGGCCAGTACGCCCCGCCGTCGAGCACACCTCGGTCGCAGAGGACGATGCCTGCGTCGCCCTCCTCGAGCGCGAGCCGTTCGAGCTGGTCCTGCACACCGAAGATGGCGCGCTGCGCAGCGCGCCGCGCCGGTCCTGTCGTGCCGCGTGGAAATCCGCCGCCGAAGAGGATGCTCGCGGCCTCGGGCAGCACGACGACGTGCTCGCAGAAGTGCCGCCGCACCACCTCGAGGACGGCCGTCTTGCCTCCTCCCGGCCCCCCCGTGAGGACGATGCGTGCGGGCAGGCCCGGCAGCGCGCCGACGCGGCAGCTACAGCGGCCACGACCGCGCAGCGCTGCGGTGGCACGATCCATCTCGACTGCCGGCATGGCCTTCATCTACGCACCTCTGGGCGCCGCTCCACGACGGCCTCCCAGCTGTGACCGCCGAGGTCACTCGACGACCGGCCCAGGCGGTCAGCGATGCAGGTCATGCGCGCTCCCGTCCTCGGGGACCTCGACGTTCCACCCGAACGCCTCCACGAGCCGGTCCCGAAACGCGCCCGACGCGGTCGGCTCCCCGTGGGTGACGAACACCTTGGTCGGGGAGAGCCCACTGCCTCGCAGCCAGGCCACGAGCTCGACGTGATCCGCATGCGCCGAGAGGCCCGGCAACGCGACGACCCGGGCCCGCACGGTCACGGTCTGGCCGAAGAGCCGCAGCTCGCTCGCGCCGTCGAGGAGGAGGCGGCCACGCGTACCGGAAGGTTGATAGCCGACCATCAGCACCGCGCTCCGCTCGTCCGGAAGGAAGCGCCGCAAGTGATGCAAGACCCGTCCGCCCGTCGCCATGCCGCTGGCCGAGATGACGATGGCGCTCTCCGCGCCGGCATCGATGGCCTTCGATTGCTCCGGGTCCCGCGTGTAGATGGGGAGCTTGCACATCCGATGACACTCCGGCTTCGAGATGCCGTGGTCGTCGAGGTGCTTGCAGAAGATCGTCGTCGCCTCGGTCGCCATCGGGCTGTCGAGGTAGACGGGCACCTCCGGGATCGCGTCTGCGCGGCGGAGCTCCGAGAGGAGGTGGAGCAGATGCTGCGCTCGTCCGACCGCGAAGGCCGGCACGACGACCGTCCCCCCTCGAGCCACGGTTTCGCGCACCACCGTCGCGAGCGCGTCGCGGAGATCATCCGTCGGGTGCGCGCGGTCCCCGTAGGTGGACTCGACCACGAGGAAGTCGGCCTGCGGCATCGGCTCCGGGGCCTTCATGATCGGGTCGTTCGGTCGCCCGACGTCACCCGAGAACGCGATCGACGTGTCGTCGGCACGGAGAGCGAGACAGGCTGAGCCCAGGATGTGACCCGCGCGCGTGAAGCGGCCCGTCACGCCACGAGCGGGCGCGAAGTCCTCGTGGAACTCGACCGGCTCGAGACAACGCAAGCTCTCCTCCGCCTCCGCCCGCGTGTAGAGGGGCAACGGGCGTACGTGGCGGGAGTAGCCCCACTTCGCCGCGTGCCGCGCGGCCTCTTCCTGGAGGTAGCCCGAGTCGGGCAGGAGCACGTGCAGGAGGTCCCGCGTACCGGTCGTGCAGTACGCACGCCCTCGAAAGCCGAGCTTCACGAGCCGGGGGAGATAGCCGGTGTGATCGATGTGCGCGTGCGTGAGGACGACGGCGTCGAGCGACCGGGGATCGAACGGCGGGCTCGCCCAGTTCCGATCGCGGAGCTCACGAAAGCCCTGAAACAGACCGCAATCGACGAGGATCCGCGCGCCGGCCGCTTCGAGCAGGTACTTCGACCCCGTGACCGTCCCGGTCGCGCCGAGAAACGTGATGCGCATCGCGATCCTCCTCGCGGCTGAGCGCCGCCGCCCCTATACGTACACACCGAAGCCGGCGTGGCGAGCGCGGGCCTCCGGGAGTGGCCCAGATGGTCACGCCGCGGCGGCCCGCTTCTTCTGGCTGAGCCGGAGCGAGTTCGCGATCACGGAGACTGAGCTGAGGCTCATCGCGGCGCTAGCGATCATCGGCGAGAGCAGCCACCCGAAGATTGGATAGAGGATGCCCGCACCGATGGGAACGCCCAGCGCGTTGTAGGCGAACGCGAAGAAGAGGTTCTGCCGGACGTTCGCGACCGTCTCCCGCGAGAGGGCTCGGGCGCGCGCGAGGCTCCGCAGGTCGCCCTTCACGAGCGTGACGCCGGCGGTGTCCATCGCGATGTCGGCGCCGGTCCCCATCGCGACGCCGACGTCGGCCGCGGCGAGCGCGGGCGCATCGTTGACGCCGTCGCCCACCATGCCGACCACGCGCCCCTCGCCCTGGAGGCGCCGGATCACCGCCAGCTTGTCGGCGGGCAGCACCTCGGCCTCGACGCGTGTGATGCCGAGCTCGCGCGCCACGGCTTCGGCCGTCGCCCGCGAGTCGCCCGTCAGCATGACGATGTCGAGGCCCTCGGTGCGCAGCATCGCGAGCGCGGCCGGCGTCGTCGCCTTGATGGGGTCGCTCAGCGTGAGCGTGCCCGCGAATCGCCCCTCCACCGCCACGAAGATCGTCCCGCGTCCTTCGTCACTGCCACGCGGCGCCGCCGCGACGTCGACGCCCTCCCCGGCCAGGAACGCGAGGCTGCCGATGGCGACGCGCTCGCCGTCCACCGAGCCGCGGATGCCCTTGCCCACGACCGCCTCGAACTCCGTCGGTGCCGAGAGGGTGAGGCCGCGCTCGCTCGCGTCACGCAGCACCGCGCCCGCCAGCGGATGCTCGCTCGCCTGCTCCAGGGACGCGGCCCTCTGGAGCAGACCGGCCTCGTCGAGTCCCTCGCCCGGCCGGATCTGCACGAGGCGCGGCTTGCCCTCCGTGAGCGTGCCCGTCTTGTCGAGCACGAGGACGTCGACGCGGGCGAGCCGCTCGAGCGCGGCCGCGTCGCGGAACAGGATCCCGAGGTGCGCGCCGCGTCCCGTGGCGACCATGATCGAGATGGGCGTCGCGAGACCGAGCGCGCAGGGGCACGCCACGATGAGGACGGCCACGGCGTTGACGAGCGCGTAGGTGAAGCGCGGCTCCGGCCCGACCAGCATCCACACCACGAACGTGCCGATCGCGATCGCCACGACGGCGGGCACGAACCAGGCGGAGACGGCGTCGGCCGCGCGCTGGATCGGCGCTTTGGTGCGCTGTGCCTCCGCCACGAGCGACACGATGCGCGAGAGCATCGCGTCGCGCCCGACGGCCCGCGCCTCGATGACGAGCGTTCCGCGACCGTTGAGCGTCCCGCCGGTCACCGCGTCGCCCGGTTGCTTCTCGACCGGCAACGGCTCGCCGCTCAGCATCGACTCGTCCACCGCCGAGGCGCCGCTCAGCACGGCTCCATCGACGGGCACACGTTCCCCGGGCCGCACCCGCACGCGGTCGCCCCGCACGATCGACTCGAGCGGCACCTCGGACTCCGTGCCATCGGCGGCAATGCGCACCGCCTGCTTGGGCGCGAGGGCGAGCAAGCTCTTCAAGGCAGCGCTGGTCCCGCTCCGCGCGCGGAGCTCGAGCACCTGCCCTAGGAGGACGAGCGTGACGATGACCGCCGCGGCCTCGAAGTAGACGTGCGGGAGCCCGCCGTGGCCGAGGTAGACGCTGGGGAAGAGCTCCGGCGCGACGAGGAACGCGACGATGGCCCCGACCGAATAGCCCCAGGCGACGCCCACCCCGAGCGCGATGAGCGTGAACATGTTCGCGCTCCGCTCGCGGAGCGAGTCCCAGCCCCGCACGAAGAACGGCCATCCGCCCCAGAGGACGACCGGCGTCGAGAGCAGCGCCTGGAGCGCGAGGAGGAGCCAGGGGGCGACGGCATGCTGGAGCGGCGCCCCCGGGATCATCTCCGACATCGCGACCACGAGAACCGGCACCGTCAGTGCGGTCGAGACCCACAGCCGGCGCGTCATGTCCCTCAGCTCGTCACTCGGCCCGTCGTCCAGCGTCGGCAGCACAGGCTCGAGGGCCATCCCGCACTTCGGACACGAGCCAGGACCGGGCCGGAGCACCTCGGGATGCATCGGGCAGGTCCAAGTCCCCTCCACCTTTGCAGACTGGCCGATCGCCGCGGTCGGGCGGTCATGCGGTGGGTGCTGGTGCCCGCCGTGTGAGTGATGGTGGGATCCGTGCTCTTCCATGATCTCCTCGATCGCTGACGCCGGGCTCGGCCGTTCATTACACCTCCCGCCCGCTTCGCCGGCGCCCAACCGCAATGGGAGCAGTCAGCGCGTGCCGCTGGAGGACTCCTGTGCTTCGTCGCTCGCGCCGTGGTCGTGGTCGGTGTGCCCGGACCCGCAGCTCCCCTCGCCCGAGGCGCCCTCGCTCCCGGTGCTGGAGCCGGATGAGGAGGGCGGCGGGGTGGCGGATCCGCCCCCACAGGCTGCGATTCCGAGAAGTAGTGCCGCCGCGGTCATGATGGATGTCTTGCTCATCGGTCTGTCCTTTCGTGCATGGCCCGGTCGGGCCGGCTGGCCCACCGTCCCCGGGTGTCCGCGCCGTGTCGATGGGGCCGCCCGGCGCGTGGCCCGCTGGGTCACGCGCCGACTCCGCCCGCGCGTGGCTCACCAGTCGCTTCGGGTGCGAGTGACGCGCCGGGTCACACGGCTCCGCATCGGTCCGTGAGGGGTCTAATCCTCGGCATGAGGTTCGCTGTCGTCGCTCTGCTCGTAGCCGCCCCGGCGTTCAGCTGCGTCGGCGCACCGTCGAGGTTCTCGTCGCGATCCGCGGCATCTCTCGAGGCGGTGGCCGCTCCGCAGGCCGACGTGAGTCGATCGATGCGCGAAGACCCGCCGCTGCCAGGCGCTCCGGTCGAGGGTTGGGTGGGCCTCTCGACGCCGCTGCCGGCCGAGTCGATGCGCGGACATGCCGGACATGCGGGCCACGGCGCCATGGGTGCGATGCCGATGGACCACGCCGCGATGGGCCACCGGTCCTCGCCGTCCGCTCCCGGGCCCGCTCCTGGGCCGCCTGACGCGGGCGCGAGCGTCGGAGGAGCACACGATGGGCACTGAGTACCGCTCCCCGCAAGTCCTGGGGCAGTTCGACGCCGGGGCATCCCGCCTGGCGGCGTTGCTCGTCGGTCACGGGCCACGGCCCGCTCCCTCCTCGCGCCTTGCCAGTCGGGCGCCGCGGCGCCGACCCCTCCCCGGACTTGCGGGTCACGGTACTGAGAGACGACACCTCGCGCTCGTGCTCGTCGCGATGCTGTCCGGGTGCATCTCGACGGGGATCAGGGACGATCTCACGCTCGTTCGAGAGCTCGCTCACGCGAGCGAGCTACCCGATGTCGCGCGACCGGTGGACGACGAGCCCCACGACGACGTCGCCGCGATCCTGGCGAGGCCGATCGACGCGGACGCGGCCGTCCGCGTCGCGATGCTGAACAACCGGGAGCTTCGCGCATCCCTGCGCGAGCTCGGCATCGCCCGGGCACGAGTGCTCGGCGCAGGGCTCCTGCCGAACCCGCTCTTCGACGTGGAGCTCAACCCCGAGCGCCAGACGGGCGTCGAGGTCCGCGTCGAGTGGGACATCGCCGGCCTCCTGCTGGCTCCCATCCGCGCCGACGCCGCGAGCGCCGACCTCGATGTCGCGCGATACGAGGTCGCGGGTCTCGTGATCGAGACCGGCTTCGAGGTGCGAAGCGCCTACTTCGAGGTCCAGGCGGCGGACGAGATGCTCGCGGTGGCCGAGCGCGCTCTCGATGCGTGCGCCGCGGCCCGCGACGCGGCTCGCGCGCTCGCGAGCGCAGGGAACGTCCCGGCCATGGACCTCGCGGCGCGCGAGGCTGCCTACGAAGAGGAGCGCGTGCATGTCGCCGAGGCCGAGCTGCACGCGCTCGTCGCTCGCGAGCTCCTCCAGCGGCGCCTGGGGCTGCACGGCGAGGAGACGGCGTGGACGACCGCAGGCCCGCTCCCCGTGGAAGCGGTCGAGCGCACGGACCTCGACGGCCTCGAGCGGCGTGCGGTGGACGCGAGCCTAGAGCTTCGCGTCCTCCAGAGCCGGATGGTCGCGGCGGCGCGGCGCGCCGGGCTCGCGCGCCTCGAGGGGATGCTCCCGGAGGTGTTGGTCGATGTGCATGCGCTGATCGGCGATCCGGTGGCGGGAGACAGCTTCGCGGTCGGTGGCGGGATCGGCGTGCGGCTTCCCATCTTCGACCGAGGCGACGGCCTCGTCGCGGAGCACGAGCACGCCCTCGACGCCGCGTTCGAGCGATACCTGGGTTTGGCGGTCGATGTTCGCTCGGAGGCGCGGGAGGCGCGCGCCCGGGTGGAGTCTTCCGGCGCGCGGGTCCGGCACTATGGGAGCGTCGTCCTGCCGGCCCGTCAGCGCGTGCTCGACGAGGTGCTCCTCCAGTACGACGCGATGCAGGTCTCGGTCTTCGATCTGCTCGACGCGGTACGCGAACGGCAGCGCACGGAGCGCGACGCGATCGAGACCCGGCGGGAGCATCGCGTGAGCCTCGCCAGGCTCGACGCGCTCCTGGCCGGCCATCGCGTGCACGACGAGAGCGGCGCCTCACGAATGTCAGGAGGGGAGTGATGGACCGACGGAACTTCATGCGCCTGGGCTCGGCAGCGTCGGTCGCGCTCCTCGCCAACCCGGAGCGGGTGCTCGGTCAGGAGGGTGAGCGTCGCGCTCCCATCGCGTCGCCGCGCGCGCGCCCGGCCGCTCGCGGCCCCGGGGGGCAGCCCGGCGTGATCACGCCGAACGGGCATACGCTCGCCTTGCGCAACGTCGGACCGGTCCGTGTGGGGCATCTCGTCGCGCAAGAGATCGAGCACG
>JAFLCL010000313.1 GCA_017303575.1 Deltaproteobacteria bacterium
GAGCGCACGCACGGCGTTGCGGGCCCGGTCGAGCGCCTTCTCTTCGATGAGTTCCGCGACGGCAAAGAGGAACGTGACCATCGCGGCCTCTGGCCATGCGCCGATCACGCAGGCTCCCACCACCGCCACGGTCATCAGGAAGTTGATGTTGAGCGTGAAGGTCCGTAGTGCGAGCAAGCCCTTCCGCAGCGTGGGTATCCCGCCCGAGGCGATCGACGCGAGCGCGATCGGGATCACGGGCCACGCACGGGTCATCGCAGGCACGGACACGAGGATACGTCGGAGGTTCCCCGCGCGTCTCTCTGGCCCCGGCCTCAGCGCGCGAGCCGACCCTCGAGGCGCACGAGCACGTCGGCGGAAGGAGGCTCGGCGCTCGCGCGAATCGCGCGGATCGCGCGCGCGAAGTCCGCGCCGAAGCGCTCGCACTGCGAGCAGCCCCGCACGTGCGCCTCGATCCGAGCGCGCGTCTCGGCATCGAGGCCGCCGGACGTGTACTCCGTCAAGCCGCCGAGCACCTCGCCGCACCGCAGGCCGCCGACCTCACGCTCGCCCGGGAGGCTGTTCGCCTTGGAGCTCATGCGTCACCTCCCATCGCTCTCATCGCCGCCATGAAGCGAAGCCGGGCTCGGTGGAGGCGGCTCTTCAGCGCGGCCTCCCCCAACGTCAACGAGCGCGCGGCCTCTTCGATCGAGAGGCCCTCCGCGTCGACGAGCGCGAGGACCTCGCGGTCCTCGTCCGACAAACGATCGAGGACCCGCTCGATCTCTTCTCGGTCCTCGAACGTCGCGGCGTCCGCGCAGCCGAAGCCCGCGCTCGCGCCCAGGAGCTCGACGTCGTCGGTCACTTCGCTCGGGCTCGGCTCACCGACTCGACGACGGGCACGACGCTGGATGGCGTGTCGCGCGAGCGTGTAGAGCCAAGCACGCGCGGATCCTTCGCCCCGAAAGGTCGCGGCGTGCTGCAGCACCGCGAGGAACGTGTCCTGGAGCGCGTCCTCCGCGGTCGCGTCGTCGCGGGTCATGCGCCGCGCGAAGCGGAACAGCCCAGCCCAGTGTCGGCGCACGAGCTCGCCGAGGGCGGGGCCATCGCTCGCAGCGACGCGCGCCAGCAGCGCCGCATCCGTCGGCTCGAGGGTCGTCACGTGGAGCTCATCGACGGTCACTGCGAGCCCAGGCTACCAGCGCACGAAGCGAGGAGTCAGCCTGCTCACGCGTGTCCCCCGCGAGACGCGGGCGCGACTGGGCAGCTCGAGATCCCGAAGGCCGTGTAGATCGGACAGCTGCCGACGAGACCCGTCACGAGGGGCACGAGGCCGACGAGGCCCCACCACGTCTGCGGACCGACGAACACGAGCGCGAGCAGGCCGAGCCCGAGCGCGACGCGCAGCGCGCGATCGAGGGAGCTCTCGTTCTTGGGCAGGATCTTGGTGAGCATGGCGGCCTCCTCCGGGCGGCCGAGGTGGCCGCTCCGTTCTCCTCGCCAGAGCCGCGCCCGAGGCAAAAGGATTCGCCCTCGCATCGGACGCGTGAGGAAGCTCCGCCCGAGGTCACCGATCGCGCAGGCCGACGTTCGGGTAGCCCGATCCGATCACTGCATCGACGGTCTCGATGATGTCCTCGTAGAGGAGGTCGTCGTCGGGCACCACGGCCACCTCGATGTCGTCGCGATCGCCCGCACGTCGCGCGACGAGCGCCTCGCGCAGCGCCGCCAGGCCTTCGTCGCGCGGGAGCTCGAGTCGATCTCCGAGATCGGATCCGATCGTCACGTGCGCGGCGGTGACGAGGAGCGTGAGCGTCGGCCGCTCGTTCACCTCGGCCGTCGGACCTCCAGGCGCTGCGAGCGGAGAGTCGACCGACGCGAGCCGGTTCCACACCGCGGTGACGAGCAGGAACATCACGCAGCAGAGCAAGAGATCGATGAACGGCACGAGCGGCACGTCGTGATCCACCGGACGCTTGCCACCGTGACCACCACCGCCGACCTGAAGGGACGCCATGAGCACCTCGTGCCTGCTGAGACACGCGCTCGGCGGCGGGGTTCCGTTCGATCACTCGCTCGGGATCGCGAACGCCCCGACGAACGTGGGCGATCCCGTGGTGGGGGCGGCGCCGACGCGGGTGAGCGAGCCGTCGTCCTCGATGCGCAGGCGCACGATCACGTCGTCATCCTGCGAGCCCGCGAGCAGCCAGCGGCCGCGCGGATCGATGGCGAAGCTGCGCGGTCTGCCGGCCTCGAGCAGCGTGTGCCCGCGCGCCTCGACGGTGTGATCAGGCGTGATCGCGAAGACCGCGATCGAGTCGTGCCCGCGGTTCGACACGTAGACGAAGCGCTCGTCCGCGCCGAAGGCGATCTCCGCGACGGAGTTGCGACTGCTGAAGCTCGACGGAAGCGTCGAGAGCGTCTGCACGTGAGTGAGCGCGCCCGTCGCCTCGTCGAACGCGAGCACCGAGAGCGTCGAGTCGAGCTCGTTCGCGAGGTACACGTGCGCGCCATCAGCCGTGACCACGAAGTGACGAGGGCCCGCGTCGGCCTCGGTGTCGTGATCGCGCGACGCGCCGAAACGGCCAGTCGCCGGATCGAACGCGAGCACACGCAGCCGATCCGATCCGAGACACGGCACGAGCGCCCAGCGGTTCGACGGGCTCGTCACGATCTGGTGCGCGTTGTCGCCTGGCGCGTCGTCGTCGACCGAGTCGCTGAGCGATCCGTCGCTCGCGAGCGTGTACGACGCGACCGTGCCACCGCCGTAGTTCGCGACGAGCGCGAAGCTCCCGCTGCGATCGATCGACACGTGCGTCGGTCCGCCGCCGCGCGAGTCGCGACGCGAGCCCACCTCGCTGGCAAGGCCGCTGCCGCGCGCGAACGAGAGGCCCACCACCTGGTCGTCGCCCTCGAGCACCGCGGCGCCGCGCGTGCCGCTCGGATCGATCGCCACGAACGACGTGCTGCCTTCGATGCGCGTGCGACCGATCTCGACGAGCGAGCCGTCCGCGTCGTCGAGCGCGAAGACCACGAGCTGCTGATCGTCTTGCCCTGCGTAGATGCGCGTGACGCGCGACAGCGGTGCGTCTGGAAAGGCGAGCTCGACGTCGTTCGTCGTCGGAACGTCCGCCACGCTCGGCGAGTCGATCGCCGACGTCGTGTCCAGGCCCGGCGCATCGCGACCTGGCGCGTCGAACCCTTCCGCGTCGGGGTCCGACGTGCTCGATCCACAGCAGACCGCCAGCCCCGCGAGGGCCACGACGACACCGATCCCGATCGCGCGCTTCATCGAGGCATCGTATCGAGCGACGCGCGTGGCCGCGATAGAGTCCGCGCCTCGAAAGGTTGGTGCTCGTGATCGAACAGCTGCTCTCCGGGTTCACGTCGTCGGCGCAGGGCAAGAGCGCCGTGGAGGTGCTGACCAAGCGCGGGCTGCCTGCGGATCAGATCCAGAAGATCCTCGGTGAGGCCGTGCCCGCCGCGCAGAGCGCGCTCTCGAAGAAGGCCGCGGCGACGGGATCGAAGGAGCCCGAGCTCGGCCTCTTCGACGTGATGGGCGGCCACCCTGGTCAGGCGTTCTTGATCGGCGCGATGACGAGCATCCTCCAGGGCGAGGGCTTCACCGAGGCGGCCAAGGACGGCGCGATCAGCGTGGTGGGCTCGCACGTGAGCGAGGTGATCGCGTCGCGCGTGGGGCTCGACCGACAGATCGCAGGCTGGGTCGGCGCGGCCATCGCACCGTTCCTCGTGAGCTACGCGTACGAGAAGCTCTCGGGCGAGCCTTCGGTGCAGAGGAAGCACGGCAAGCCGCTCTCGCAGGACGAGGTCGTGAAGATCCTCACCGACAAGCGCGCCGCCGAGACGAAGAAGGCGCTCGCGAACCCCGAGAGCCCCGCGGCGCAGAAGATCATCGCCGAGCAGCGCGGAAAGATCGCCGCGAAGGCCGAGCACCAGGCGATCCAACAGGCCATCGCCGCGGGCAAGCCCGTGCCCGGTCAGAAGCCGCAGCCCGCGCCCACGAAGACGACGACACCCGCCAAGCCCACGACGAAGAAGTGAGATACGAGGCCTCTCGATGTCGCTCGAGCTCTTGCCTGGTCATGCAGCGCTGCCCCTCCCCGCGCAGCGCATCTTCTGCAACCGCACGCTGAACCTCCGGTCGATCCAGGCGATCGGCTTCGACATGGACTACACGCTCGTCCACTACCACCAGGACCAGTGGGAAGGCCGCGCGTACCAGCACTGCAAGGAGCGCCTCCTCGCGAAGGGCTATCCGGTCGCGCACCTCGAGTTCGATCCCGAGCTCGGCATGCTCGGCCTGATCCTCGACACCGAGAACGGCAACCTCGTGAAGGCCAACCGCTTCGGCTACGTGAAGCGCGCGTGCCACGGGACGCGGTTGATGGAGTTCGAGGCGATGCGAAAGGCCTACGACGGCACCGTCGTGGACCTCGCCGACAAGCGCTGGGTGTTCGTGAACACGCTCTTCGGCTTGAGTGAGAGCTGCATGTACATGCAGCTCGTCGATCTCTTCGACGAGAAGAAGCTCGAGGGCGTGATGGGCTACACGAAGGTCTACGACCTCGTGCGCCAGCACCTCGACGCAGCGCACATGGAGGGCGCGCTCAAGGCCGAGATCATGGCGGACCCCGATCGCTTCGTGGATCTCGATCCCGACCTCGTGCCCGCGCTGATGGACCTCAAGCACGCGGGCAAGAAGCTCGTCGTCATCACGAACTCCGAGTGGTTCTACACGAAGGCGATGATGTCCTACTGCTTCGACCGCTACCTCGGCGGCGAAGGCTGGCGCTCGCTCTTCCACCTCGTGATCGTGTCGGCACGCAAGCCCGCGTTCTTCTCCGAGCGCATGCCTGCGTTCGAGGTGATCGACGACGACGGGCGCCTCGTCCCCGCACCCGGTCGCCTCGAGCTCGGCAAGTCCTACCTCGGTGCGAACGCGCGGCTCGTCGAGCAGAGCCTGGGCATCCCGGGTGAGGACATCCTCTACGTCGGAGATCACATCTTCGCCGACGTGAACGCCTCGAAGTCGCTGCACCGCTGGCGCACCGGCCTCATCGTGCGCGAGCTCGAGCGCGAGCTGAACGCGCTCGAGGCCTTCAAGCCCACGCAGGCCGAGCTCTCGCGACTGATGGCGCAGAAGGAAGAGATGGAGCACCGCTACTCGCTCCTTCGGCTCCTCGCGCAGCGCCTCGAGCACGGCTACGGCGAGCGGCCCGAGGGCATCGAGGTGCCGCGCGTGCGCGCCGAGATGCGTGAGCTCCGCAGCGAGCTCGTCTCGCTCGACGAGCGCATCACGCCACTCGCGAAGGCCTCGGGCGAGCTGAACCACGCGCGCTGGGGCCTCTTGCTCCGCACGGGCAACGACAAGAGCCACCTCGCGCGACAGATCGAGAAGCACGCCGACGTGTACATGTCGCGCGTCTCGAACCTCCTGCACTCGACGCCGTTCGTGTACATGCGCTCGCCGCGCGGCTCGCTCCCGCACGACTCGGGCCCCGAAGGCGGCGTCTAGCGATCAGTCGTCCATCGACGGAGGGACGAACGGGCCCGGCACCAAGATGGGCGCGACGGGTGGGGCCGCCGCGAGCTCGATCACGGCGTCCACGAGATCGACCACCTCGACCTGTCCGCGGTAGCCGTCCGAGACCTGGCGCGGCCGGGGTGTCCCGCGCGCACGCACCGAATCGCCCACGCGCACGACGGTGAGAGACAGCGGCGTGTCGTCCGCCACTTCGATGCCGCGCTCGAGCAAGTACGCGTCGAGCCTCGCTCGCACGTCGGGCGCGAGGGCGCCCCGCAGGACCACCGAAGGGCTCGCCGCCTCGATCCACGCGAGCGAGAGGACCTGGCGTCGATCGATCGTCGCGCGATCGAACGAGATCTCGCCGGGCGCGAACCAAGCGTCGTCGATCTGCCGGCCCTGCACCTCGCCGACGAGGCGTGCTGCGAGCACGGGCTCGTCGGAGAAAGGGCTGAGCGCGGGCGTCCCCGCGATGCGACCCGCCACGACGACCGATCCGTCACGCGTCGGTGGAGTCGCGGTCGTGATGGGAAGGCTCCGCTCGGCGAGCTCGCGCACCTCACGATCGATCTGTCGACGCGCGTCCTTTCCCAGGAGGAACCGGGGCGAGAGCGCGCGGAGCGCACTGCCGAGCGCGAAGCCTCCCGTGGCCGACGCCGCGCCGACCGCCACGAGGGCGAGCGGGCTCAGCGCCGCGAGCGGGACGCCGAGCGACACGGTCAGCACGATGGACGCGCCCGTGGCGAACGCGAGTGGTGCCCCACGAACGCTGGAGGTGTTGCGCGCGAGCCGTCGCGACTCGCGCTCGGCGAACGACGCGCGGAACGCGAGCAGCGCTTCCTTGCGCGACTCGAAGTCGACGAGATCGGCGAGCGCGCCCCGGCACGCGAGGCACGCAGGGCCTGCGGGCTGCCTCATGCCACACGTCGCGCAGAAGGAGGTGAGCCGATCGTGCACGTCGAGAGGATCGCCTCAATCGAGGTCGATCGCGAGACCCATCGAGAGGACGAAGCCTCCCGAGACCTCGGCCCGCTGCCAGAGCTCCGGCGGCCGGACGCGGAGCTCGCCGCGGGCATCGAGCAGCATCGCGATGCGCCCATCGAGCGAGACGCGCGTGCCGATGCCGAGCTGCCCGAGCACGATCGGGCTCGGGCCGTCGTCGTCGAGCACGAGCGCGGTGCCCGTTCGACCGACGAGACGAAAGCCGAAGTCGTCCTCGGGACCGAAGTCGCGCCACACCTCGAGCGCGAGCTGCAGCTCCGAGGGCGTGTCGGCGATCGCGAGCGGGCTCGTGTAGCCGACGACGAGACCTCCGCCCCATCCACCGCCGGCATCGAGCCCCAAGAGCGCGGTGCCCGAGACGGCGACGATGTCCTCGTACGCGCCCGACATCGTGAGCTCGGCGCGCAGCACGAGCAGTGGCACCAGGGGCGTCGAGGGCTCGCTCACGGTGGCGGACTGCTGCGCGGGCTGATCGACGACGACGACCGTCGGCTCGGCCACGATCACGCGCTCGGTGTGGGTCGTGGTCACGCTTCCGGTGACCGTCACCTCGGCGGTCGTCGAGGTCGTCGACTCGACGATGGTCTGCGCGCTCGCCGGTGCCACCAACGAGAAGAGGGCAAGCAGCGGTGCGAGGCCGCTCGTGGAGATCACGCGTCGCGTCATGGAGGCGGAGACGCCCACGCCTCTGGGCGATTCACGTCTTCACAAAACTGAACGTTCGCGGCTCACGTCGGCTCGCCGAGCGCCAGGTGTCGTGCGCGGAACGCTGCGATGTCTCTCGCGACGGTGTCGAGATCCATGCCTCGCAAGCGCGGCGCGAGCTCGGTCAGCGCCGCCTCGATCGACGGCGCACCGCGGGGTGACTGAGACGACACGAGCGCGATGCCTGCCAGCACGCTGCGCATCGTCGCGGCCCAGAAGCCGGTGGCGTCGATCACCACGTACGACGTGCGCGAGACGCCGGGCTGGAGGTTGATCTTGCGCAGGTGCGCGCGTGTCTCGTCATCCGGCGGTGGGACGTTGGGCTTCACGATCGTCAGCGAGATCGAGCTCCCGTCGAGGTGGATCGCGCGGTGGTACGCGGTCGAGGCGACCATCGCGTCGACACGCTCGACGGTCAGTCGGGCCGCGACGCTCGTGATCGCGAGCGGCCCCGTGACGGCGACTGCCACATCGGGCCGGAGGAGGACGACGTCCATGCTGCTCTCCTACGAACGAGCGTCGCGCTCGGACCACGCCTCGCGTGCGGGTGTCACGGAGGATCGTACGCGCAACGAAAGCCGACATCGGCCGCGTGACGCGTCTCTTCCATCCACGACCGCGACGTCACGCGCATCGACACCGCGGGATGGAGGAAGCTCCCACCACGGAGCACGAGGCGGAGGTCGCGATCGGTGGGTCGCGCGGTGGTCCCGACGTCGATCGGACGAAGCCGCGAGCTGGTCCACTCCCACGCGTTGCCCGCCATGTCCGCGAGCCCGTACGGGCTTCGTCCCTGGAGGACGCCGACCGGCGCGAGCCCCCGCCAGCCATCGCTCGCGTCCGGCCGCAGCACCGGTCGGCCGTGGTTCGCGAGCCCGCCGTCGTACACGCGTCCCCAGGGGAAGCGCCGGTTTCCTTCGGTGCCACGCGCGGCCTTCTCCCACTCGCTCTCGGTGGGGAGGCGTCCGCCGCGAAACGCGCAGTAGCGCGCCGCGTCGCGCGCATCGACGCCCACCACCGGAACGCTCGGCGCACCGAGCTCCGGATCGTCGTCGCTCACGTGCGACGGAGCGCAGCGCCCGACCTCGACGCACTCCGCATAACGCGCGCGCGTGACCTCGGTGCGATCGATCCCGAAGCGCCGCAGGTACGGCCGCTCGCTGCTCAGCTCGTTCTGGAAACGCTCGGGCGTGCAGCCATCGGCGAGCGTGAGCTCGTGCTCGTCCTGACAGAGCTGGATCGCGTACTCGAGGTCGATCGGATCGGCGCCGAGCGTGAACGCGCCCTCGGGGATCCACACGATCGGCGCCTCGATCATCACGTGCTGCGCGTGCACGTCGGTCGCGATCGTCATCGCGAGCGCGACGAGCGCCGCGCGCGCCCTCATGCGAGCGCCTGCGCGCGCGCCTCGATCACGCGCTTGCTGCGCACGAGGCCCGCGAGTCCGAGCGCGATCACGCCCATGGACACGAGCTGCGACGTCGAGACCAGGCCGCCGAAGAACACGCCGCGCACACCATCGCCGCGGAAGCCCTCGACCACGAAGCGCAGCAGGCCGTACACGATCGCGTAGAGCGACAAGCGTCGGCCGCTGCCCGGCGCGCCGATCCACTTCTGATCGAGAGGGATCGCCGCGAACACGAGCGCGATCAGCGTGAGCCCGATCGCCTCGTAGATCTGCACGGGATGGCGGGGCACCGACGGATGCGACATCGGCGACATCGGATCGGTCGCGGTGACGGCCCAGGGCCCATGCCACTCCGCGCCGAAGCAGCAGCCCCCGAGCAGACAGCCCATGCGTCCGAGCGCATGACCCACCGCGATCGCGGGCACCGAGAGATCGACCATCTTCCACCACGGCACGCGCAGCCACTTCGCCGCGACGTAGCTGCCGATCGCAGCGCCCGGCACCGCGCCGTAGAAGACGAGCCCCGGCCCGTGTGCGATCGCCTGCTCAATGCTGAAGCCCGAGCGCACGAACTCGACGAGGTAGTAGAGCGCGCCCGCGGTGAGGAACGAGGGGATCGTCGCGTAGCCGATCGCCGCGATCACGCCGCCCCAGTCTTCCTTCGCGTGGTGCGCGGCGCGCGCGGAGAGAAAGCCCGTCGCGATCACGCCGAGCGAGACCATGAGGCCGTAGCCGCCGATGGGCCGCGTGGTGCCGAAGAGGTGCAGCTCGTAGACGATGGGCAGCATCGATGCGCGCTCAGGGGGCCGTGCGTCGTCGACGACGCGGTGGCTCGTCCGCCTCGGGCGCGGGATCGGGCGGTGGATCGGTGGTGACGCCCGCAGGCGGCACGGTGGGAGGCGGCGCTGTCGTGCTCGTCGCGGGCGCCCCGCT
>JAFLCL010000314.1 GCA_017303575.1 Deltaproteobacteria bacterium
GCGGCGCGCCTGCGGCCGCAGCGGCGATGGGCGGCGGTGGCGATGGCGGTGGCGGCACCCCGTGGCTCAAGTACGTCGGCATCGGCTGCGGCGTGATGTTCCTCCTCAGCTGCCTCCTCTGGGGCGGCTGCTACGCGTGCAACATGTGCGCAGCCAGCGCGGTCGAAGGCGCTGCGCAGCAGGCGCAGGCCGATGCGCTGGCGCAGGCAGCGGCGGCACAGCAGCAGGCGGCGGCCCAGCAAGCCGCAGCCCAGCAGGCAGCGGCAGGCGGCACGGCTCCGGCTGCGGGCGGCACTGCGCCGGCCGCAGGCGGCGCGGGTGGCGTGTGCGGTCGCGCAGGCGATTGCTGCACGGCCTACGTCGATGCGATCACCAACGCGCAGGGCAACATCGCGGCCCAGGCGATGGCCGGCTCGATGGACTCAGTCCGCCAGGCGTGTGCCTCCTACGGCCAGATGGGTGCCGCAGGGGCAGCCGCCGAGCCCGGCTGTCAGTCGGCGATCGATGGCTACCGCACCGGCCTCGCGGCGATGTCGATCGCGGTGCCTGCCGCGTGCCAGTGATCCGAGACGCGTTCTGACGCGAACGGCCCTGCGAGAGCAGGGCCGTTTTCGTTTCGGTCCGGCACGGCCGTCCCCGCTACGCTCCCGAGTGAGACAGACATGTGGTTCGTGGAATTCGATCCGGCTTCGCAGGTGCTGACGCTACGCCTCAAGGCGCAGGTGTCGTCGGCGAACCTGCGCCAGATCATGCGAGCGCACGCCCACGCGCTCGCGGCCACGGGAGGCCTCGGCTTCGGCGTGCTCGCGGATCTGCGCGGCCTCTCGCCGCTCGATCGCGAGGCTGCCAACCTCTTCACGGACATCAAGCGCGCGGGCGCCGCGATGCCCACGTTCAAGCGCCGCGCGGTGCTCGTCGACAGCCCCACGATCGCGCTTCAACAGAAGCGCACCTCGATGGAGTCGGACACCACCGCGCAAGAGATCATCACGAGCGACGAGCAAGAGGCGCTCACGTTCGTGAGAGCCGCGGCGAGCTGACGCTCAGAGGCGAGACGCCTCGACCGCCTTCGCGAGCAGCGCGACTGCGCTGACGATGGCGACCAACGCCGCCGCCGCCAGCCCGAGCGCCGACAACGCCGGCAGCGTCGAGGGGTTGGCACCCAGCACGCACGCGAGGGCGATGGCAGCGGCAGGCGCGAGCGCCACGCCGCGCGCGGGGTTCTTGCCGAGCCGACGCTCGAGCATGCGGGCGAGCGCGATCCCGAACGCGCCGGCGCCCACAGCGCAGAGCACGAGCAGGATCGCGAGCGCGAGCCGCACCACCACATCGCCACCGACGCGCGTCATCGCCGCCACGAGCAGCGTTCCGCTCCGCGGCAGCATGCGACCCGTCACGCGCACCTCGCGCAGGCGCGAAGGATCGGCCTGCTGCAGCGCGCCCGCGTCGTCGGGAACGAGCATCAGCACCGCACGGCCGCGGCGCACGCGCAGCGCGAAGTTGCCCTGATCGCCGTTGGGGAGGACGAAGCGCGTGTCGTCGATCATGCCGCGCTCGGTCGCGCCCTCGAACGGCTCGGCCTGCGGGCGGCCTTCGAGGATGCGCAGGTAGCCCGTCCACAGGCGCTCGGACTCGAGGCGCTGGCTCGCGGTGTCGAACGGGGCGTCGACGAACGTCGTCTCGTCGAGGCGTCGCTCGCCGTCGACGCGCCGCGCGAAGGCGCCGGTCGCGAGGAGCGAGAGGCCCACGACCGTCGCGACGACCACGTGCGCGAGCGTCGAGAGGAGCGCGACGGACGCGACCGCCTTGGTGTTGCCGCGGGTCTCGGCATGGAGCGCACCGTCGGTCCCGAGCGTGAGCACGAGCGGCGGCAGCACGAACGTGAAGGCGGCCAGCGCGACCTCCGCCGAGAGCGCGCCCGAGAACGCGCCGGAGGCCGAGGCGCCCGAGATCGCATCCTCGATCGCGCGAAACAGCGAGGCGCCCGCGCGCGAAGGATCGACGAGGCACGCGACGAACGCGAGCAAGAGCAGCGCGACCACCGCGCCGCCTGCGAGCCAGCCGAGCCACGCCTTGTCGCGACCGAAGAGCGCGATGCCTCCGCCGACGACGGCGACGCCGACGCCCAGACCCAGCCCGCTGCCGGGCAGCGCCGCCTCCGACACGTCACGCACCGCACCGCCGTGCACCGCGAGCACGCCCACAGTGCCCGCGAGGACGATCGCGACGAGCAGCGCGACGCCGAGACCGCGCATCGCAGGGCTCGCGTCCGCCTCGAGACGTCCGACGAGGTGACCGGCAGGCTCTCCCTTCGCGCGGCCGGGCGGGCTCGTGCGCGAGAGCAGCACGTCGGCCACCCGCAGCGGAGCGAGCACGATGCCGAAGAGCCAGAGCCACGCGAGCGATCCTGCGCCGCCGAGCGCCACCGCCGTGGCGCCTGCCACTGCCGCGCCTGCCCCGAGCGACGCTGCCGCGCCGAGGAACACGCCGGTGACCGGCGGGCTGCCAGCGCCTGCGGCGGGCGCGCGAACAGCGCGGAGCGCCTCCGGCAATCGCGTGAACGGCGCGAAGCGCAAGAGCGCGAGGAGCACCACCCCCGCGAGCGCGAGCGCAGGCACGGCGCCCCAGAGCCAGAGGTTCTCGACCGACGTGCTCCACGAAGACATGGCGCCGTGTGTAGCACCGAAGAAGCCTGAGAACGGCGCGGACTCACGTGCTCGGAAACGCCCAGCTTCCCGACGGACGCGGGGAGCGATGGTGTCTCAGCCGACGGATGTGGCAGGCTCTGCCCGCCGTGCCGCGCTTCCGTCTCCGGTACCAAGGCTCCGACCTCGAGCTTCCGCCTTCGGGCGCCTTCGTCGTCGGTCGGAGCTCGGCGTGCAGTCTGGCGCTCGACGACGCACTGGTGTCGCGAAGGCACGCCTCGATCGAGGCGCGCGGAGACGGGCTCTACGTGGAGGATCTCGGCAGTCGCAACGGCGTGCTCGTGAACGGCCTGAAGATCGAAGGCACCCGGCGCATCGTGCACCTCGATCGGGTCACCGTCGGCGCGCACGACCTCGTCGTGGTCGAGGTGGGCGACGAGAACGCCGTGCGGTGCGACGCCTGCGGCGCGCTCGTGGTGCCGTTGCAGGGCCGCTGCCCGAGGTGCGGCGCGGGGATCTCGTCGCGCAACCACCAGACGCTCGTCGGCGGCTCGGCGCTCGACATGAACACGCTCACGCAGCCGCTCGAGGACGAGCCCACCGTCGTCGGCTCGCTGCTCGCGAGCCTGGCGACCAAGGCGATGGCCATGGGCCGCTACGACGAAGCGGAGCGCGTGCTCTCGCGCGCGTTCGTCGATCTGCTGGCGCGCGCGCAGCGCGGAGAGACCATCGCCACGGGTGCGCTGGCCGAGGCCACGACGTTCGCCCTCCGCATCGCCGAGGGAACGAAGAAGCCGACGTGGCTCGACTGGACGTTCGAGATCCACGCCGCGACCGGAACGCTGATGACGGCGCCCGACATCGAGAAGCTGCACGAGGTGGTGCGGCGGACGCGCTACGCGAACGTCGCCGCAGTGCGTCGCTACCTCGCGCGCCTCCAGCAACGCGCCGACGAGCTCACCGTCGCGCAGCGCTTCCAGCTCCAGCGCCTCGAGGGCCTCTTGCGCGTCGTGAGCGCGTGATCGCCTGGCGACGCCTCCTTCCGCTCGCCCCATCCATCCTCGCGCTCCTCGCGCTCGCGCTCGTCATCTCGATCACGCGGACGACGACGAGCCACGCCCAAGCGGACGGCCTCGTCATCACACGACTCGACGGCCTCGCGCACTCGGCGTTTCCGGCGGTCGAGGGCGCCCCGCAGGTGGTCGTCGCCTCCCCGAGGACGACGAACGACGCGATCGACGTGGTCGTGCACCTGCACGGCTACGAGGGCTGCGCCGAGGTGCTCGTCGTCGCGGGCCCGACGCGCTGTCGCCCCCGCGCGGCCACTCAGGAGGGCTGGGATCTCGCGGGCGCGCTGGCAGAGAGCCGAACCGGCGCGTGGCTCGTCGTGCCTCAGCTCGCGTTCGACACGCGCGACGGATCGCCCGGCCGCCTCTCGCGCGGGGGCGAGGCGCGTCGCCTGATCGACGAGACGATCGCCCGCGTGGCGGCCGCGCGCGGCATCGCCACGCCGCGCGTCCGCAGCGTGACGCTCACCGCACACTCGGCTGGCTTCGAGGCGAGCATCGCCGTGCTCAGACACGGCGGCCTCGACGACGTGCTCCGCCACGTCGTCCTCTTCGACGCGATGTACTCCGGCGTCGGCGTCTTCGGCGGCTGGGCGGCCGCCGATCCGCAGCGCTCACTCGTCGCGTTCCACACCGTCTCGGGCACGCCCTCGCGGCGCGCGCTCGAGCTCGCGCAGCGCTTCCGTCGCGCGCTGGGAGATCGTCTGCTCGCGGCCGACCGCAGCACCGAGAACGATGTCGCCCCCGGACGCGTGGTGCTGGTGCGCGCTCGCACGGGTCACCGCGCGGTCCCGCGTCGCTACTTCGCGCCGACGATCGGGCGGCTCCTCGGCGCGCGCTGACTAACCGTCGACCTCGCGCACGATCGAGAGCGCATCCTCGGGGCTCGTCGCGCGCTGCAGCCGCTCGCGCACAGCGTCGTCGCGCAGGAGACGCCCGATGCGCGCCAGACACTTGAGGTGCTCGCCCGCCGCGCGCTCGGGGCCGATCACGGCGAACAAGATCGACACGGGGCGACCATCGATCGCCTCGAAGTCCACGCCGGCGCGATGGATCGCGAGCGCGCCGACGAATCGGTCGAGCCCGCCCACACGCCCGTGCGGGATCGCCACGCCGCTGCCCACGCCGGTGCTCTGCAGCGCCTCGCGCGCCTCGAGCACGCGCCGCACGTCGTCGATGGACGCGCCGAAGCCCGCCGCCGCGGCGCCTTCGCAGAGGAGCTCTGCGAGGGCGGCCAGGGCAGCGTGCTTGCTCGTGGCGGTGAAGTCGGCGTCGATCCGATCGACGTCGAGGATGTCCTGAAGACGCATCGCGAGAGAGCTTGTGGGTGAAGCGACCGATGGAAGCGAGCTCGGCAGACCCGACAGAGCTCGACGGGCAGAGGTCCCTCGACCCAGGGACTCAGAGACCGAGAAAGAATCGCTCTCGGTCGCAGGATTGGTTGGGGCGCCACCCGGTGGGGACTGCGCAGCAGCCCCCCCTCCGCCGCGGCCCGACTCGAAGCGGGTTCTTTCTCCCTCTCTCAGTACTCGTTTCCGCCGCCGTGCTTTCCGCTCAGCTGCGTCACGCCACCGGTGCCCTTGCGGCGATCCGTCGCGGCCGAGTCCTTCGCGTCGCGGAGCTGGCGATCGATCTTGTCGAACACGAGATCGATCGACGCGTACATGTCGCCCGACTCGTGCGTGCCTCCGTAGCGATGACCGTCACCACCCACCGCGATCTCGACGCGGTGCAGATGCCGCTCGTGCGAGAAGATGACATCGGCATGGAGCGGGCTGCGAACGTACTTCTGGAGACGCGTGAGCTTCTCCTTGGCGTAGTTCTTCATCGCTTCCGATGACTCGACGTTGCGGAACGTGAACGAGACCTCCATCGCTACCTCCTCGCGTGCTCCATCGATCGACACCGCGGCACGCAGTGGGAAACCGACGAGCTGCACACACCCTTCCCGGGCTGTGCGGGGAATGATTGTCCGTCCGCGCCTCTCGGGCGCGACACGACGTTCAGAAATACTTCTTGCGCTGCGCCGAGCTGAGGATGCCGAGCATCTCGCGGTACTTCGCCACGGTGCGGCGCGCGATGATGATGTCCCCCTGCGCCAGGATCTCGACGATCTTCTGGTCGCTGTGAGGATTCCGTGTGTCCTCCTCTCCGATGATCTTCTTGATCGCCTGCTTCACGCTCTCCGACGCGATGTCCTCCTGGGACTCGCGGCGAATCGCCGAGTTGAAGAAGAACTTGAGCTCCAGCACGCCGCGCGGGGTGGCCACGTACTTGTTGGACGTGACGCGCGAGATGGTGCTCTCGTGCATGCCGACGGTCTCCGCGACGTCGCGGAGGATCATCGGCTTGAGGTGCTCGATGCCGAAGTCGAAGAAGTCCTTCTGCTTCTCGACGATGCACTCGGTCACGCGGACGATCGTCTTGCGACGCTGATCGATCGAGCGGATCAGCCACTGCGCCGAGCGCAGCTTCGTCTGGATGTACTCCTTGGCCTTCGGATCGCCGGCCATCGCCGCGCGGTAGAAGCCGCTGATCTTGAGGCGCGGCATGCCGTCGTCGTTCGCGCTGACGACGTAGCCCTCGCCCACCTTCGACACGTACACGTCGGGGACGATGTAGCGCGGGTCTTCACTCACGTAGTCGCGCCCCGGGCGCGGCTCGAGCTCCGCGATCGCCTGCGCGACGTCGTAGATCTCCTCGACCTCGACCTTGAGATCCCGCGCGATCGCCGCGTAGTTCTTCTTCTCGAGGTTCGAGAGGTGCTTGTCGAGCACCGCGATCACGAGCGGGTCGAGCTCCTGCACGTCCGCCTGCACCATCAGGCACTCGCGAAGATCACGGGATGCGACGCCTACCGGGTCCATCCGCTGGATGATCTTGAGGACCTCCTCGGCGTCCTCGGCGTCGAGCTCCGCCTCGGCGGCGAGCTTGGGAACGACCTCTTCGAGGGGAGTGTCCTCGAGCTTCAGGTACCCGTTGTCGTCGAGGTTGCCCACGACCAAGGCGGCAAAGATCAGCTCGTTCTCGGAGAGATCCGAGAGGCGAACCTGCCAGGCGATGTGCTCGGCGAGATCCTCGCGCTTGGTCAGCGTCGCCTCGACGCCCGGAAGATCCTCGTCCGACATGCGGCCCGACGAAGGCATCGGCGCCTGCATCGAGTGGTTCTCGAGGTAGCGCTCCCAGTCGATCTCCTGGACCTTCTTCTCTTCGCCGGCGACCGACTTCTCGCTCGCACGATCGTCGAGCGCCACGGCCTGCTCGATCGAGCGCGACTCCTGCGACGCCTGCTGCGGGATCTCCGCGACCCGCGGGCTCACCTCGCCGATCTCGGCTTGGTCCTCGAGGACCGGGTTCTCCATCAGCTCGTCGCGGACCATGTCCACGAGCTCCATCCGCGACATCTGCAGCAGCTTGATCGCCTGCTGGAGCTGCGGCGTCATCACGAGCTGCTGGGACTGCCTGAGCTGTTGTTTGATCTCCATCGAGTCTCGGAACCGGAGGCTGGGCGCGCGAGGCCGGGCGCGGGGGCTATGCACCTCGGGTGCCAGCAGCCGGAGCGTCAGGATACTCCGGCCGGCGGGGTGAGGAAACGACTACCTCACGCGCCACGCGCAAAACGCCATCGCACCTCGTGCAGGAGCTGCGCGTCGGGGGCCGGAACGACGCACGACCCTCACGTCACGAGCTCCGAGAGCACGTCCCGCAAGGCACGGAGAGGATCGTAGGTGCGCGATCGCAGGGCCGCTTCGTCCCGTGTCGCCTGGGCCGCGCGGCCCTCGAGCTCGCGCGCCAGGGACTCGAGCAGCGCCTCGAGGCTCGCCTCGAGCTGAGGTCGGAGCACGTCGCGCGGCGAGGCACGCAGCGACGCGAGCGCATCGGCGACCGGTGCCTCGGAGAGCGTGAGCGTCGGCAGAACGTCGTCGAAGAAGCGTCGCACTGCGCCGGCCTCGAGGAGGCCCGCTTGGTAGCCCGCGAAGTGCGCGAAGGGCGCGCCCACCGAGGCGTCCACGCGCGAGCGCACGAGCGCGGGCCAGGCATCGTGCGCGAGCGCGCTCGATGCGACGAGGATGCGCTCGGCGAGCGCGCTCGCGAGGCGCGTCGCCACACGATCACTGAGCTGATCGAAGCGCCCCACGAGGAGCTCCGTGAGGAACGCACGATCCTCGGGATCGGCGTCGTGCGTGCCGAAACGACCGCTGCGCGGCCGCACGAACGAGAGCACCTCGCGGGCGGCCTCGACGATCGCCGTGCTCTGTCCCGCGTCCATCTCGTCGAGGGCGCGATCGAGCTCGGGGGTGAGCCGGCCGCTCACCTCGCGCAGCGCACGTGCTGCTGTGCGTGCGTCCTCCGCGCCGCGTCGATGGATCGCGAGCGCGTCCGGCTCCGTCGCGAGCGCGTCGTCGATCAACGCGAAGAGACGCCCCGCGCACGCCCGACGCTTGAGCGGACGGGCGCGCGCGAACACGTCGCGCTCGAGGCGCTCGAGCAGCGCAGGGAAGCCGCTGGCGCCATACGCCGCGTCGTCCGCGGCCAGACGCGCCTTGAGCGCCGCACGCGCGGACAGCGGCACCGGCAGCCCTCCGAGCTCGGGCATCGAGGTGACGAGCGTGTCCATCACGCGCGTGAGCTCTTCGGGCTTGAGGCGATCGACCTTGTTGAGCGCGGCGATCACCTCGCGCTTGCTCGCGCGGATGCCTGCGAGGATCTTGCCCTCGGTGGCCTTGCCCGCCTGCCCCGCGTCGAACACCCACAGCGCGACGTCGGCCCGGCGCAGCGCCTCCTGAGCGAGCGCTTCGTGCTCGGGGTTGGGCGCGTTCGAGCCCGGCGTGTCGAGGATCCACACGCGCTCGAGCAGCTCCGAGGGCAGCGTGATCTCGACGCGATCCACGATCGCGCCTTCTTCTTCCGCTTCTGCGAGGAGGCCTCGCAGCGCAGCGTGCTCGCCCTCGCGCGTGGTGCCGTCCTTGCGCACCACACGCACGAGACGCTCTGCACCCCCTCGCAGCACGTTGAGCGTGGCGGTCGTGGGGAGGATCCCGGTGGGGGCGACGTCGGCGCCGAGGAACGCGTTCACGAGCGTGCTCTTGCCTGCGTTGAACTCGCCGAGGATCGCGAGCAGGAGCGGCCGATCGAGCTCGTCGCGCAGCGAGAGCCCTCGACGCTCGCCCTCGGCCAGGCCGCGCTCGCGCGCGAACGCGACGACACCATCGATCGCCGCGGCCAGATCCACCTCGCCGTCCGGCCCGCGCCACAGCGCGCGGAGCGCGTCGCGTCGGAGCTCGCTCGCGAGCCGCGCATCACCTCGGTGCGCGAGGCCCATGCCCTCGGCCTCCGCGCGATCGAGCAGCGCGAGCGTCACGCCCGGCGTCCGATCGATCAGGGCCAGGCGCGCCGCCGCGAGCAGCGCGCGTGGCTCGGTGAGCGGCTCGACCAACAGCGCGCGCGCCGCGTCGAGCTGCTGCCGCAAGATCTGCGACCAGGCGCGCAGTGCCTTGGTGCTCGCCAGACCCGGCACTGCGCGATCGGCGGCATCGGCGACGCGATCGATCTCGCGCGGACCGTCGCTGCCCGACGAGAGGCGCAAGGGCACGAAGCGCGTCGCGCGCACGAAGATCTCGGGATCGCCCGTCGCGGTGGCGGCGGCGAGGAGGGCCTCGGAGGCCTCGGACTCGCGACGATCACGCGCGGGCCCCTCGAGCATGGGCGCCGTGCCTTCGGCCTCGAACGCCAGCACGTCCGCGAGCAGGGCCAGCGCCTGCGCACCACCGCCTCGCGCGACGGCCATGCGCGCATGC
>JAFLCL010000315.1 GCA_017303575.1 Deltaproteobacteria bacterium
CTGCCGGTCAGCTCGCTCGGCCGAGCGCTTCGTGTGCGACGCGATCTGGTGGCCGACGCGCAGCGCTGGCTCGATCGCGCGCGCGGCGCGACGGGCGCAGCGCTCGACGTGCTGCGCGATGCGATCGGCGCGATCCCCGACGACGTGGTGACCGATCTGGTCGCTGTGCGCGCCCCCGACGATCGTCGACGGCGCGAAGAGGAGCTGGCGCGCTTCGGTCGCGAGGCGATCGCGGCCTGCGGCAATGACCCGGCCCAGCTCGAGGCCCTGGCGCACGGCACGCTGCCCGCGCGGATGATCGAGAGCGCCGACGCGCTTCGCACGAGCTTGGCCGACCTGCGTCCGCTCGGCCTCGATGTGCGACCCCTGCCCTACGGCAGCTCGCACGCGACGCTGGCGATCGCGGCAGACCTGCTCGCGCGCAGCGACGACGCCGAAGAGCGACGCAAGCGTGCCCACGACGCGGTGCTGGCGCTCGCGCCGCGGGGCGTGACCTCACCCGCGCGGCAAGGGCTCGTGCGAGGGCTGCTCTCGCTCTTCGATCGGCTCGCGACCGCGAAGGGAGAGATCGCGGATGCGGGCGCGCTCGCGCTCTTGCGCCTGCGCGCGTGTGCGTGCGAGGCCGGTGCGCGGCTCGTCGACGAAGGCATCCTCGAGCACCCCGAGGACGCGCTCTACCTCTCGGTGGCCGAGATCGAGGAAGCGATCCGCGGTGAAGCTGTGGCGTTCGCGTCGCGCGCGCGCTCGAGGCGCGAAGAAGACGCGCGGTTCCGCAACCTCAAGCCGCCGCGACGCCTCGCCGCGCGCGGCTGGTAGAGCCCCGATCAGGGCTCGAAGCCGACGAGCTCGACGAGCTTGCTCCACAGGCGCGGCCAGCCCTCGGGACCGATCGAGTTGGTCTCCTCGTAGTGCTGGCCCGGCGCCTCCGCGAGGAAGGGAACGCTCGTGTTCAGCTGGTAGTCGAACTCGGGCACGAAGTAGCCGAGGAAGTCGTTCGTGAGGCCGAGCAGCCACACGTCGTCGGCCTCGACGTCGTCGTCGCGGAGCTGGAGCACGTGCGGGATCTCCTCGGCGGGGATCACCGGCGGGTTCTCGAGCCCGTCCGGCACGGGCATCCCTCCGTGGTAGCTCGGCGGCGTGTACGCGCGATCGCCGCGCGTGCCCACGAAGAGCATCGGATCGAGCTCGCCCGGCATCGTGAAGAGCTGCGCAGGACCGATGCGGATCACCGCGAGCTCGGTCTCCGCCTCTGGGATGTTCGAGTTGCGTGGGAAGCTGATCGGCCGCCCCTCGTCGTAGTTGTAGACCTCGCGATCGAAGAGGTTGCTGCGGAAGGCGATGTGGTAGGCGGTGTTCTGGATGCGCACGAAGAAGCGCGCGCGGCGGAACGAGATCGGGACCATGGAGCCATCGAGCTCGGTGCGACGCGCGGGCACCGCATCGTCCTCGACCAACGCGCGGAGCGCCCAGTAGCCGAGCGAGGAGCCGACGTGCTGCGAGGTGACCTGCTGATCCTCGGGGACCTCGGCGCCCTCCCAGTCGCGGAGCAGGAGCTCGTTCGGTCCGATCTGACTGCCGAGGGCACCGTTCCAGAACACGGCGATGCCGCCCACGCCCGCGACCTCGGGATCGGTGTCCGCGTCGGGGCCGTCGCCGCCCGTCTCGATCGTCGTGCGCACCCAGTGACCGATGTCGCTCGAGAGCTCGCGCTGGTTCGAGCCCTCGTACTCGGGGTGCGCTGCGAAGTTGATCAACGTCGCGATGGTCGAGGTGCTCGGCCCCGCCGCCGCGCGTGATCCGCTGGCGTCGGGCGTGGCCGGCGTGCCCGGCGCGTCCATCCCGTCCGCGCGCACGAAGCGCATCATGCGGATCTGATCGTCGAGGACGAACGGGTCGCGGTTGTCGCCGAGGAAGCGACGGATCTCGGGCTGGATGCCGTCCATCGTCGGGTCGAGATCCACCTCGCTCAGGCGGAACGACACCATCTCGACGGTCGCGGGCTCGAGGCGCTCGACGGCCTCTTCGATCGCTTGCGCCGAGCGCTCACGCACGAAGCGCATGTAGTCGGGATCGAGGCCCGACGACGAGATGTCGGCGCCCCAGATGCCGATGGTGTCGCGCGCCTCGTGCACGTGCGTCGCGGCCATGAACACGTAGTCGACGCCGAGCTCGGCGGGGACCATCGCGCGCACGAGGTCCATCTGGTTGATCATGTAGCCGACGGTGTCGATCACGCAGAGCACGATGGTCGTGTCGCCCGAGCGCAGCGCGATCGCGCGCGCCCACTGATCGTTGTGCGCCCCGATCGCGCCGCGGCCCATGCCGAAGCCCGCCATCCACGCTGCGTCGTCGCGGCCGTTGCCGTTGGTGTCCTCGATCGAGTCGCCGTCGCTCGCGGGCTCGTAGTCGGAGTCGTCGTCGGGCATTCCGTCGGGACCGAGCACGATGTCGTAGGTGCCGGGCTCGGGCGTGATCGTGACAGCGCTCGCGCCGACCTCGAGCATGCCCTCGTTGGTCTCGCACCCGGGGCCCGGACAGATCTGAGCCGGCACGAGGGGGCCTTCGGGCGCAGCGTCTCGCGCGGCATCGACGCCGGCATCGTGCGGCGCGTCGTCGTTGAACACGGGGGCATCGACGCCCGCGTCGAGCACTGGCTCGGGGCCCCCGCAGCCGGCGCTCACCGCCGCGAACAAGAGCGACGAGCTCCACACGAGAGAACGACGACGCGTGACCATGAGCACCTCGGGCGATTTCGTCTCACGATTCCCGCGGGGTGGAAAGGGCCGCTCGATCCGCCGCCCCGAAAGGCCCGCTTGAAATGACCGGGCCTCGGCGGTAGTCCCGCCCGCCGAGTCGACGAGGGAGAGGTGCACGTGAGCGAGATCCGGATCTTCGGTGTGATCGGAGCAGGCCAGATGGGCCAGGGCATCGCGCAGGTCGCAGCGCAGAGTGGCATCGAGGTGCGCCTGCTCGACGCGAAGCTCGAGCTCGCGGACAAGGGCAAGGCCTCGATCGCCAAGCAGCTCGGCAAGGCCGTCGAGAAGGGCAAGCTCGCGAAGGACGAGGCCGACGCCGCGCTCGCGCGCCTCGTGCCCGCGGGCGACTACGCCGCGCTGAAGGAGTGCGACATCGTCGTCGAGGCGGCGACGGAGAACGTCGAGCTCAAGAAGAAGATCTTCGCAGCCGCCGACGAGGCCATGAAGCCCGGCGCGATCCTCGCGAGCAACACGTCGAGCATCTCGCTCACCAAGCTCGCCGCCGCGACCAAGCGCCCCGAGCTCGTCGTGGGCATGCACTTCATGAACCCCGTCCCGGTGATGAAGCTCGTGGAGCTCATCCGCGCGCTCCAGACGAGCGACGAGACGTTCGCCGCGACACGCGCGCTCGCCGAGCGCATGGGCAAGACCGTCGTGGTCAGCAAGGACATGCCGGGCTTCATCGTGAACCGCATGCTGATCCCGTTCCTCAACGAGGCGTGCTTCGTCCTCCAAGAGGGCATCGGCACGCCGGAAGACATCGACAACGGCGCCAAGCTCGGCCTCAACCATCCGCTCGGGCCGCTCGCGCTCGCCGATCTGATCGGGCTCGACACCTGCCTCTTCATCGCGGACGTGCTCCACCGCGACCTCGGCGACGACAAGTACCGCGCGGCGCCCATCCTCAAGCAGTACGTCGACGCTGGGTGGCTCGGTCGCAAGACGGGCCGTGGCTTCTACCGCTACGACGCGAAGTGAGCGCGCGATGACCACCGAACGCCTCGTCACCAAGCTCGATCACGAAGGGCCGATCTCGGTCCTCACGATCCACCGCCCCGACAAGCTCAACGCCCTCAACCGTCAGGTGATCGCGGAGATCACCGCGGCGGCGGAAGAGGTCTGGCACCGCCCCGGCGTGCACGTGCTCGTCGTCACCGGCGCGGGCGACAAGTCGTTCGTCGCGGGCGCCGACATCGCCGAGATGCGCGACATGCGGCTCGAGGACGCACGTGCGTTCGCGCGCGCAGGCCACGCCGCGCTCGACGCGCTCGAGGCCCTTCCCATCCCCGTGATCGCAGCGGTCAACGGCTTCGCGCTCGGCGGTGGCTGCGAGCTCGCCCTCGCGTGCGACTTCATCTACGCGAGCGAGAAGGCCAAGTTCGGTCAGCCCGAGGTGAAGCTCGGCGTCATCCCCGGCTTCGGCGGCACGCAGCGCTTGCTTCGTCGCGTGGGCAACGCGATGGCGCGCGAGCTCGTGATGACCGGGGCGATGATCGGCGCCGAAGAGGCGCACCGCATCGGCCTGGTGAACAAGGTCTTCGCGGCCGATCAGCTCATGGACGCGGCGCGCGCGACGGCCAAGACGATCGCGTCGATGGGACCGCTGGCCGTCGCCGAGGCCAAGAAGGTGATGCGCGAGGGCGAGGGACGTCTCCTCAAGGACGCGAACGTGCTCGAGATCGAGGGCTTCGCGGGCTGCTTCGAGACCGAGGATCAGAAGGAAGGCATGCAGGCGTTCCTCGAGCGACGATCCCCGAGCTTCGGAAGGGCATGAAGCTCCAGGTCGTCGTCCTCAACTTCCGCACGGCACCGATGACGCTCGAGGCCGTCGCGTCGGCGCACCGCGCGATCGCACGCATCCCTTCGGCGCGCATCGACGTGGTGGACAACGACTCGGGCGACGACAGCCTCGAGGTGCTGCGGCGCGGTGTGCTCGACGCGGGCTACGATCCGGAGCGGGTGCGCGTGCTCGCGAGCCCCGTGAACGGAGGCTTTGGCGCGGGGAACAACGTCGCCATCCGCGATGCGATGGCGTCGGCCGATCCGCCCGACTTCGTCTACATCCTCAACTCCGACGCGTTCCCCGAAGACGACGCGATCGACGTGCTGCTCGCGTTCCTCGAGGCGCACCCCGAGGCGGGGCTCGCAGGCAGCGCGATCCACGGCACCGATGGTGTGCCGCACGAGACGGCGTTCCGATTCCCTTCGGTGTGGAGCGAGATCGAGTCGGGCCTCGCGCTCGGGGTCGTCTCGAAGCTGCTCGCGCAGAAGAAGGTCCCGATCGTCCCGATGCCGAGCGAGACCCGCCGCGTCGACTGGCTCGCAGGCGCGAGCGTGATGATCCGCAAGAAGGTCCTCGAGGACATCGGGCTCTTCGACGAGACCTTCTTCCTCTACTTCGAGGAGACCGATCTCTGCCGGCGCGCGCACCTCGCGGGCTGGCCGACCTACTACGTCGTCGAGAGCAAGGTCGCGCACGTGGGCTCGGCCTCCACGGGCATGAAGAAGTGGAAGCGCATCCCCGGGTACTGGCTCGACTCGCGCGCGCACTACTTCCGCAAGAACCACGGCGAGGCGTACCTCGCGGCGACCAACGTCGCGTTCGCGCTGACCAACGCGACGTTCCGCCTGCGTCGACGCTTGCAGGGCAAGCCCGATCCCCACCCGCCCCGCTTCTACCGAGACTTCGTGAAGTACAGCTTCACGAACAAGCCGTGATCGGCCAGAGTCGCTGCGCATCACGCCGCGCCACGCGGTGAGGGGCACACCGCCGCTACAGCGAGGGAGAGTCATGGCGAAGACGATGTTCACCACGCAGGTGCGCGTTCTCTTCTGCGAGAACTGCGGCGGCCCGCTCCAGACGGCCGTGCAGGGCGGCGCGATCGAGTGCAACTACTGCAAGGCCACCAACGCCGTGCGGCCGCGCCTCGATCGTTTCGAGGCAGCGCGCGTGCAGAGCCTCTCGGAGCCCGAGCGGCTCGGGCGCCTGCGGATGCAGGACGGCGTGCCGATGATGCCGCCACCGAGCCTCGCCTCGCTCGTCGCGGGCAATGGCGTGCCCGACTACAAGCTCACCGAGGCCTTCGACGTCTTCCAGGCCACGCGTCGCGAGGTGAAGGCGACGCACAGCCCCGATGCCTCGGAGCGCGTCTACTACCTCGCGGTGCTGGTGGGCCAGACGCTCGCCGTGAAGGGGGACTTCGAGCGCGTGCGCGCGCTCTTCGAGACAGCGCTCGACGTGGTGGTGCTCCAGCGTCACCAGAACTGCCTTCGCGCCATGCTCGCGCGCAACGCAGTGCGCGAGGGCGATCAAGCGTCCGCCGAGCAGTGGCTCTCGGGCTGCGACCCGCGCTCCGACGATCTGCGCAGCGACTCGGACTACCGCGTGGCGCGCGCGCTCATCGACACGGCGCGCTCGGACTACCAGACGGTGCTCGCGACGCTCGGCCGACAGAACGACGAGATCCCCATCGCCGACGGCCTCGACGAGGTGGCGGCCGTCGTGCGCGCCAACGCGCTCGAGCGCCTCGGGGACATGAACGGCGCGGTCGCCGTGCTGCGCGCGCGCATGGCGAAGTCGAACGCGTTCGGACGCCAGGCGATGGAGCACTTCGTCCGCGTGTACCCGAGCCTGCACCTCTGTGCGGGCAGCCTGCCGCAGGCCATGCAGGCCCACTCGGTCGTCGCGGCGCAGAGCGCCTCGGCGCGCGCGGGCGGCTCGGCGGGCATGATCATGATCATCGCGGGCGTGGGCTCGGTGCTGCTCACGGTCGTGATCGGTCTCGTGACGATGATCCCGATGGCCGCGATCCCCCTCGGCATGGGCGCGTCGGGGCAGCCGGGCGAGGGCATGCTCGCAGGCCTCGCGATCGGCGGCACCGAGATCTTCGTGTGCTTCATCATCGGCGTGACGACGATCCTGCCGGTCGGGATCGTGGGTGTGATCGGCTACAAGCTGATCACGAGGAGCCGCGAGGCCGCGTGGCTGAGGCAGCACGGCATCTCCGCGCAGGGTCAGGTCCGCGCGCTCAGCAGCACGGGCACGCGCATCAACCGCGTGCCGCTGATGAAGGTCGACGTGAGCTACGCGACGCCGCAAGGCCAGCGCGAGGCGAGCACGCAGATGCTCCTGCCGCTCCACCTCCAGGTGCAGCTCGTCCCCGGCGCGACGGTGCCGATCCGCGTGCACCCGCAGGACCCCACCAAGATCGTGATCGAGCTGGAGTGAGCGACGCGTTGCGAACCGTCGCTGCGCGATGATAGGACGGCGCGCATGGACAAGGTCCTCGCGAGCGCCCGCGACGCGGTGCGCGACATCCCCGACGGCGCGACGATCGCCGCGGGCGGCTTCGGTCTCTGCGGCATCCCCGAGCTCGCGATCGCGGCGCTCGCGGAGCGCTTCCAGGCAGACGGCGGCCCCAAGGGCCTCACGTTCGTCTCGAACAACTGTGGCGTCGACGACTTCGGCCTCGGGATCCTGCTGAAGAACAAGCAGATCAAGAAGATGGTCTCGAGCTACGTCGGCGAGAACAAAGAGTTCGAGCGACAGTTCCTCTCGGGCGAGCTCGAGGTGGAGCTCACGCCGCAGGGCACGCTCGCCGAGCGTCTTCGCGCGGGCGGCGCGGGCATCGCGGGCTTCTTCACGCCCACGGGCTACGGCACCGTCGTCGCCGAAGGAAAAGAGACCCGCGAGTTCGACGGCAAGCACTACGTGCTCGAGCGCGGCATCACCACGGACTTCGCGATCGTGAAGGCCTGGCGCGCCGATCGCTTCGGCAACCTCCAGTACCGACTGGCGGCGAAGAACTTCAACCCGCTCGCGGCGATGGCGGGCAGGATCACGATCGCGGAGGTCGAAGAGATCGTGCCGGTGGGCACCATCCCGCCGCACGAGATCGACACGCCGGCCGTGTACGTGCACCGCTTGATCGTGGGCAAGCACGAGAAGCGCATCGAGCGTCGCACGACGCGCGCCGCCTGAAGGGACACGACATGACGCTCAACCGTGATCAACTCGCGATGCGCGCAGCCCAGGAGCTGCGCGACGGCTTCTACGTGAACCTGGGCATCGGCATCCCGACGCTCGTGGCGAACTACATCCCCGCGGGCTTCGAGGTGATGCTGCAGAGCGAGAACGGCATCCTCGGCGTGGGCCCCTTCCCGCTCGATGCGGAGGTCGACGCGGACCTCATCAACGCAGGCAAGCAGACAGTCACGATGCTGCCCGGCGCGTCGCTCTTCGACAGCGCGGAGAGCTTCGCGATGATCCGCGGCGGCCACATCGACCTCGCGATCCTCGGAGCGATGGAGGTCAGCGAGCAGGGCGATCTCGCGAACTGGATGATCCCCGGCAAGATGGTGAAGGGCATGGGCGGCGCGATGGATCTCGTCGCCGGCGCCAAGCGCGTGGTGGTGGTGATGGAGCACTGCAACAAGGAGGGCGTGAGCAAGGTCCTGCGGCAGTGCACGCTGCCGCTCACGGGCAAGCGCGTGGTGCACCGCATCATCTCGGATCTCGCAGTGCTCGACGTGACGCCCGAGGGCCTCCGCCTGATCGAGGTCGCCCCAGGCGTCAGCGCTCGTGAGGTGCAGGAGAAGACCGAAGCGCGTCTCGTCACCGGACCGGACCTCACCGAGATGCGATTCGCGTGAGCGGGTCGCGCGATGCGACACTCCGCCTCGGAACGGCGAGCGGGTGTTGCCCAGCCAGTGGCGCCGGGCTAGCGTCCGGCCCTCGAAGGAGAGACTGATGACCTCGAAGAGCGTGTGGATGACCGTGGTGGTGGGCGTGTTGGGCCTCGCGATGCTCGTGCCGGCGTGCGGTGGGCGTCAGCGTCCGCCGGAGTCGGGGTCGTGCCGCGCCGGTCGTGAGTGGGTGGCGCCGCACCAGGAGAACGGCCAGTGGGTCGACGGCTACTGCCGCAGCGTGGAGTGAGCTCCCGTCCCTCCTGAGCAGTGGAGCCGCGGCGTCCTCGGGCGTCGCGGCTCGAGCTTTTTTGGGGGTCGAGCACCATGGCGGGCTGCCCCTCGTTCGTACACGCTCTCGCCATGCCCGAGAACGACGACGAGACGCGCAAGACTGCCCCCGAAGCTGCCGACGCCGAGAGCGAACAGGCGGTGCCGAGCGAGGAGCTCCGCAAGGCGTTCGATCACCTGGGCAAGGCGGCTCTGTCGTTCCGCGAGCGCTACCTGAGCGACGAGAAGGTGAACGCGGCGACCGAGCGCGCGCGTGTCGGGGCCGAGCACCTCGCGGAAGACGCGGAGAAGGTGCTGCGGAAGGCTGGTGGCTCGCTCGACGAGATCGCTGTCGACGCGGAGAAGTCGGTGGGCAAGGTCGCAGAAGAAGCCGAGAAGGCGCTTCGTGAAGCGCAGAAGGCAGCCGCTCCCGCGCTACGTGCAGGGCTGGCGAAGCTGTCGTCGCTGCTCGAAGGAAAGAGCGAGCCGATCCCCGACGAGCCGACTGACGGAACGAAGAAACCGCCGGAGTGAGGGCTCCGACGGCTTCCTACTTCCACCCGTCGACTCAGCGGGGGCGGACCACCACGCGTCCGCCGCCACCACCACCGCCGCCACCGCCGACGACCACGGCGCCACGGCCACCGCCACCGCCGCCCGGTCGAACGACGACGCGTCCCGAGGGCGCCGGTGCGGGCTGGACTACGACCCGTCCCGGCTGCGACTGCGGCTGCACGACGACAGCGCCCCCGCCG
>JAFLCL010000316.1 GCA_017303575.1 Deltaproteobacteria bacterium
GCCCCCCACGTCGCAGGCGCCTGCTGGACCGGCGGTCACGGGATGTGCGGCCCCGCGCGCTGGGCCAGCGGCCTGGGCGCGGGCCTCGTGCTCACGGCGCGTGACGGCTCGCACGTGCTCGCGCTGCAGCTCGACGGCGAGTCGTTGATCGGCATGCCTGGCCTCACGTCGAGCCTCTGATCCTGTGGTCCAGAGGGACGCGCTCTGTGAGAGACTCCCGCCCCGCGAAAGCACGGGAGGCAAGCGTTCATGGCGCAGCACGAGAGCAGCACGTATCCGTTCCACTCGCCCCTCGTCGGTCGCGATCGCGAGCTCGCCGATCTCGACGACGCGCTCGAGCGCGCGATCGATCGACAACAGTTGACTGCCGTCACGTACGTGGGAGGGCGCGGCGTCGGGAAGTCGCGTCTGCTCGACGAGGCCATCACCCGCCTGTCGAGGCGTGAGCCGAACCTGCGCGTTCTCCGCGCGCGGGCGCACGACGCAGGAGGCGGCGCCTACGATCCGATCGCGCGTCTGCTCCGTGCGCGCGCGGGCGTGAGCGAAGGCGCGAGCGAGACCGACGTGCGCAGCGCGTTCGCGAAGATGATCGGTGAGGTGCTCGGCGGCACCGCGACGGCGGAGTTCCTCCACGTGCTCGGCGCGTACGTGGGCTGCTCGTACCCCGAGTCGCCGCTGCTCGCGGCGGTCGACGACGATCCCGTGCAGCGTGGTGCGCTCCAGCGCGCGGTGGTGCGCCGCTTCCTCGAGATCGACGGTCGCAGCCGCCCGATCGCGCTCGTGCTCGAAGACCTCGAGCGCGCGAGCGACGACGCGCTCGACCTCGTCCACAGCCTGCTCTCGTCGCTGCGTGGTGCGCCCATCCTCCTCGTGGCGACGGCACGCCCCGAGCTGCTCGTGCGTCGCCCCGACTGGTCGGGCGTGACGGTGCCGGGCGCATCGTCGGCCACGCTCCCGGGCAGCGTCCCGAGCGATCACGAGGTGCACGAGCTCTTGCCGCTGCGGCCCGACGACGCCGCGCAGATGGTGCTCCACCTCCTCGATCCCGTGGGCGATCCACCCGAGGATCTGATCGACGCTGCGGTCGATGTCGCGGGCGGCAGCCCTGCGCTCCTCGAGCAGATGGTCCGAGCCTACGTGGCGAGCGGCACGCTCCAGCTGGGTGAAGACGCGCGATGGCACGTGCACCTCGATCGCCTCGACGACGCGCAGCTGCCGCTGTCGGTCGAGGACGCGATCGCTGCGCGCATCGCCGCGCTGTCGCCGGTGGAGCGCAAGCTCCTCGAGCACGCTGCTGTGATGGGCGGCGTGTTCTGGCTCGGCGGCCTCGTGGCGCTCGGCAGGCTCGAGCGCGAGGCGCCCGATCTCTGGGGCGGCGCGGAGGATCTCGCGGCGCACTACCGCGACCTGCTCGAGGGCCTGCGCGAGCGCGACTACGTGCTCGCCCTCCCCGACTCGGCGATGACGGGCGAGAGCGAGCTCGCCTTCAAGCACAACCTCGAGCGCGAGACGCTCTATGGGCTGATGAACGCGAACGAGGTGAAGCGCCTGCACCTCCACGTCGCGGAGTGGCTCGAGGCGCGCTTCCCTGCACGAGCGGGCGCGCGCAGCGAGACCGGGGGACGAAGCGAAGAGCAGTGCGAGTTGCTCGCCACGCACTTCGAGCGTGGAGGCGCCACGCGCCGCGCCGGCTACTTCTGGCTCGAGGCGGCGGACCAGGCGCGCTCGCGCTTCGCCAACGCGCGCGCAGCCGAGCAGTACGAGCGAGGCCTCACCTTCCTCGGCATCGAGGACGAGGTGCGCCAGCTCGATGCCCTCCACGATCTCGGCGACGTGCTCCAGCTCGCGGGCAAGAACGAGGAGGCGATCCAGGCCTTCCAGCGCATGCGTCGCATCGCGTTCCGCCTCGATCTCAAGGCCAAGGGCGGTGTCGCTCACAACCGCATCGGCCGCGTCTACCGCGCGATCGGCCACCTCGACGTGGCGATGCGCCACCTCGGCAACGGCCACGCGCTCTTCGACGCAGCGGCCGACGCGCGCGGCGTCGCCTCCTCGCTCGACGACGTGGGCAAGGTGCACTGGATGCGCGGCACCTACGACGCGGCCGAGCGCTTCTTCCAGAAGGGCCTCGAGCTGCGAAGAGACCTCGGTGACGCGCGCTCGATCGCGCTCTCGCTCAACAACCTCGGTCTCGTCTACCAGGACTCGGGGCGCTTCGAGGCTGCACGCGACGCGTTCAGCGAGGCCATCGCGCTGCGCCGTGAGATCGGCGATCGCACCGGCATCGCGCAGACGCTCAACAACCTCGGCTCCATCTACCAGGACCAAGGCGATCACGGGCGCGCGCTCGAGCACTACCGCGAGGCCCTCGATCACGCGCGGGCCGTGGGCGATCGCATGCGCCAGGCGGTGATCCTCACGAACCTCGGCGAGACACAGTACCGGCAAGGCCAGCCCGCGCAGGCGATCGCGACGCTGCGCGAGGCCGAGCAGATCAGCGCGACGCTCGGCGACCGCATCCTCGAGGGCGAGATCCTCCGCGGGCTCGCGAAGGCCCACCTGCTCACGCACGACGTGGGCGAGGCCAAGACGCTCGTCGCGCGATCGATCGCGCTCTTCGAGCAGGCCAAGGGCAAGGCGTTCCTCGCCGTCGCGCTCCGCACCGCGGGCGAGATCGAGCAGGGTGCGGGCTGGGGAGGCGGCGAGGCGCATGCGCGCGCACGGACGTTCTTCGATCGCTCGATCCAGCTGCTCGAAGAGCTGGGCAACGACGTCGAGCTGGGGCGCAGCTACGCGGCGCTGGCGACCTTCCTCGAGCTCGACCCCGACGCCTCGACCGATCCCGTGCGCGCCCACGAGGTCCAGCGCCTGCGCACCCGCGCGGCCGAGATCGAGGATCGCCTCCACGGCGCGCAGAGCGTGCCCGAAGAGGCCACCGATCCGAACGCCTCGATCGAGGCCTGATCAGTCCCGAGGATCGACGACGGCCGGATCGACGACGGCGTGATCCACGGTGGCGCGAGGCCTCAGGGCATCGCGGAGCACGGCGTAGATCGCGGGGTGGTTCTGCATCTGGTGGTGGAGGACGCCACCGAAGTGTTGGGTGTCGATCTCGAACGTCTCCTCGCGCACGGCGTCCTGTGACGCACGACCGGGGGTGCCGTGTCGCTGCGCGCTCGGCACACGCACGAGGAGATCGCCGATCATCCGGCCCAGCGGGTGCGCGGGATCGCGCGTGAGGGTCGCCGCGACGAAGTGGTACGCGACGTTCGGCAGCAGCGGGACGTCGGCGCGACCCTCGTCGAGCAGCGCGTCCGGATCGCGACCCATCCAGTCCTCGTCGAGCAACGCGCCGTGGCGCAGGTCCTTGATGCCGGCGCTGCGCCCCTCGAGGATCCGCGCGGGGACGAGAGTGCCTGGCAGATCGATCGCGCCCAGCACGCCCGTCAGCACGTTGCCGAATTTCTCGAGCGGGGCGCCGCCGTGCGGGGAGCCGATGCAGAACACACGGCGCACGTGCGCGAGCCACGGCGCGTCGGCCTTCTGTCCGTAGTGGCACGCGCTGCGGAGCACGAGGCCGCCCATGCTGTGGCCGACGAGCACGAGCTCTTCGATCGGCGTGGGGTACGCGGCGACGAGATCGCTCAGGAGCGAGGCGAGGCCGCGGCCGTTCTCCGACACGTGGCGTCCGGTGTTGTAGCGGACGAGCACCGCGGTGGTGCCGAGGTCGCGGTGCAGCATCGACGCGAAGGTGGCCGTGGGATCGCCGTGGTACGCGGCGGCCTCGAGACACCACGACCATTCGGTGGTGCCCAGGCCGTGCACGAACACCACCACGCGTGAGGAGGGCGCCTGACCGACACGTGCGAGCGCGGTGGTGATCGCGGCCTTCGCCTGATCCGATCGGAGGTCGACGTAGTGATCGCCGATCCGCGCGCTCATCCCCAGATCGAGGCCGTTGTCGCGCTTGCCGAGGTGATCGCCGACAGCTGCGTTCACGAGCGCGATCGCCGCGTCTCCGATCCAAGCGCCGGTGTCGAGCACGTCCGAGCGCATCGGCACCGCGGGCTCGAGCGCGGCCTCGACTGCGTCGTCGATCGCGCGACGCTCGCGTGCCCGCTCCGCGAGATCGATGCCGAGATCGGTCACCACCTCGACGCCTCGGTTCACCAGGCGGATCGTGCCGAGCACGGCGTCGGTCGAGACGCGACGCACCTGATCGACGCCTCGCGCTGGCGCTGCCAGCGGCTCGATGCGATCGGTCACGCGCATGACCGCCCGCGAGGTGGACTCGTGGCCTTCGCGCACGAGGTGCGTCGTCACGTCGATGGCGTCGTGGACGAGAGCCTTGAGGCCGCGCAGGCGCTTCATGTCCTCGAGCGTGGCACGAAGCCTCGCGAACCGCGCGGCCCGCTCGGACGGCTCAGGGATCGTAGGTGCCGTCGAGCATGCCGCGCGGTCGGTCGGACAAGAGCGCCTGGCACTCTTCCTTGCCGACGAGCGCGCGGAGGCGCTCGATCGCCTTGGCCATCACGTCGACGTCCTCGGGACGGTGCGTGTCGCTGCACGCTGCGTCGTAGGCCCCCTCTTCGAGCATGCGCTCGGCGGCGCGACGCGGACGGTCTCCGTACTTGCCCATCAGCGACATCGTGTCGAGCAGCGTCATCGCGCCGACCTCGAGCAGTGGGTCGAGCGGGTCGGTGCGATCGAAGAGGGCGTTGTAGCGCTCGGGGTGCGCGATGAGCGGGCGCAAGCCCTTCACCTGCATGCGGAAGAGCTGCTCCTCGATCTTGCGCGGCCACGCCTCGTAGCGGAACTCGATCAGGATCGTGTGCGCGCCGCGGTACGGCAGCACCTGATCGCTCGCGAGCAGGTTGAAGAACACGTCGTCGCAGAAGTGCTCGGCCGCGAGCGAGAGGCGCGGGAGCTTCTGCGCAGAGACGATCGAGACGAGCTCGGCGAACGCCTTCTCCAGGCCGGGCTTGCGGTTCTCGAACATCGCCGTGCGGATGTGCGGCGTCGCGACGACCTCCGTGTACCCGATCGCCTGCAGCGCCGAGAGCACGCGCAGCGACTCGTCGAGCGTTCGCACGCCGTCGTCGACGCCGGGCACGTAGTGGCAGTGCAGATCGACGTAGCCGCTCATGGCTCGACCTTGGAAGATCCGGTCTTGGGCGTGTCGCTCTGCGCGAGGACCTTCGCACGGGCGAGCAAGCTCGCCGCGTCGTTGCGCGTGGGATCCTCGATCACCTCGTCGAGCAGACGCTCCAGCACCTCACCGACGTAGCGCCCGGGCCCGCGCTCGGCCACTCGCATCACGTCGGCGCCCGTGATCGCGAGCGCCTTGAGATCGATCGGGTCGCGGGCGTCGATCACGGAGGACACGCGCGCCTCGAACGCATCGAAGGTGCTTCGCGCTTCGTCGGTGCCCTGGACCGAGACGTCGGCCGCGAGGGTCGCGAGCACCCAGCCGATGTCGCTCGTGCCCACCGCGCGGAGGAGGCGACGCGTCGACGCGAGATCGAGCGCGCGGCGCGGAGCGTCGGCGTGGGCGAGCACGAGCAGCACCGACTCTCGCTCGTGGTTGGAGAACTTCAGCGCGCGAAGCCACGCGTCGATCTCCTTGGTGCGGCTGCGCTCTTCCCACACGAGGCTCGCGACGCGGGCCGCGGGCTCGCGCGGGCAGGCATCGAGACGCCGCATCGCACGCTCGAAGCACGCCTCGTCTTGTCCTTCGATCAGCGGCGCGTGGATCGCGAGCATCCCCGTGCGTCGCATCACGCGGAACGCGCGTGAGGGCTGCTGGGCGCGGAACGCCTTCATCCACTCCTCACGCACGCGCTCGGGCGAGACCTTCGCGAACGTCGGCAGGTTCGGTCGGATCGCGGCCTCGGTGTCGGCGTCGAGCTCGAAGCCGAGCGAGGCCACGAAGCGCGCAGCGCGCAGCACGCGAAGGCCATCCTCCGCGAAGCGCTCACGCGGATCACGCACCGCGCGGATCACGCGCCGCTCGAGGTCGTCTTCGCCCTTCCAAGGATCGACGATCACGTCGCGCGCGGGGTCGTACGCGATCGCGTTCACCGTGAAGTCGCGACGCCCGAGGTCCTCGTCGATCGAGGCGCCGAACGTGACCACGTCGGGCCTGCGACCATCGGCGTAGCCGCTCTCGCCGCGCAGCGTGGTGACCTCGTACTTGTCGCCCCGCAAGAGCACGGTGATGGTCCCGTGATCGAGACCGGTGGGGATGGTGCGACGAAAGATCTTCTGCACGTCCTTGGGCCACGCAGTGGTCGCGACGTCCCAGTCGCTCGCCTCTCTGCCCATCAACACGTCGCGCACGCAGCCGCCGACGACCCACGCTTCGTGACCTCGCTCACGGAGCGTGGCGCACAGCTCGCGCACCCCGTCGGGGAGCGCGCGCGCCAGTGATTCCGTGGATCTCGGGGTCATCGACGCGCTTGGTAGCAGCTCGATCGCGCACGGGCCCGACACGCCGTGGCCGAACTCGCCCTCGGAATTCGAGAGAGGTCCTGTCTATCATCCGCTCGCCGCGCGGCACTCGTCGCTCGCCGCGCGCGAGGAGGCCGTCATGGCTCGTCAGCTCTCGACTCGTGTTGCTCTCGGTCGAACCACGCTCGCGTGCACCGTCGCCCTCCTGGGTGGCGCGATGGCGGGCTGCCCCACCGACCCCGGCGAGGGTCGTCGTGTCGACGCCGCCGTGTTCCAGGACACTGCGATCCCGATCCGATGTGACAGCGCCGCCGACGCAGACTCCGATGGTCTCTACGACGGCTACGAGGGCACGCGCGACACCGACGGCGACGGAACGCCGAACGCAGAGGACACCGACTCCGACGGGGACGGCTACCCGGACATGGACGAGTCGGGCGCGCTCGGTGGCTGCGTCGCGCGCGACACCGACTCCGATGGTCTGCCGGACTACCTCGACAACGACAGCGACAACGACGGCCTGAGCGACGCGGAGGAGCGCGAGCGCTACTTCACCAGCCCGCTGCTCGCAGACACCGACGGCGACGGCTTCGACGATCTCGCCGAGGCGGTGAACGACGAAGCGAACCCGCTCGATCCCACGGTCGGCATCGACCCCGAGGACTTCTACGTCGTCCTGCCGTACCAGGATCCCGCGGTGAACCGCACGCTGCGCTTCAACTCGCGCGTTCGTCAGGCGGACGTCTTCTTCATGATGGACCGCACTGGATCGATGGCCGAAGAGGTCGACGAGCTGAAGGACAACCTCAGCACAGTGGTCACCGGCATCACCGAGGCGATCCCCGACATCGGCGTGGGCTTCGGAGGCTTTGCGGGCTTCGGCGGTCGCGCCGCGGGTGGCTGCACGACGATCATCGGCATGGAGATCTGTCAGGACGGGCCTGCGGGCGACACGCCGTTCCACCTCTATTCGACGATCACCACGGACCGCGCGCAGATGCTGTCGGACGTCGACATGCTCGACGCCGATCAGGGCGGCGCGAACTGGGCGTCCTGGAACGAGGCGCTTTTCCAGGCGGCCACGGGCGACGGAGTGCTTCCCTGGGTGCCGCGTCAGTCGTGCACTGCGGTGCCGGACGAGGTCGGTCGTCGCTACGGCTATCCCTGCTTCCGTCCGGGCTCGCTGCCGATCATGGTCGTGCTCACGGATACGTCGTCCAAGAACGGCCCGCACACGATGGGCGTCTCGGGCGGTACCTACGACAACTCGGGCTTCACGATGGGCCCCGTGCCCCGCACCTACAACCAGAGCCTCGCGTCGCTCACCGAGATCGGAGCGCGCGTGATCGGCGTGATGTCGATCAGCGGCGGAGGCAGCGACTGCGGCCCGCAGATCTCGAGCCCCGACTGCGTGCAGCAGTTCGAGACCGTGGCGCGCGACACGGGCACGGTGGACGGCTCGGGCGATCCCATCACGTTCGAGATCGGCTGCGACGGATCCGGGCTGGGCTCGGGCCTGGTCGAGGCGATCCGCGTGCTCGCGTCCGAGACGCCGCAAGACATTCGCGGCGCGGTGCGCGACGGCGAGGACTTCCCGCCCGAGGTCGGCCCCATCGACGCCGGGATGTTCGTGAAGGCGATCACACCCATCCGCCTCCTCACCGATGGCGGCGCGACGACCATCACCTGCCCGATGTCGGGCCGCTGCGACGATCGCGACTTCTACGCCGTGGTGCCGGGCGAGCTCGTCGAGTTCGACGTGCGCTTCGAGAACGACTTCGTCCCGCCGCGCCGCACCTCGCAGGTGTTCCGCGCGACGATCTTCGTGCTCGGCAACCGCGTCGCAGAGCTCGACGCGCGCGACGTCACGATCGTCGTGCCGGCCGGCTCGGAGCTCGATCTGATCTAGCGCCAGGCCACCCCTCGGCTCACGCTGCCCGCCCTGCCCTGCCGTTCTCGACGGGGCTCGGCGGGCAGTGTCGTGTTCGACGCGGCGAGGCGGGGGCGCTACGCCTCGCGCGTGTCGAGGAGACAGCGATCGCGCACGCGGAGGCTGCGTCGTGAGGGCAACACGCTCCTCTACTTCGCCGGCGGCTTCGCGCTGATCGGCACGCTGCTCGCCGTCTTCATCCCCGCGTTCGTGCGCGAGGTGCGGTTGAGCAAGACCGCCGAGGCGGCCGAGATGCTGCAGACCATGCACCTCGGCGCGTCGGCGTACTTCGCGAGCCGCCAGTCGGTGGAGGGTGTGGAGCGGCGTCGGTGTCTGCCTGCGCACGCTGGCCCCACGCCGGCGCGGCCGTACGTGGAAGCGCGCAACGTCGACTTCTTCGACGAGCAGGTGCACGACGCCCCGACCTGGCGTGTGCTCTCGTTCCGAAGTGAGCGCCCGATCCGCTTCAGCTACCGCTTCGATCCCGTGCGCGCGGGCTGTGATCTACGGACGCCCGAGCACACCTACATCGTGACCTACAGCGCCGAGGGTGACCTCGACGGCGACGGCCTCCGCTCGCGCTTCGAGCGACGTGACGCGGCCTCGAGCGACGACGACACGCTCGTTCCTATCGGCATCCTCTACGAGCGCGATCGCACCGAATAGCGGTTCGATCGGGCTCGACGCAGGAAACTCAGGGCGCGGGGATCGTGAGGCGCACGACGCGGGTGCTGGTCTCGCCCGCCGTGATCACGATGGTGAAGCTCTCGCGCGCGTTGAACTGGGGGTTCACGAGCTCGACGCGGTGAGAGCCGGCAGGGAGCGAGATGTTCATCTGCGGGGTGTTGCCGATCACGCGGCCATCGACGATGACCTGCGACCACGGCTGCGAGTTCACGCGGAGGATGCCGGTGCCACCACCGCCACCACCACCGCCCGACGGACGCGACGTGGTGGGGGGCTCGCCGCCGCCGCCGCCACCACCGCC
>JAFLCL010000317.1 GCA_017303575.1 Deltaproteobacteria bacterium
TACACCACCCCGGGCAGCGAGCACAGCGGCAGCGTGCGCAGCGGCAGCGTGGCGGGCGCCGAGGTGGACGTGACCCCCTACCGGCTGCAGGTGGTGGGGCACAGCCTGGGGGCGGCCTCGGTGCTGGCATCGCAGGGCAAGGATCTGGCGCGGGTGGCGCTGACGATGCTGGCCTTCGGCCTGCAGGCGGCGCTGCCGCTGCTGCTGCTCGGAATGCTCTCGCGCGAGGCGCTGATGCGCTGGCGCAACCGTCTGCTGGAGGCGGGCGCGGGGCTGAAGATGGCGCTCGGGGCGCTGCTGGTCCCTCTGTGGAGCGCCGCGGCGCTCGGCTGTCCCGCGGAGCCCAGCCCGACACCGGACGCAGCGGCGCGCGCCGACGCCACCATCGTGGAGGCTGGCCTGGCATTCGACGACGCGCGATCGGGGGACGCGAGCGTGACGTCCGCCGACGCGCTCACTGCCCGCGACGGTGGTCCGCCGTTCTGCCGCGGCACGTGTGATCCCGTCGCGCGAAGTGGCTGCGAGAGCTCCGAGATCTGCGCAGTGCGGGACGAAGAAGCCAGCTGTGGCGCGCCCGGCCGCGGGGCCCGTGGCTCCGTCTGCACGGTGATCTCCGACTGCGCGGCGGGTCTGGCGTGCTTCGCCACCGAGGGCGGTGGTGGCATGTGCGACCGCGTGTGCTGCCCCGGTGCCGGCGACTGCACGAGCCCCGAGGTCTGCGGTGGTGATGGTTCGCTGGTCGATGGCACCCGATCGTCGTGGGGTCGATGCCTGCCCCCACGCGCATGCACGCTGCTCGATCCCACGGCCTGTCCCGCCCGCGAAGCCTGCTACGTCGTGGGCCCGCTCGGTGAGAGCGAGTGCCTCGTCGCGGGCACGGCGCTCGAGGGGGATCGCTGCGTGCTGCCGAACGACTGCGCGGCCGACCTCCTCTGCATCGGCGCCACTGATCGAACGTGCGCTCGACTCTGCGCGCTCGGAGGCTCGACCGATCCCTGTGGCTCCGCCGCGATGTGCGTCCGGCAGGCCTACACGCCCGATGGCGTCGGTGTGTGCGTCGCGGCTGCCGCCCGTATGCCGTGATCACCCGCTGATCAGCGATCGTCGCGCACGGTCTCATCCGCCGCGCCGTCGTCTCCGGCCTTGCGCCGCAGGATGCCTGCGCCGTCACGCTTGCGGCGCACGAGCTCGTCGATCGACACGTTGTGCGACGAGGTGTCAGCCGCCTGTCGGCGCGCCGTGAGCAGCTGCCCGACGTGATCGTGATCCTCGTCCGGCAGGAGCAGCCCGCCCGATCCCCGGTCGATCGCGTCGATGACGTCGAACGCGCGCAGCGCTCCGGGATCGATCGCCAGCGCGTAGAGCTTGTGACCGCGCACGTAGATCGCCTGGACCACGCTGTGCTCGTGGAGCGCGTCGAGCACCGTGCGCGTCGAGGGCACGTCGCCGTCCACGCCCGTCGCGATCACGTGCGCGCTCTCTGGGTGATCGAGCTCCGCGAGGTGCACGACCACGTGCATCGCGAGCTTCTGCAGATCCGCGTGGTCCTTGCGCGGCCCGCGCGCGAGCGCGCGCAGCGTGGGCGCGTGCTGGAAGGCCGCCGTCACCTGCGCCCCGATCAGCACGAGGAGCCAGCTCGCCTGGATGTTCGCGAGCAGCACGGGGAACGCACCGAAGCCCGAGTAGATCGCGTTCCAGCGCGCGAGGCCCACCTGGAAGCGGACGTGGAGCAGCTGGAGCGCGTACCACGCGATGCCCGCGAGCAGCGCGCCCGCGAGCGCGGGGCGGACGCGGACCTCCGCGTCGGGCAACTCCACGTACATGACGAAGAGTGCGATCGACGCGAAGAGCGGAGGGAGCACGAAAACGAGCACGTCGCGCAGGAGGTGCACCGTGATGACGCCGTCGAGCCAGTGCGCGGCCGAAGCCGCCGTCACCGCGTAGACGAGCCCGAGCGGCGTGACGGCGAGCGTCACCGCGAACGCGCGCACGCGACGATGAAAGACACGCATCGGCCCGCGGGCCTCGAAGATCGTGCCGAACGCCTCCTCTGCGCCGCGCACCACACGCACGAGCGCGATGACGAGCACCACGAGCCCCGCGAGCCCGAGGCCGGTCAGCGACGTGTGCTCGACCAGGTGGAGGATCGAATCCGCCGTGTGTCGAAGGCCCGCCACGCCCTCCGAGGCCTCTTCCCCCGGCGGTCCGAACGCCTCGTCGAGGAAGGGCCGCAGCGTGCCGTCGAGGAACCAGTGGTAGAGGCCTGTCGCCTTGCCGATCGCGAACGCGAGGGCGAGCGCAGGCACGATCGCGAGCACCGTGTGGAACGACAGCGAGGCCGCGCGTAGGTGCAACCGATCGCGGAAGAGCCCACGGATGGCGAGCCACGCGATGCGGGTCGCCACGAGGGCCGCGCGGCCGGGCTGGGGCAGCGTGCGCTCGTCGATCTCGAACAACCAGTCGCGCGTGCGCCAGAGGGCGCTGCGGACGGGCCGACGGATCGGCTCACCGGCGATGGAGTTGCGATCGAGCGGCACGCGGTCGCGATGGTACCCGAGGCGCGTCGCGCGCTCGTGGCGTCAGGACGCGGCCCGACCCAGCGCGCGATCGATCACCGGCTGGAGCTCTCCCGCCGCGTACATGTCGCGCACGATGTCGCAGCCGCCCACGAACTTCCCATCGACGTAGAGCTGCGGGAACGTGGGCCAGCTCGAGAAGTCCTTCAGCCCCTGCCGGATGTCGGGGTCCTGGAGGATGTTCACCGTGTGGAAGTCCGCGTTGGTGCGCTTGAGCACCTCGACCACCGTGGCCGAGAACCCGCACTGCGGGAACGACTTCGTGCCCTTCATGAAGAGCACGATCTTGTGACCACCGATCACGTCCTCGATCCGCTTCTTGAGCTGCTCGTCCATCTTCGTCTCCGTCAGCGTTCTGCCGCAGGCACTCGGGCCCAGGCTTCGGGCGTGTAGGTCTTGAGCGCCAGCGCGTGGATCGGTCCCGCCATCAGCTCGCCGAGCGCACGGTAGACCGATTGGTGCTGCTCGATGCGGCTCTGCGTGGCGAAGCGGCTCGACACGACCGTGGCCTGGTAGTGGTCCTTGGTGCCCGTGAGGTCCGCGATGGTCACGACCTCGGCCTCGGGAAGGGCCGCTCGGATGCGCTGCTCGATCTCGCTCGCCTCGATCATCTCGTTCACCTCGTGCGCTCCGCGTGGAGCGACCACGCGCGGCTTGTGGGTGTTGGGGCCCGCGATGTCAACTGCCGTCAGGCGCAGCGGCGCGCTCGCGCTGCACCGCGAGGAGGCGCTGCTCGTCGCGAATGCCCTTCAGCCGGGCCTCGAACTGCGTGCGGGCCACCCCCTCGAGCAGCGGCACGATCGCCGGGTCGGCCGCCGCGAGCTCCGTGAGCACGACCTGGCTCGCGCCCGCCTGCGCCTGGAGGCGCGCCGCCACGTTCACGGTCGTGCCGAAGTAGTCGAGCCGATCGTTGGCGCGCACCACGAGACAGGGCCCCGCGTGCACGCCGATCTTCACGCCGAGATCGAGCGCGCCGAGCTTCGCGTCGTGCGCGTCGACCATGTCGAGCCCCGCCGCGACGGCCTCGGCGAGCGTCGGAAAGCTCGCCATCACCGCGTCGCCCATCGTCTTGATCACACCGCCGCCGTGCTTCTCGATCACCGCGCCCATCAGGCGGAAGTGATCCTCCACGATGGCGAACGCCTTGGCGTCACCCACGCGCTCGTAGAGCGCAGTCGATCCCGTGAGGTCGCTGAAGAGCAGCGCGATGTGGCCGACGCGCAGCTCGACGCCGGACGCGGGCGCCTCGGTGGCGAAGAGCGTCGCGAACTCCGGCATCGACGTCACGACGGTGCCGAGCACCGCGTCGGCCGACCACGACGTGCGCTCCATCAGCACGGCCACCTCGTCGTTCGTCTCGTTCACCAGCACGACGCGCGTCGGCCCACCGGCGGGCGCGGTGCCTTCGGTGCTCACCCGCATCCCGGCCGGCGACACCACGACCTCGAGGCGGGCGGGACGCTCCGTGTGCTCGAGCTCTTGGGACTGCTTGAGCCAGAGCGTTCGCACGAGGATCTGTCCGAGCGGCAGATCGACGTCGTGCTCGACGCGAGCGCCCTTGTCGGCGCGCACCTGTGCGAACACGTGCGGCAGGAACGCGGGGCTCGAGGCGCAGTAGAGCTTGGGCTCCACCTTGCGCACGCCGGCGCTCACCGGAAACACAGCCTCGAGGTGGCGCGCGAAGTCGATCGTGTAGTCGATCTCGCACGCGCCGCAGTGCTCGTTGTCGCCGAGCTTGGAGAGCGAATCCGCCATGCGCGCGCCCACGCGGCACGTGGGGCAGTTCACCTGCCACACGAGATCGGTGAGGCCGGCCTCCGTCGCGTAGAGGAATGCCTTGAGCACGTCGCGCCGCGGCACGTTCCACAGGCGCGCGAGCTCGAACGGCTTCATCGAGGACACGTCCTCGTCGGCGCGCGTGCGGATGTGATCGAGCAGACGCTCGGTGAGCTTCGGATCCACCGGTCGCGCGCGCAGCGACTTGGCGCGGACCTCGAGCGCACGCTCGTCGGTGCTCGTGCGCGGGCCCGACGCGAGCGCGCTGTAGCTGCGGAGCAGGATGCGACGCGCCTGCGTGACCGCGGGCTCGTCGGAGCGAGCCACCTTCACGTCCACGCCAGCCTTCGCGGCGGGCTCGAGCATCGCCGAGACCTCGTGGAAGTACGAGGTGAGCGCGCGCCCGAACTTCAGCTTCTGCATCACGCCGATCACCATCGGCGCCTCGACCCATGCCACGGCCTTGGCCTTCGTCTTGCCGCCAGGCATGTCCTCGAGCGTGACCTTGAAGCCGCCGCGGGACACGGGTCCAGCGCGGAAGCGGCGCTCCCCCTCGACGTGCCGTCCTTCGACCCAGCGGTACGGGGGCTCGATCCACTCGAGCGGTACGCCCATCTCCGAGGCCTTGGCGAGACGGAGGTTCTTGCCGCCCTCCTTCATCCACTCGTAGACGGGGGGAGCGAGGCCCGCAGCGCGGTCCCAGCGGTTGGTGTCCGCGACGATCGCCCACACGAGCGGGCGCGCCGCGTCGAACACCACCTCGAGCTCGGACTGGTAGAGGCCCATGCGACGTCCGCGATGCTACCAGCCCATACGTCTCCCACGGGCCCTCGTTTCGGCGCTGCTCCGAGCCCGCGTCCACGACCGCGGCTGCCATGACTGACGCTCGTCCGCGCGTAGAGACCGCACGATGCCGCCTTCGCTCGCGAAAGTCCCTGCGTTGCCCGGAAAAACCGCGCGTGATACGAGCGCCCCCCTCATGCCCGGCCCGGTCTCGCCTCGCCTCACCAACCTTCGCCTGACCCTCGCGTGCGCCGTCGCGATCACGGGGACGACGCTCGGTTTCTCTTCAGGAACGTTCGTCTCGGTCGCCGCCGCACAGGCCGCCGGGGGAGAGGCCGAGGGCGCGGAAGAAGAAGGCGACACGTCCGAGGACGAAGAGTCGCTCGACGAAGAAGGCACGGAGGAAGAGGACAGCCCGCGCCTCCGCGCGCCCGACACCACGTTCTCCGCGCCGAGCTCGGAGGCCGAGGAAGATGGCGACGAGGAAGAGGTCGCGGAGGCGGAGGAAGAGCTCGAAGAAGAAGAGGAAGAGGCCACGGAGACCGCGGAGGAAGAGCTCCCCGATCCCGATCGCACGGCCGAGCGCCTCGAGGGTGCGGGCACCGATCCCACCGTCGCGCCCTGGACCACGCCGCAGACGGTGTTCGAGCTCCACGGCTACATGCGCATGCGCGGCGAGTTCGTCGATCAGCTCTTCCTCGGCCGCGGCCGGCAGGAGCCGAGCGGCATCGCCGACGGCGGCAACGACTTCTTCGCGTACTGGCAGCCGCTCGACGACGGCGCCGTGCCCGATGGCGGCTGCGTCGGTGGTCGCGAGACCACGCCGGGAGCGACCGGCTACAGCGCGTGTGACCAGAACGCGCTCGCGTTCGCGAACATGCGCCTGCGCGTCGAGCCGACCGTGCACCTCTCGGACGACGTGCGCGTCCGCATGCAGCTCGACCTGCTCGACAACCTCGTGATGGGCTCGACACCCGGCGGCCTCTCCCTCGACTCGAGCTGGCAGCGTCAGTACGGCACGCTCGTGCCCGCGACGGCGTTCGCCACCACGCAGGACCCGCCGATCTCGGGCATCAACTCGTTCTCGGACTCGATCGTCGTGCGGCGCGCGTGGGCGGAGGTCCGCAACCGCGGCCTCGGCGAGCTGCGCTTCGGTCGCATGGGGGCCCACTGGGGCCTGGGCATCCTCTTCAACGACGGTCGCGGCATCGATCAGGACCACCAGTCCGATGTGGACCGCATCATGGCCGTCACGCGGATCTTGGGGATCTACGCGTTCGCGGCGTGGGACTTCGCCTCCGAGGGCATGATGTACCTCGACCCCACGAACTACGCGTACCAGCGCCCCTCGTTCGATCGCGTGCGCCTCGACGACGTCGATCAGATGGTCTTCGGCGTGGCCCGACGCCTCTCGCCCGAGGAGCAGGAGCAGGCCCTCGAGCGACACGACGCCGTGATCAACGCGGGCGCGCTGTTCATGTACCGCACGCAGAACCTCACCACCGAGGGCACGCTCGATCCCACGACCGGTGGCACGGGCTCGTTCATCCGTCGCGGCTACGAGAGCTACACCGGTGACCTCTGGGCGCAGTTCCTCTACGAGGATCTGCGGCTCGAGGTCGAGGCCGTCGGCATCTTCGGCACGATCGACAACCTGCCCTTCGATCAGGGCAGCTGCACCGGCAACCCGAGCTGCATCGATCGCAACGCGTTCGTGGCGAACAACGGCGCCAAGCTCAACCTCCTCCAGTTCGGCGTCGCGTTCGAGGGCGAGTACCACCTCCTCAACGACCAGCTCGGCATCTACTTCAACTTCGGCCTCGCGAGCGGCGACGCGGATCAGGAGGGTCTGTCGCTCCGCAACGGCTCCATCCGCCAGCTCAACCGCCCGGGTGGCCCCGACCGCACCCTGAGCTCGTTCTACTTCCACCCGGGCTACCGCGTGGATCTGCTCATGTACCGAAACCTGCTCGGGCAGATCACGGGCTCGTACTACTTCCGCCCCGGCCTCTCGTACGACTTCATCCGCAACGGCTTCGGCCAGCTCCTCGGCGCGCGCGCCGACGTGATCTGGAGCCGCGCGCTCGAGCCCGTGCAGACGTGGGGCAACCAGTCGGATCTCGGCGTCGAGATCGACGCGCAGGTCTACTACCGCAGCGAGGACGGGCCCGATCTGCTCGATGGCTTCAGCGTCTCGCTCATGTACGGCATCCTCTTCCCGCTCGGCGGCCTCAACTACAACGCGGCGCAGATCCAGGGCGGCGCGAACGGCGGTGGCCAGAACGCCCAGACGCTCCGCCTCCTGCTCGGCGTCACGTACTGATCACACCGCGCCATCCGGCGCGGGCACGGGGGCCCGCCCCCGGGCCCCGTCGCTCGGTCGTCGAAGACTCCTCCCTCGCTCCCGCTCATGGGGGAGCTGCGCCCCCCGCCGCGAGGCTCCCCAGGCAGACGACGCCATGCGCGCATGCAGCTTCACATGACCGGTGTCCGCTTCACTCCGCTCGGCGGCCTCGGCGAGATCGGCATGAATTGCATGGCCGTCGAGCACGATGGCCGCATCGTCGTGATCGACTGCGGGGTGATCTTCGATGGACGCGGCCTCGGCGTGGACGTCGTGCACGCGGACTGGGAGTGGCTGATCGATCGCCGTCAGGACGTCGTCGCGCTCGTGCTCACGCACGGGCACGAGGATCACATCGGCGCCGTGAGCTACTTCCTCCGCGACTTCGACGTGCCCGTGTACGGGCCCGCGTACGCGATCGCGCTCGTGAAGCACCGCATCGCCGAGCACCCGTGGCACCGCGCCAACCGCATCGAGTACCGCGTGATCACCGAGGGCAGCCGCCTCGATCTCGCGGGCATGACGATGCGACCCTGGCAGGTCACGCACTCGATGCCCTCGTGCTTCGGCCTCGTGATCGAGACGTCCGAAGGGATCATCGTCCACACCGGGGACTTCAAGATCGACGACCGGCCGCCGCCCGGCGAGCGCTTCGCGCGGGACGTGGTGGAGCCCTACCTCGAGCGAGGCATCGCGCTCGTGTTGTCGGACTCGACGAACGCGCTCACGCCCGGCGAGTCCGGAGGCGAGCTCGGGGTCGGCGAGGCGCTCGAGGAGATCGTCGCTCGGGCGACAGGTCGCGTGATCGTCGGCCTCTTCGCGTCGAACGTGCACCGCATGCGGATGCTGTTCGATGTCGCGCGACACACGGGCCGCAAGGTCGTGCCGCTCGGTCGCTCGATCGACACGCACCTCCGGATCGCCCAGGAGCTCGCGATCCTGAAGGACCCGCACGACGTGCTCGTGCGACGCGAAGAGGGCCGCACGCTCGCGCCCTCGCAGACGCTCGCGCTCGCGACGGGAAGCCAAGGCGAGCCCCAGGCGGCGCTCTCCCGCTTGGCCTCGGGCAACCACCCCGATCTCGGCATCGGCGAGGGCGATCTCGTCATCCTCAGCTCGCGCGTGATCCCCGGCAACGAGCGCCTCATCCTCGACCTGATCGAGACGCTCGAGCGACGCGGGGTGCGCGTGATCAGCCGCAGCATCGATCCGCGCGTGCACGTCAGCGGTCACGCACACGTCGAGGAGCAGCGCTCGCTCCTCGAGTGGCTGAAGCCTCGCGCGTTCCTCCCCGTGCACGGCACGTTCGTGCACTTGCGCGCGCACGCGCGCATCGCCCGAGACGCGGGGGTCCCCGAGGTCGCGACGGCGCTCAATGGCGAGGTGATCCAGCTCTCGGACGGCAAGCTGCGCGTCGTCGATCGCGTGTGGTCGGGTCGCGTGCACATCGACCGCGGGGGCGAGCCCGTCGATGGTCGGGTGCTCGCCGATCGGCGCAACGTCGCGGAGTGGGGCGAGGCCGTGGTCTCGTTCGTCGTCGACGAGCGGGGTGCGCTGGTGGGCGAGCCGCGCATCACGACGCGCGGCGTGGTGATCGAGGCCGACGAGCCCAACCTGCTCGAGGACGCGCGCGACGCTGTGGCGCATGCGCTCCGCGAGATCCGAACGCCGCGCCTCGTGATCGACGACGAGACGCTGGAGGACACGGCGCGCCGCGCGCTCCGCCGCTTCTTCGGCGCCGAGCTCGGCAAGAAGCCCATCGTCACCGCGCTCACGCATCGGCTCGCGCGTGCGTGACCTCCGCGCGACGGTCGGCGGCGGGGGGCTCGTCGTGGGCGCGCTCCTCGTGGGCGCGTGCGGCG
>JAFLCL010000318.1 GCA_017303575.1 Deltaproteobacteria bacterium
ACGCGGGCGGCAGCGCGTCGGGGCTCGAGGGCACGTGCGGCTGTCGCGTTCCGGCAGCCCGCGCGCGGTCGGGCGCTCACGCCCTCTGCGTGCTGATCGTGGCGGCGGTGCAGATCACACGGATGCGAAGAAGAACGAAGCGCGGTCGTCTCGCTTGAACGCGCGGGGGCGCGGTGGAACCATCGGCGGCCATGAGCACGTCGACCAGCAGCACCTCCGCCAAAGGCTCCCCCGACTTCGCGTCCGTCGCGCCGCGCGTGAGCGCCACGCCGCGGGACGAGATCGATCGCGCGATCGCCAAGCTCGCGAGCCGAAGGGACGCCTGGGTCGCGCTCACCCCGACCGAGCGCGCCGAGCTCCTCGAGCGCTGCATCCCGAAGACGCTGGCGGTCGCCGAGTCGTGGGTCGATGCGGCGTGTCAGGCCAAGGGCATCGATCCCAAGTCGCCGCGCGCGGGTGAGGAGTGGCTCGGGGGCCCGATGACCACGCTGCGCAACCTGCGCCTCTTCGCCGAGGCGCTGCGTCAGGACGGGACGCCGCCGATCCCCCGCACCACGACGCGCAGCGATGGACAGGTCGTGTGCGAGGTGTTCCCGCAGAACACGCTCGACACCCTCATGTGGACCGGCTTCAAGGCCGAGGTCTGGATCGAGCCGGGGCAGGAGCCGACACAGGGCGCGATCTACCGTCGCAAGAAGAAGGGCGAGACCTGGCAGGGCAAGATCGGCCTCGTGCTCGGCGCGGGCAACGTCGCCTCGATCGGCCCCATGGACGCGCTCTACAAGCTCGTCGTCGACGACGAGGTCGCCCTCGTGAAGACCAACCCCGTCAACGCGTACCTCCAGCCGTTCTGGGAGGAGGCGTTTCGTCCCCTGCTCGACGCGGGCTTCTTCGCCGTCGTGCGCGGCGGCGCCGACGTCGGCGAGTACCTCTGCAACCACCCCGAGATCGCGTCGGTGCACATCACCGGCTCCGACCGCACACACGACGTGATCGTGTTCGGCCCTGGCGCCGAGGGTGCGAAGCGCAAGGCCGAGGATCGTCCGCTCATGACCAAGCCGATCACGAGCGAGCTCGGCGCCGTGACGCCGGTGATCGTGGTGCCGGGTCCGTGGAGCCTCGAGGACATGAAGTTCCAGGCTCGCCACGTCGCGGGCATGGTCGCCAACAACGCGAGCTTCAACTGCAACGCGGCGAAGGTGATCGTCACCTCCAAGAGCTGGCCGCAGCGCGAGCAGTTCCTCGAGCTCGTGCACGCAGCGCTCGCGCAGACGCCCGCCCGCAAGGCGTATTACCCGGGCGCGCAGCAGCGCTACCAGGGCTTCCTCGATCACTACCCGCAGGCCGAGGCGCTCGCGGAGCGCACCAAGGACGTGGTGCCGTGGACGGTCCTGCCGGACGTGCCCGCGGAGAAGGGTGAGTACGCGCTCACCAACGAGGCGTTCTGCGGCGTGCTCGCGGAGACGGCGATCGAGGCGAACGACGCCGCCGACTTCCTCGCGAAGGCCACGGAGTTCGCGAACGACGCGTGCTGGGGAACGCTGTCGTGTGTGGTGCTGATCCACCCGGACACGCAGAAGGCGAACGAGCGCAGCTTCGACGCGATGCTCGCAGGCCTCCAGTACGGCGGCATCGGCGTGAACTGCTTCGCCGGCGTGATCTACGGGCTCGTCGTCACGACGTGGGGCGCGTTCCCTGGCCACACGAACCAGGACATCCAGTCGGGACGCGGCGTGGTGCACAACGCCTTGCTCCTCGATCACCCGCAGAAGTCGATCGTGAAGGCGCCCTTCCGCATCAACCCGACGCCGGCGTGGTTCGGTGATCACAAGACGGGTCACCTCCTCGGGCCTGCGCTCTGCCGCTTCGAGGCGTCGCCGAGCTTCCTGCGCCTGCCCGCCGTCATCGCAGCCGCGCTGCGTGGCTGACCGGCGACTCGTCCCATGACCTCCTCACGCGAGCGCTCCACTCTCCCGAGTCGGGCGCTCGTCGTGTCTCTGGCGCTCGCCTCGATCGTCGGCGACACGGGGTGTGGCGCCGTGATGGCGCCCGAAGACGTGGGCCTCGATGCCGCCACGCTGGATGCCAGTCTGCTCGATGGACACGCGCCCTCCGTGGATGCCAGTCCAGGCGATGCGCCCTCCGCGGATGTCCATCGGATGATGGATGCCGTCTCCGTGGATGCCAGTCTGGATGCTTGGTCTCTCGACGCGTCCTGGGGAAGCTGCTCCGTGAGCGGCGTGACGGGCACGTGCATGGACATGTCGCTCTGCACCGGTGACCGAATGACCGTGATGGGCCTCTGTCCCGGGCCTGCGGCGATTCAGTGCTGCATCCCGCGCGGCGACTCGGGGCGGACGCCCGACGCGGGACCGCGGCCTGATGGAGGCATGTGCGATCCCGACGACATGCCGCTGCCGAACGTCGGCCTGATCGAGGCCGCGGGCGAGGGTGGTTGTCCGTCGGGCATGGTGCCAGTCACCGACACGCTCTGCGTGGATCGCTGGGAGGCGTCGCTGGTGGAGGTGAGGTCCGACGGCAGCACGGTGGAGTGGTCGCCTTTCCACAACCCCGGAGCGCGTCGCGTGCGTGCGCTCTCGCGTGAGGGCGCCGTGCCGCAGGCGTACATCGATGGCGTGCGTGCGCGTGCCGCGTGTGACGAGGCGGGCAAGCGTCTCTGCACGGACACCGAGTGGCTGCGTGCTTGTCAGGGCAGCGAGGGCTTCACGTACCCGTACGGCAACACACGAAGGACGGGCGTCTGCAACGACCACCGCGCCAGGCATCCTGCCGCGGAGCGATTCGGCACCACCGAGTCGTGGATCTACTCGCGCCTCGACGACGCCTGCATCGATCAGCTGCCGATGTCGCTCGCCACGTCGGGCGCGTTCGATGGATGCGTCTCGGAGTCGGGCGCGATGGACATGATGGGCAACCTCCACGAGTGGACCGCCGACCCCGCCGGTACGTTCCGCGGGGGCTACTACGTCGACACCGTGATCAACGGCAACGGCTGCCTGTACCGCACGACGGCGCACGACATGGGCCACTGGGACTACTCGACCGGCTTCCGCTGCTGCGCCGATCGTTGACTCGAGCTGCGCCCTTTCACGCAGTCGCTGCCCGACGATCCGCGAGCCCATCCGACCGTGACCATCGGCACGCGCATCACGACGGTGACAGTTCCGCTGGGCAGCAACGGTCAGCCTCGCTAGCGCGTGATCACCAGGGCTGCGTCGCGCCGGACGTGATCCAATCGGACGTGATCACATCGGCCTACAGACATCGCCGACCGACGACGTCTCGCAGATCTCGTCCTCGGCGCACGGCAACACGCCGCGCATGCACGGCCTCGCGCAGCGCATGTCCGCACAGGTCTCGTCGTAGCTGGGGCAGTCTTCGTCGCTCGTGCACGTTCTCTGGGTGCTGGGCGCGACCGGTGCGCTCACGGGACGACAGTCGCCGAGCGTCTCCTCCGGCGCGTCGGCCTCGCGGAAGATGCCCACGCACTGCAGGCCCGGCGGACAGTCCGGGTCGGTCTCGTCGCAGAGCACGACGCAGGCCTGGACGAGGTCGTTGCAGAACGGGCTGAACGGCAGCGCGCCGCAGGCGCTCTGATCGCGACACGCGGGCGTGCAGAAGCCCTCCGGCCACGGCGTGTCGTCGTAGCCGCGGAAACAGCGCATTCCGCCGCAGTCTTCGTCGCGCGTGCAGGAGGTGAGGTAGGGGACCTGCGCGTCGACGGAAGGAGCGTCGGGCGCGCTGGCGTCGTTGCCCGCGTCGCTCGGCGCTGCGATGCGGCAGACCCTGTCGGCGTGGCAGGACCAGCCGCTCGGACACCGACCATCAGGGCACGCATAGCGGCCATCGGTCAGCGAGGGCGAGCACGCGAACAAGGCGAGCGCGCCGATCGCGATCGCGTCGTGCCACGTGGCAGCGCGTGCGCGCATCAGAAGCTTCCTCGCAGGAGAAGGCCACCGAGGCTCACCTCGACTCGCACCACGTCCGTGCGTGCGTGTGCGCTGCCGGTCGCGCCTTCGAGGCCGAGCAGGATCCCGCCCGTCGCCGCGAGCGCGACGCCCACGCCGAGCGACGCTGCGCCCACACCCTGGAGGACGGGCGCACGCCCGTACGCGCCTTCGAGCGTGGACCACGCAGTACCGCTGCGCGCGCCCTCGACGGTGGCGGCGTCCGAGAGCCCGACGCCGAAGAGGATCGCACCGCCGAGGAGGAGCGCGCCGCCGCTCGCGATCAACACGATGCCGGGCACGAGATCGGGCGTCCGCGTGGGCGTGGCGTCGACGATGGGCGGCGTCACACGCTCGCGCTCGCGCGCGATCACGAGCGGCTCGCGCTCGCCGCCGCGCACCTCGACGCGCACCTCGCCGAGGCTCGTGTCGTCGCGACGCGCAGCGACGACGTGCGCGCCGAGCGTGAGCAGCAGCGTTCCGTCGGCCTCGAGCTCGGTGGGCGCTGCTGCGCCATCGACGAAGAGGAGAGCGCCCTCGGGAGCGTCCACCTCGAAGCGTCCCACGAACGCGTTCGCCCGCTCGAGCGCGCTCTCCACCTGGACCCGCTGCTCGTCCGTCAGCGGTCGACGCGTGTCGGTGAGCGACGCGCTCAGCGCGCGCACGGCCTCGGCGTACTCGCGCAGCTCGAACGCGCACATGCCGATGCCGCGCAGCGTGCGTGCGTTGGGTCGCATCGCGTGCGCACGTCGGAAGAGCGCGCGCGCCTCCGCGTGATGGCCCTCCGCGAACTCTGCGACCGCGGCGTTGATCGTCTCGCGGTAGGCCTGCGACGACTCGGGCGGTGTGCTCGCGGCTGGCTCGGGCGTGCTGGCCTCCTCGCTCGCTTCGCTCGAAGGGGTGGGCGCGTCGGCGCGCGCCGGGCTCGTCGCGCTCATCACCACCAGCGTCGCGAGGGCCACCCCGCGGCAACCTCGGATCGATGGTGCGAGGTCCGACGTCATCGTCACGGGCGCGCCTCGTCGAGTCACTCGAAGTCGCTCGTCGAGATGGTGCCGGAGCGTCCCGTCGCGGTCATCACCTCACCGGAGCTCGACGACATCGTCGTGGGCGTGCTCGTGGTGGGTGTGGGGTCGGTCGTGTGCACTGGCTCCTCACCCGGCGTGGGCGAGCTCGCGACGCGGACGCGTGTGCGCGTCTGCGGTGCTTGCGGCGCGAGGCGATCGAGACGCTCGCGCGGCGGCGTGTCGGTCACCTCGGTCGCCTCGCTCGGCGCGATGGTCGTGGTGGCGGCAGGCGGGGGCGTCACGGCGGGCGTGCTCGTGACGAGGTGGATCACGCTCGTCCTGGGCGTGAGCGCGCTGGTCACTTCGTGTCGCGCGGGCACGACGTGCGCGGGCGGTGCGCTCGGCGGAGGGGGCACAGCGCTCGCGTGCGAGGTGCTCGAGGCGGACGTATCGCCCGAGCCCGAGCCCAGCATCCGCAGCCCGATCGCGATTGCGACGAGGAGGACGGCTGCGCCTGCGATCGTCCACCACGTGCTCGACGCGCGAGGCCCGAGGCTCGCGCTCGAAGGCGTCGAAGGCATCGACGGCATCGACGCCGGCGTGGAGCCGCTCGAGGGTGGCGCTTCCACACCTGGCTGCGATCCGGAGGCGTGCGCAGGCAGCGTGGGCTTCGTCTCGAGGCGCGGCGTGGATCGAGGGGGACGATCCCCGCCCGGCACGCGCGTCGGGGCGAGGTCGCGATCGAGCGACGCGGTGAGGCTCACGCCGAGCTCGGCGTCGGGCGCTGGCGCGCTCGCGGGAGCCAGGCTCGTCTCGTCGCTGGGCGGCGGCGGCAACGAGCGTGGACGAGGGCGCGGCGTCTCGAAGCGTGCGCCCCCCGCGAACGGCTCGAGCGCGAGCGCCATCTCCGCGACGTCGGCGAAGCGCTCGGAGGGCTTGCGCGCGATCGCGCGGTGCACGATCGGCGCGAGCTTCGCGGCCTCGCCCGTGGTGTGGTTCTCGAGGGGCTCGGGCGAGCACGTCGCGATCTGCACGACGAGCGCGGAGTAGTTGTCCGCCTCGAACGGAAGGCGACCGGCGAGCGCTTGGTAGAGGATCGCGCCGAGGCCGTACACGTCGCTGCGCGCGTCGACGTCCTTGCTACCGATGATCTGCTCGGGCGACATGTAGTGCGGCGTGCCCACCGCCATGCCGCTCTTGGTGAGGCCATCGCTCTCCGCGAGATCGAGGATCTTCGAGACGCCGAAGTCGAGGACCTTCGTGGAGCCGCGTCGACCGTCCTCGTCGAAGCAGACGAAGAGGTTGTCGGGCTTGAGATCGCGATGCACGACGCCGGCCGCGTGGGCCGCGCTCACGCCCTGCATGCCACCGAGGAGGATCTCCGCGATCTCGCGGACCTCGAGCCGTCCGTCCTCCATCAGTGCGCGCAGCGGACGCCCCGAGAGCAGCTCCATCACGAGGTACACGGCGTCGCCGTCCTGTCCGACGTCGTACACGGCGCACACGTTCGGGTGCTCGATGCGCCCCATGGCGCGCGCCTCGCGAAAGAGGCGCGCGCGCATCTCGTCGGCGCCGTTGAGCGTCGGGAGGATCCACTTGAGCGCGATGCGCCGACCCGTCAGCAGGTTCTTCGCGCGGTAGACGGCCCCCATCCCGCCCCGGCCGATGACGGCCTCGAGGGCGTACTTCTCGCCGATGGTGGTGCCGACCTTGGGGAGCATCGTCCTGCGCAGGATACGGAGGTGTGGGGCGAAATTCTCCTCGAATCGCGGACCCACACGCCCACCCCCCGATCACTCGCAGCGCACGAACAAGATGGAGGTCTCACCCTCGTCGAGCGGCACGCGCACGCCGTTCGGCGCGCCGTCGGTCGGAGCCCAGCCGCCGTAGAGCTGCGCGCAGCGCGTCGCGCTCGGGCCCGGCGTCACGGTGATCTCGATCTCGCGCTCGCCCACGGGCGCACGCGCGAGGAAGTACGCGTTCTCCGAGGCGCTCGAGACGGAGGTCAGCGTCGGGTCGAGCGTGCCGCCTTCGTAGCGTGTGTAGAAGGGCCCTGCCCCCGTGCCTCGGCGGAGCGTCACGACCGCACCGTCTGCCGATCCGAGGAAGTAGAGGTGGACGAGCGAGCGAGCGCCGTCGGGGTAGGTCTCACCCGTGGGCGCGAGGAACGCCGTGTCGTCGGCGCGCTCGAGGAGGCCGAGGCTGAGCTCTTCCGTCGTGCCTTGGCGCGCGCTCCAGGCCCATCGCTGCGCGGGATAGCCGGACGCTGCGAACGTCACTTCTGCATCGCCGACGGCGACGCACTGGAACGTGTACTCACCGACGTCGTTCGTGGCGGTGCACCCGAGATCGGGGCGGTTCGCGACGCACACCGTGGCCGCTTCGATCGGTCCGCGGCTCCGTTGGTCGTAGATGCGTCCCCAGATCGCTCCGAACTCGGGCGAGGCACAGGGCGTCGCGAACGCGTCTCTCCCACCGTCGATCGTGGCGGCGGCGTCGTCGATCGTGGCGAACGCGTCGGTGGGCTCGGGCGCGTCCGCGCCGAGATCCTCGCCCGCGTCGTCGAGGGGCGTGGATGCACCGCATCCGACGAGCGCGGCGAACGCGAGGGTCGTCGCGCGCGCGACGTGTGTGATCGATGTCATCGAAGCTCTCTTTCTGCAGGCGAGAGGCTCCTCGCAGCGAACGCGAGGAGCCGGAGGCGAGCGCGATCCGGGCTCGAGCGCGGGCAACACGTCGCCACCGCGGGATCTCTGGTCACCCGGCTCCGTCGTCGCGTCGAGAGGTCAGCAACGAGCGAGCCACGCGTTCCACGGCGCGATGGGCACGGACGTTGCGGGCAGATCGAGCATGTCTCTCGACACCTCGTCGCCTCAGCCACCGCGTCCCGAGAACCTCACCCCCGCGACGCTCAACGTCATGGTCGTCGACGACGACCCCGACGCGACCGCAGCGCTCGAGGTCGTGGTCGCGGGCCTCGGCCACACTGTCGTTCGCGCGGTCGATGGCCTCGACGCGCTGGCGAAGCACACCGCCAGCTCCGTCGACGTCATCGTGTGCGATTGGTACCTGCCACGCATGACGGGCCTCGAGCTCTGTCGACGCCTGCGCGCGGGGGTCGACGCCCCGTATGTGTACTTCGTGCTCATCACCGGCGTCGGCGACCGCGCCGGCTTCCTCGAGGGTATGCGCGCGGGCGCCGACGACTACCTCCTCAAGCCGGTGCGGCTCGACGATCTCGAGGGGCGGCTCGTGTCCGCGAGCCGCGTCATCGCCCTCCAGCGCAGCCTGCGCGCGAGGAACGACGCCCTCGCCCGCGCGACCGACCTCTGGCATCGCGCGGCGCACGTCGATCCACTCACGGACAGCGCCAATCGCCTCCAGCTGCGCGAGGACCTGGCCGCGCTCGAGTCCAGAGCCTCACGCTACGGGCATTGCTACAGCACCGCGATCTGCGACGTCGATCTGTTCAAGCCGTACAACGATCTCTACGGCCACGTTGCGGGCGATCACGCCCTCCGCTTCGTGGCTGCGACGATCGGCGCCACGCTCCGTCGCGGCGACACGCTCTATCGCTACGGGGGCGAAGAGTTCCTCGTGATCCTGCCGGAGCAGCGGGCCCTCGAAGCACGACCCGTGATGGAGCGGGTACGCAGCGAGGTCGCTGCGCTCGGTCTGCGCCACGGCGCCTCACCGCTCGGTGTGCTCACGATCAGCGTCGGCATCGCGGAGCTCGAGCCCGAGCAAGGCGGCGCGGAGGCGTGGCTTCGTCGCGCGGACGCCGCGCTCTATCGCGCCAAGGCCAACGGCCGAAACCGAGTGGAGGTCGATGACGACGCGGGACAGCGAGAGCGCTCGAGCGCCCACGCGCTTCGACGCACCGATTGAGAGACCGAGACACCCTCGTCTCTCGGGATCGAATGGTCGTGCGGGGTCGAGGGGCCATGCCCCAACGCGCGGCGCCTGCGCCGCGCAGACACGGACGGGCAAACACGCGCCAGTCGAGGCTGAATGTCCCCCCAAGAGTCTCGGGGACACGCCGGGTACGTCGCTTCTTCACGGCACACGAGCCGTGCGACGGCGCGCTCGGAGTGGATCAGATCTCCCAAGCGCCGTGATCGGTGCTCGCCTCTCGGGCGTAGTTCCAGACCGCTTCCTCGAGATCGACGAGGGCCTCGAGGCCTTCGCTCTCGAGCAGCGCGTCGTGCAGGGCCGAGCAGCAGCGATCGATGCGATCGAGCTGGCGACGGCGCGCGAGCGCCTGGAGCTCACCGATCTGTGCGAGCGCCACATCGGTCTCGCCCAGCACGACCGCCTCGGCCACGGGCTCGACCAACGCGACGGCCGCGAGCGTCGCCGG
>JAFLCL010000319.1 GCA_017303575.1 Deltaproteobacteria bacterium
CATCGGCGCGCGGATCCTCGGCCAGCGCTCTCTCTCGCGCGCGGCGCACGAGGGCCTCGAGCTCGCGCACGTTGCCGCGCAGCGGCGCGTCCTCCGAGAGCAGCCAGCGACGTGACGGCACCGAGAGCGTCCAGCGCCGGCTCCGATCGATGCGCGCCAGAGCCGCCTCGGCGAGCGCGGGCACGTCGTCGCGACGCTGCCGCAGCGACGGCAGCACCAGCACCGTGCCGGCGAGCCGGAAGTAGAGGTCCTGGCGGAAGCGACCCTCGGCGATCGCTTGCTCGAGATCGCCGTTGGTCGCGGCGATGAGGCGCACCTTCGCGCGCTTGGGCGCGGCCTTCTCCCAGCCGAGCGGCCGGTACGTACCGAACTGCGTGAAGTCGAGCAGGAGCTGCTGCGCGTGCATCGGCAGGTTCAAGAGCTCGTCGAGGATCAGCGTGCCGCCGCTGGCCATCTCCACGAGGCCGATGCGCCGCGTGACAGCGCCGGAGAACGAGCCGCGCTCGTGGCCGAACAGCTCGCTCGTGATCGTGTTGAGGTCATCGGAGCTCCCGAGCGTCGCGCGCACGATCGGGCTCTGCCCGCTGGCCTCGGCGATCGCCTGCGCGAGCGCCGTCTTGCCGGTGCCCGACTCGCCGAGGATGAGGATGGAGGAGTCTCCGTGCAGCGCCGCGCGGATCTCGTCGCGCAGCGCGATCATGCTCGGCGGTCGCAGCAGCTCGTCGAGGTCGGGACCCTCGTGGTGCGTCTCGGCGCGCGCGACGCGGAGATCCTCACGCGCCGACGCCAGGCGCTCGCGCTGCTCGAGCACCGCCGACACGAGCACAGCGGCCGACTCGAAGAGCTCACGATGGAGCTCGCCCGGCTCCTTACGCGGGTCGCGAAAGTCCACGTAGAGCACGCCGCCCGTGCTGCCTCCCCACCACGCCGCACGGCGGAGCGGCACCGCCATCGCGCTGACGATGCCGAGGTCGCTCATGCTCTCGATCGCCGGGCGGCTCGGCTCCCAGACCACGCAGCGGCCCACCTGGCGCGCCTCGGCGATCACGGTCTTGGAGACCTCCTCACGCTCGGCCGGGCTGAGGGCGCGTCCCCGCCCCCGCGCGTTGACGACGACGGTGCCGCCGGCCTCCGGATCTCCGAGCACGACGAGCCCTCGGTCCGCCCCGAGGAGGTCGACGAGCTCGTCGATCACGTCGTCGACGAAGCTGTCGCGGTCGAGCCCAGTGACCAGCCGCTCGAGCAGCGCGCGGAGCCGCTTCCAGGCCTCGGCGTGATCGAGCGCCACGGGGTTCTCGAAGTGCTTCACCCCCGCGAGGGTCGCGAGAGGCCACCGCGTCGTCAAGCCTCGCCACGACGACGAACCTCGTCGTCACGACGACATTGCTCTGTCGTATTCGCAGGAGATCGACACAAACATCAATGTTTTCGAGTGGCACGCTGCGCGCAAAAGGGGTCGTCGAACTCGCAAGGAGCCGACCCCATGAAGAAGAGCCTCTACCTCGCCTCTCTCCTCGCCCTCGCTGCCCCGCACGCCGCGTGCGTGGGACCGGCCGTCGAGCCAGGTCCTTCGGCGACTCCGGACGACCTCGACGGCGACGGTCTGTCGAACGCCGTCGAGGAGGCCGGCTGGGACATCCTCGTGGATGGAAACGGCTACGCGCGCCCCGGCACGATGGGGTCCACGGCGCACCTCGAGACGCGCCATGTCGCGAGCGACCCGCGTCGCGCGGACACCGACGGTGACGGCCTCGACGACGGCCTCGAGCGCCGCCTCCAGTCCGACCCGGGCGCCATCGACACCGACGGCGACGGGGTCAGCGACTCGGACGAGGTCAACCTCTACGCGACGATCCCCAACAGCGTCGACTCCGACGGCGACGCGCGCGGCGCGACCCGCGAGCTCACGCCGCGGCCCCAGCTCTTCGACGGCGAAGAGGTGGCCCGCGGCAGCTCGCCGCTGCTCGACGACACCGACGCGGACGGCATTGCCGACTACGACGAGATCGTGATGGGCGGCTCGCACCCGGCGGTGGCCGACCTGCCCGTGCTCGATCTCCTCCTCGGCGACGAGCCGCCGGCGATCTGGCTCGATGCCGAGCACGACGAGCGCACGGGCACCACGCTCTCGCGCCGCGAGCAGAGCCTGACCGGGCGCGAGACCTCGATGTCCACCACGGACGAGACCACCAACGAGGAGTCGCTCGGGTTCAAAGAGAGCGTGGAGGCGTCGGTCGGCTACTCGGGCGGCTTCGAGGCGAGCGTGACGGCGGGCTTCGAGGCGACCCAGACGTACACGAACACGAGCACGCACTCGACGACGCGTGACGCGATCGATCGCGCGGAGCAGGAGCACGAGAGCGCGCTCGCCCAGGAGACGTCGACGGGCCTCCGCTACTCGTCCGGCGGCCTCGCGGTGCGCCTGACGGTGCGGAACTCGTCGCAGGCGATCAGCTTCCGCGTGAGCGAGGTGCGCGTGCTGGCGCGCATGTTCAACGCCGAGACCGGCAACATGGAGCTCGTGGGTGAGCTCGTGCCGTCGACGGGCCTCGACCAGGTCATCGCCGCGGGCGACTCCGTGGACGTGCTGTTCGAGAACACGGCGCTCGACGCGGGCACGGTGCTGGCGATGCTCGAGCACCCCGAGGCGCTGACGTTCCGCGCCACGCGCTACCGGCTCGCGCGGGTGGCCCGAGACGGGGCGCCAATCGCCGACTACGCGGCGCTGTCGGAGTCCATCGTGCGCCAGACGGGTCTGGTGGTGATCGACTACGGCGATGGCCGGGTGGAGCGACGCGCGATCGCGACGAACGTGCGCCGCAACGCGGACGGGAGCTCCGCGGGCATCTTCCTCGACGACGCGCTGGCGATGGCGGGGCTGCCGATCGGGTCGAGCATCGTGGTGGGAGAGGACGACCGCGGCGTGAGCGTGCCCGTCTCGGTGCGGGGTCTCTCGAACCGCTTCGACGAGGTGCACCCCGAGCGCAGCTCGTACTGGGTGGTCGCGTCGAACGATCCGTCCACGGACTTCGAGCACCTCGTGCTCGACCACGGTGAGCGCGTGACGCTGATGTACTGGCAGGACGACGACGGCGATCAGCTCTCGAACCGTGAGGAGCTGCTGCGCGGCACCGACCCGAACGACGCCGACACCGACGACGACGGGATCATCGACTCGGCGGATCCGCGACCGCTCGGTGAGCCGTCCGTGCCCGACGACGGCGGTGACGACACCACCGGCGGTGGCGACGACGGCGGCGGTGGCCCGACGTTCCCGATGGCGGTCGCGCACTGGGAGCTCGGCGACGAGACGATGGCGCACGCGATGGTGCCCAACACGCTGGGCTCGGGCTTCTCGCTCACCATCCAGTCCTCGAGCGGCGTGAGCGACGAGCGCGACCGGTTCACCCACGCGGCAGGCGCGCTGAACGTGGTGGGCTACCAGAACTCGAGCATGTACGGCTACCTCGAGCGCGCGGCGTTCCCGGCGATGGCGACGACGACGATCGCGGGCTGGGTGCGTGGCAACAACAACGGGAGCTCGGGCCTCATCGCAGGACGTGACGACGGCGCGATGATCACGACGATGGATGGCCACGCCGCCGTCCGCGTGGGCAGGGACGGACCCTCGATCCGGGCGAGCGCGACGCTCGGCGCAGGCTGGAGCTTCGTGGTGGGCACGGTGGAGCAGGTAGCGCTCGGCTCGGTGCGCATGCGCCTCTGGGTCGATGGCACGCTCGCTGGAGACACCACTGTCGCTGCCTCGCTGCCCTCGAGCTCGGGCACGTTCCATCTCGGACATGGCTTTCACGGCGGGCTCGACGACTTCCGCCTCTTCGACCGCGCGCTGACGGACGCCGAGATCGCCCTGCTCCAGGCCGAGCCGGACTGACCGACGACGACACGCGACGACGATGCCCCACCGACCGCCCCAGCGCCCTCCGCGTTGGGGCGGTCGTCTCGCATCAGAACGAAGGTCACGAGCTCGGCTAGCATCGCTGCGATGACCAGGAAGCCGAGGGCGAAGAGCCCGAGAGACGCTGCGGTCGAGCCCTCCGCGAGGTCCACCGCGCGCCCCCTGGCGCTCGTCTTTCGAGAGGTGCCGCGGCCTTCGTCCGATTCGGTGCAGGCGCTGTGGCGCGCGCAGCTCGGTCCGCTCCTCGATCAAGCGCTCGAGGACGGCCCGGACGGTCTCGAGCTGCTCGTCCGCTTCGAGGTGTGCAGCGCGGAAGCGCACCTCTACGACCTGACGCTGTTCTGCGACGACGACGGAGCGGTGTATCTCCGCGGCACGCTCGAGCGCGTCGCGAGCTTCTCGCAGGGTGCGGCGTCGGGCAGTGAGGACGTGGCGCTGCTCAGCGCGCTGAATCGAGCGTACGGCGCGTGGTGGAAGACCCAGCGGAAGCGCGTGCCCACGACGCGCGTCGAGCCTGTTGCGACGAACGCGTCGTCGCCCGCCACGACGGTTCCGCGGTACGCGGCGATCTACGCGCCCGACCAGTACGAGCTGGGAAAGAAGCTGAGCGCGAAGGCGAGCTCGGGCCTGCTGCGGATCGTGAAGGCCCCTTCGGCCGCCGACCTCGCGGCGCTCGATGCCTTCTTGCCCAGTCGCGCGGGCCGCTTCGTGGTGGAGCTCGGACCGAGCGTCCCGCTCGGCGTGCTGGCGCACCTAGGCGGCGTGCCCTTCGTGGTGCTCGCTGCGGGGCGTAAGGACTGGACGGGGCTCTCGCATCTACCGGCCTCGGTGCGACGGCTCTCGATCCGCAAGACCAAGGAGCCGACGCTCGCCGAGCTTCCGAGGGACCATCACCTCGTCTCGATGGACCTCGACGCGCCGCGCGTCGCGCCGGGCTCTCCCGCGCTCGCGCACCTCGAGACGCTTGCCTGGACGGGCGCGGACGACGCCTCCTGGGCGTCCGTGCATCCGAGGCTGCGCGAGCTCGCGCTGCGGAACGCCAAGCTCGACGCGCTACCGCCCTCGCGCACCGTCGAGCGTCTCCTGCTCTTCAAGCCGAGCGGGCTGACATCGCTGAAGGGCATCGAGGGACTGCCGAACCTCACGTACCTCCGGCTCGACCACCCCGTGGGGATGAAGAGCCTGGGGGATCTGTCTCGGTGCGCCGCGCTCGCGACCATCCACCTGACCGCGGCACACCGCATGGGGGACCTCTCGGGGCTCCACACAGCGCCGCGGCTCACGCGCCTCGGCGTCGTCCAGAGCCAGCTCGACGGCAAGCCCTTCGAGGGCCTGGCAGGCAGGCTCGTGGGCGGCTCGTTCCAGCTGAGGAGCACGAGCCACGGCAAGGCGCTCCTCGCGCACCTCGGTGTGCCCTTCTTCAACACACTCGAGCTCGAGCATCACCTCTTCGACGAGAGGTGAATCCAGCTCCGACCTGGCCGAGACAGGAGCACTCGGTACGACACGACTCACGGCGTGAGCGTGACCGCGCGCAGCGTGCTCGTGGCGTGCATGCCCGGGAGGATCCCGCCCTCTCCCGTCGAGTCGCTCGTCACGGCCCCGCCTGCATGCGCGGTGATCTCGCTCCCTCCCGTCTCGCTGCTCGAGGCGAGATCGCCTGACTGTGTGATGCGGAGCACCGAGGCCTCGCGCGCGCTCGCGCCGCGCTGGACTCGACCGCGCGAGACCGCTGCGAGCACCGCCTCGCCGTCAGCCTCGAGATCGCGTGCACCTTCGTTCGGCTCGAGGCCCGCGTGCACCACGCTCCAGCGCAGGGTCTCGGGACCATCGAGGCGGGCGACGAACGTGTCTTGCCAGCTCGTCCAGGCGCCGCCCTCGAGGAGCGGGCAGTCGGGATCGGCAGGCATCGAGACGCAGCGCTCGGCGAGCGAAGCGCCGAAGGTGGTGAGCGTGGTGCCGCCCAGCGTCAGGCTCTCGCCGAAGGAGCCGAGGAAGATGCTCGAGTCGTCGAGCGCGACGACGCCGCGCAGGTAGGCCTCCGCTGTGTTCGTCGGGTCGAGCGCCCACGAGCGCTCGAACGCGCCGTCCGCACCGAGCTCGAGCACGAAGGAGCCATCCACGTTCTCGAGCGGTGCGCCGCCCAGCGACACCGAGCGCACCTCGCCGAGATCGCCGATGAGCACGACGCGGCCCGAGGGCGCGACATCGATCTCCTCGGCATCGATCTCGCCGTCCTCGACGGTGTAGACGTGCGACCAGCGGGGCGCGCCCAGGCGATCCCACGCAGCGACGAAGATCGATGCGTCGACCTCGCCCGCCACCACGGGGCCCGCGCCGAGATCCACGGTGCCTGCGACGGCACCGGCGACGACCGGCCCGTCGGGCCCGATCGTCAGCGCGTCGGCGTGGTCCTTGTCCATGCCGCCGGCGACCCACCCGCGCATGGCCTCGCCGTCGCGCGTGACAGCGAGCACGAACACATCGTCGTCGCCGATCTCCGTGAGCGCGACCGATCCGAGCGTCACGTCGCGGGAGAGCTCGCCCGCAAACCACACGGTTCCATCCGCGTCGACTTCGACAGCGTTCGCGATGCCGCTGCTCCTTCCGAGCTCGTGTCGCCAGGCGAGCGAGCCATCGCCCTCGTACGCGGCGATCACGATCGTCCGCACGATCACGCCGCCCATGAGCCCTTCGGCGTCGTAGCCGGCGGCGTAGAGGCGCGATCCATCGGTCGCCAGGTCTCTCCAGACCACGTCGTCGGTGGAGTCTGCGAACGAGCGCGAGAGGTTGGCGTCGGCGTTCGTGTCCGAGCGCGGTCCGCCGGAGTCGGGCTCGGACGTCGGCGTCGGGCAGCCCGTGAGGGCACCGATCACCGACAGGGCTGCGATCCCGTGCACGTGCTTCATCGCGTCACCTCGGCGCTGCTCCTCGACGTCGGCGCGAGGCTCGGCGCGATTCGATCGACAACAAGATCGCGAGCCCGACGAGCGCGAGTCCGGCGACGCCTCCGCGGTGGATCGGCGCGACGCGGCAGGCGCAGCCCGTCGGAGGGGCCGTGGGGCTGGTGCCTGCGTCGGCCGCGCCTGCGTCTGCTCCCGCCGTCGGCGCGGCGCGCATGCCGAGTCGTCCGCGGTAGCCCCAGTCGTCGTCAGGGCCCGGACCTGGCGCGTAGCTCAGGGCCGCGACGCTGCTCAGCCGCTCGACCTCGACCCCCTCGTAGGCGCCGTCGTAGCGCCAGCGGAATGGGTCGAGCACGCGCGCGCCAGCTCCATCGACGGACTCCCAGCGTGGGAACCACGAGACCGCGAGCACCAACGGGAACGCGTCCTCGGCCTCGCCGAGGCGAGGAGACGCGAGCACGCGACCGTCGCCGCGCACAGCGAGCGCGACGTCGCTGACGGTGAGAAAGCCGGGGATGCGGCTCGTGAGCGATGCCTGCTCCCAGAGATCGAAGCCGACGGGCCCGAGGCGATCGGTCGCCGCCCCACTGCAGAAGCTCGCTGCGTCTGGCGCGAAGTGACCTTGGCCTTCGCCGTCGAGCCACACGATGCCCGAGAGGAACGGCGCGATCCCGACGGCGCGCACGGGTGTCTCCTCGGGCGCCGACGCAGTGTCCCCGAGGCAGAGCGCACGCTCGCCTGCGCGCGCGAGGACCCACGTCTGTCCCACGCGCACGAGCTCCGAGATGGGTCCATCGGGCAGCGCGTACGAAGTGCCCTCCACACGCAGCGCGTGCGGCGCGCTGGCGATGACCGCGAGGCGGCCGTCTTGGTCGTAGGCGCAGGCCTCGCCTGCGTCGGCGGCCGCGAGGCGCACGAGCGAAGGTCGACCCCGATCGAGCGCGAGCTCGAGCGTCCGTTGTCCATCGGCGAGACAGATGCGAGTGAGGTCGGGGCTCACCGCGACGGTCCTCACGGGCCGCGTCTCGTCGACGAAGAGCCGCGTCGCCTCGAGCGCCGCGCGGGTGGGCGCGTCCATCAGCGAGCGCAGGCGCGCGAGATCGATCCACGGCGCGATCGCGCCCTCGCGGGTGACGCGGAACAAGGTCGGGTCGGCGGGAAAGCCCAGCCCGTAGCTCGTGAGCAGCGGTCGCGACGCGAAGCCGACCGTCTCGCCGGGTGCGAGCGCATCGCCCACGGTCTGCCACTCGAGCGGGAAGATCGCGGGGGCGAAGAACGGGTCGCTCGAGCCGCCCCCCGTCGTGTCGAAGCACACGGCGGCGCCGCGGCTCTCGATGCAGGCGTTGCCGCTCGGAGGCGGGGTGACGAGCGTGCCGATCAGGTCGGTGGCCACGTAGCCACGCCGGAAGCGGCCCAGCCCGGGAGCGATCCCGCTCGACATCACGCGAGCCTGTGTGCCCGCGGGTCGGAAGTACGGGTCGAGGCGCACCGCCGTGGCGGGCGCGTTTCCGTCCGCGAGGCGGAGCGTCACCACGTAGCCGCCCGAGTCGAGCGAGTGCAGCGCGACGACCGAGGCGCCCGCCGGCAGTGTGCTCGTGACCTCTCCGACGTACCGCGCGTCGGCGCCCTCGAGGAGGAAGAGCCACGTGCGCTCGATCTGTGCGCCGTCGCTGCTCCACACCGCGGCGATCAGGCGATCGCGGGCGCGATCATGGCCCACGATCGCGATGCCACACTCGCGCTCTCCGACGAAGCGGGCGCACGCGTCTCGCGCGAGGACGACGCTGGTGGATCCTTCGCGCCAGCGCGCGATCGAGACGGGCGCGCCCGAGGCCTGATCGATGATCGTGAAGAAGGCCTCGTCCCCGCTCACGGGAAGTGGGTCTTGCATGTACTCGACGCCGGCGGGCGGCGAGACGTCGCGCGTCGTGCCCGAGGCGACCTCCCGCACGCGCCACCGCAGCCTCGAGGGGTGGCTGCTCGCGGTGACCGGCTCGGCGGGCTCGAAGATGTGCTCGCGCGTCGGCGACGGCACCGCGTAGAACTCGAGCATCGGCGCGTCCGCGTCGGCGGCGTCGATGCACACGCGGGTGGGGCCCGCGCCCTCGCGCACGCACGCGACGTCGGCCAGCCCCGGCGTGCTCCAGCAGCGACCGAGGATGCACTCGCTGCGATCGAAGCCGCGCGGCCGCTCCATCGCGAGGTAGCTGGTCGCAGCGAGCACCGCGTTCGGCTCGAACGGCAGCGCGGGCGGCAGCGAGGTCGCGCTCGCCGGATCGGTCGCGAGCGAGCGCTCGACCGCGTCGTCGAACCCATCGCCGTCGGAGTCGCGCGAGAGATCGGACGTCCCGAGCGCGGACTCCTCCTCAGCCGTGAGGCCGTCGCGGTCGAGGTCGGCGCGCGCCATGTCGATCGAGATGCGGTGCAGCTCCTGCGCGCTGCCTTCGAAGATCGCGACGAGCCCCTCGGGAGAGGGCACGAGGCCCGCGAGCGCGGGGCCGCC
>JAFLCL010000032.1 GCA_017303575.1 Deltaproteobacteria bacterium
GAGCGGGGACGGCTCGGCGGCACGTGCGTGAACGTCGGGTGCGTGCCGAAGAAGCTCTTCGTCTACGGCGCAGACGTGCGGCGCCAGGTGAACGACGCGGCCAAGCTCGGATGGAACGTCCCGACCGCGACGCACCACTGGCCCACGCTGCGGGACAACGTGAACGCCGAGGTCACACGGCTCAACGGCGCGTACGCGCGCATCGTCGAGAGCGCGGGCGCGGAGATCCTTCGTGGTCACGCGCGCCTCGACGGCCCCGAGCGGGTTCTGTTCCGGGACGAGGCCGGACACGAGCGTGCGATCCGTGCACGTCACGTGCTGCTCGCGACCGGCGCGCACCCGCATCGTCCGAGCTTTCCGGGCGCGGAGCTCGCGTGGGTGAGCGACGATGTGTTCACGCTCGAGCGCCTCCCGAGGAGCGTCGTGATCGTGGGCGCCGGCTACATCGGCCTCGAGTTCGCGACGATCTTCGCGGGCCTCGGCGTCGAGGTCACCCTTCTCGCGCGGCACGACCACGTGCTGCCGCACTTCGATCGCGCCGTCTCGGAGTTCGTCGCGAAGCAGCTCGACGCGCGCGGCGTGAAGGTGGTGTTCGAGGAGGACGTCGTGCGCATCGAGCGCGTCGGCGATCGGCTCGACTCTCACTCCGCGCGGGGCACCGTGTTCTCCTCCGAGCAGGTGTTGCTCGCGGTCGGCCGACGGCCCGAGACGCGCGAGCTCGGCCTCGAGACGGTGGGCGTCGCGATGCGTGGCGCTGCGGTCGCCGTCGACGCGCACTACCGCACGAGCGTGCCGAACGTTCATGCAGTGGGCGACCTCATCGGTCACCTCCAGCTCACGCCGGTCGCGCTCGCGGAGGGGCAAGCGCTCGCGCGTACGCTCTTTGGCGGCGGAGAGCCGCAGAGCATCGACTACCGCGCGATCCCCACGGCGGTGTTCACGACACCGACGGTCGCGACCGTGGGCCTCACCGAAGCCCAAGCGCGTGGACGCGGAACGCCCCTCGCGATCTTCGAGACCGAATTTCGTCCGATGAAGGCCACGGTCACCGGATCGCCGATGCGCGCGTTCATGAAGCTCGTGGTCGATCGCGACACCGACGAGCTGCTCGGGGTGCATGTCGTCGGGGACGATGCGGGCGAGATCGTGCAGGGCTTCGCCGTCGTGATCGCCATGCACGGCAAGAAGCGCGATCTCGATCGCACGATCGGCATCCACCCCACGGCTGCGGAAGAGCTCGTCACCATGCGCACGGCGACACGCATCGATCCACTCGCTGCGTAGTCCGCGTCCCGGGTCAGCCGTAGCGGTGAAGCGCCGTCGCCTGGCCGATCGCTCGCGCGAGGAACTCGCCGTCGGCCCTCTGCGTGGACAGGTCGATCATCTGCCGGCGCCGCGGCGGGATCGAGGGATCGAGGCGGCCCTGCTCCACGTCGAGCAGCACACCGCGCGAGAGGCACTGGTGCCAATGCGCGTTGTCGCGCGCCTCGGAGATGGACGTCGACTCGCCGACCGTGACGGTGCGGTCGTGCGTGGCGCGCAGCACGAATCCGTCGGGCTGCTCGCGCACGCGATCCCAGTGCTGCACGCGGAATCGTCCTTCGACCACGAGGTGCGACGTCACCGAGTTGAAGTGCACGTGCGGAGGATCGGTGCGTCCCGCCTCGAAGAAGAAGACCCGCATGGCGGCGCCTTCGCCCGCGCCGAGGTCGGTGGGCACCGTGAGCGGCACCACGGCGCAGCCGCGCGAGACGCGTCGCGCGCGACGGCGCAGCGCCTCGAGATCGAGCTCGCGCCGCAGCGCGTCGAGCGGAACGCGGCTGAGAACGGGGCCGATGGCGTCCTGCCAGCCGGTCTGTGACAGCGCACCCGACCGAACCGCTGCGCCGAGCGCGAGCGCCTCACGGAGCACGGTCGCCAAGCCCTCCGAGAGCGCCCTCACGTCCGCCTGCGCTCGTGTCGCGCGGCCCGTCGCCAGCAGGATCGCGCCCGCGGCGGTGCCACGCAGGACGTGTCGCCGCGTCAACATCGGCCTCGAACGGCGCAGGGAAGCATCGGCATTCCCTCGCGCGTCGTAGGGTCCGCTTCATGCGGGTCGCAGCGCTCGTCGTGGTCTCGTTCCTCGCGCTCGCGGGCCTCTCCGCGTCGGCTGACGCGCCGCGAGCGGTCGAGCCCGACGTCGAGACGCAGCTCGCGGCGGATCTCGACGCGCGTGGCCTCGGTGACGACCGCTTCGTCGCGACGACCGTGTACTCGTGGACGAGCGAGTCGCAGGCGGCCGAGCTGGGGCGCACACGCGCCCTGCTCACGCTCGGCGCGGATGGCGGGAGCACGCGGAGCCCCTACCAGCGTTCGCTCGACGAGCTCGCGATGGATCACGACGCGCCTGCCAGCGACGTCGGCCTGGCGCGCCTCTTGACCTCGAGCCCCGACCTCTCAGCGCGCCGCTACGCGTGGGTCAGCCCGCACGGCACGGCGATCCCGCGCGGCGTGCGGAGCTATGGTCCCGTGCTCCTCTCGATGAGGCTCGCGGAGGATGCGCTCTTCGCTCGCTTCGCGCCGAGCGAGCGGCCGTCGTTCCGCGTCGTGGATGCACGAGGAGAGACCGTCGATGCCTCGGTGCTGCTCGCAGACCCCTCGCGGCTCGCGAGCGTCGTGCACGTGAGGCACGACGATCCGCAGGGCCCTTACCGAGAGATCATCGTGCACGGCGCGCCGACGCGATCGGCGGTGCGGTGCTGGTCGATGGGAACGAGCGCGGTGAGCGCGCGCATCGAGGCCGACCGGATCCTCGTCTCGCGACTGAGGCGCATCGCGCGCCCACGTCGAGCGCTGTCACTCGCGCCGTTCTGGACCGCCCGCCCGCCCATCGACGGCGACCGGCGCTGGACCGCGCGGTGGGCGCGCACGATGCCGTTCGACACGTCCCGGCATCGCTTCACGCCGGGTGCGCTCACGGAGCTCGAGCGGGTGTTGGCCGCCCGCGTGCGGCAGCGCGTCACGCCGACCGACACGTGCACGCGTGACTGAGCGCGCCGAGACCTCGGGTCGGGAGCGATCCGGTATCGTCGCGTGCATGCGATCCCTCTCCGTCGCGCTCGTGCTCGCGATCGTGCTGTCCACGTCCACCTCTTCCGCACAGGAGGTGTGGCGCGGTGACTTCGAGACGGGTGACACGTCGCAGTTCGACGGCGAGCTCAATGGTCGCGTGGGGGAGCGCGATCCGATCACCATCGTGGATTCGCCCGTGGCAGAAGGGGATCACGCGGTGCGCATCGAGCTCTCGAACGAAGCGCGCTGGCCCAACGGCCTCAAGCGCGTCGAGCTCCACCACTCACCTGCAGGCGGACGCACCGACGACGGCGAGGCGCTCTACTTCGCGTGGAGCTTCCAGGTGCCCGAGACCCTTCCGCGGGAACCCGAGCAGCAGATCGCCTACTGGGAGACCGACAGCAGCTACTCGCAGCTCATGGCGTTCTCGCTGATCGGCAGCGATCTCCGCTTCTCGACCAACCATCCCGAGTGGCACGAGCACTGGCTCGGGCGCGGCGTCGTGACGCCAGGCGTGTGGCACCGCATAGCGATGCACATCGTGTGGTCGCGCGACGCGGACCTCGGCACGGTCGACGTGTGGTTCGACGGTGAGCAGGTCGTCGCCGCGGGACACGCACAGACGCTCGTCGACACGAACAGCGCGTTCACGCAGATGGGTCTTCTGCGTGGCGCGATCGAGTTCACCGATGCGCCCGTGATCCTCCTCGACGACGCGATCGAGGGCGACTCGCTCGCGTCCGTGCGCCCTGAAGGCGTGGCCGAGGTGCCCGATGCAGGCGTGGCTGCCGCGGACGTCGGCATCACGGACGTCGACGGGGGCACCTCCTCGGATGCCTCGCTCGGCGATCGAGACGCGGGCGTCGGTGCCAGCGTCGATGCCTCGTCTCGCACGGACGCAGGACCGAGCACGCTGTCGGGCTCGTGCGTCTGTCGCACCACGATGGGTGAGCGCCCCGTCGCTCTCTTCCTCGCTCTGCCAGCGCTGCTCGGCGTTGTCTCGCGACGTCGGCGTCGCGTGCGTCTCGACCGGGAATGAGCCGTCACGTTCCGCGCGTCGAGGGCCGATGCCCACGATGATCCCGCGCGCAGAGGCCCTCGCTCGCATCCGAAGCGAGGGTGGTGATCCCGAGTGCCTGATGTGCGCGATCGCGCGAGGCGAGGTGGGCGAGCTCCACGCGGTGCACGAGGACGACGACGTGCTCGTCTTCCTGCCGCGCTACGTCCGGTGCTGGGGCCACGTCTGCATCATGCCCAAGGCGCACGTCACGTCATACGCGAGCGCCCCGATCGAGCTGTGGTCCAAGGTCTCGATCGCAGGTCATCGCGTCGCGCGCCTCGTCGAGTCGCTCGAGCGTCCGCGACGCTGCTACCTCGCGTCCACGGGCTCGAGCGCGGGCGAGCTCACGCAGAGCTCGATGCACCTCCACCTCCACGTCATCCCCGTGCACGACCCCGAAGATCGGCCCGCGTCGGTGTTCTCGTGGCAAGAGGGCGTGTTCGTCGCCGAGCGCGACGAGTGGATCGGCCTCCGCGACCGCTACCGCGAGGCCTGGGCGCGCATGTGATCGCGCGCCGTGCCGCTCGAGCGCGTCCTGCGCGAGGACCGAAGCTCGACGCCCTCCGCTGTCCGGACGGCGTCGAGCCCCGCTCAGACGAAGATCAGAACTGCGACCACAGGTACTGGTTCGTGATCTCGTGGTGGAACTGGATCTCGCTCGTCTTCACGCGGCTGCCGAGCGCGCGGGGGCAGCGATCGGCCGACGCGGCCTTGAGCTCGGCGAACTTCGTGTGGACCGTCTCGCCATAGAGCTCCTTCGAGAAGCTCGAGCTCTTGAAGAGGCGGATGGCGTCGTAGATGTTGTCGGGGAGGAAGCGGGTGCGGGCCTTCTTGCTCTCGTCCTCCGACTCCTTCGGTCCCTCGAGGCCCGTGCGGAGCACTGTGTAGACGCTCATGTAGGGGTTCGCGTCCGGCGCGACCGAGCGCACCTCGATGCGCGCGCTCTTCTCGTTGCCGAGCGGGATGCGGACCATCGAGCCGCGATCGATCGCCGATGCCTTGATCTGGTTGGGCGCCTCGTAGTGCGGATCGAGTCGGCGGTACGCGTTCACGCTCGAGTTGAGCGCGAGGCAGATGTCGGGCGCCGCCGCGAGGATGCGGCCGATGAACTCCCAGCCCGCCTTGCTCAGGCCGTCCTTGCCCTTCTTGTCGTGGAAGAGGTTCACGCCCTTCTTCGACAACGACATGTTCGTGTGCATGCCGTTGCCGTTCACGCCGGTCACGGGCTTGGGCAGGAACGACGCCGTCATGTCCATCTGGCTGGCGACCTGACGCGCGAGCAGCTTGTAGAGCTGCACCTGATCGGCGCCGATCACTGCGTCGGCGTACTTGAAGTTCATCTCGAACTGCGAGGGCGCGACCTCGGGGTGGTCCTTCTCGTTCTCGAAGCCCATCGCGCGCTGGCACTCGGCGGAGCTGTCGATGAACTTGCGGAGCGCGTCCCCGGGGAGCGAGTGGTAGTAGCCACCCGTGGAGATGAACTCGAAGCTGCCCGTCTCGTGGTAGTGGCGCTCGGCGTCGCGGCCCTTGAAGAGGAAGCCCTCGATCTCGTGCGCGACGTGACAGACCGTCTGGTCCTTCGCGAAGAGCTTCTCGGTGTAGGCCTTGAGACGGCCGCGCAGATCACCGACGTACGGCGATCCATCGCGCTCGAGCACCTCGCCGAACACGAGGACCTTGCCGGGGCCGAACACGTCGGAGGGCAGCCAGTAGAACGCCGGCCAGTCGATGCCGAGGCGGAGGTCCGACTCCTGCTGCGCGGAGAAGCCGCGGATGGAGCTGCCATCGAACGTGAGGTTGTCGGCGCTGCCGAGGAGGAACTTCTTGTCGTAGTCGAGCATGTGCATCCGACCCTCGAGGTCGGTGAAGCACACGGTCACGGCCTTGATCCGCTTCTCGTCGGTGAGGTACTTCATCCGCTGCTCGCGGACCTTGTCGATCTTCACGCGCGCGATGCGCTGCTCCTTCGCCTCGAGGTTCAGCTGCTCGAGCTCGTCGTAGGGGATCTCGAGGAAGGAGCGAAGACCGGTCGAGGTGGGTTCTGCCGATGCCTTGGTCGCCAAGAGAGCCTCCATGGAGAGCTCGGCGCGGCGGGGGGCCGGAGGCCGAGGATGACGTTCGGGCGCCCTTCTGGACCCTTAGTTTCGCAATGGCAAGCGCAAACTCTGCGTCACGAAGCCTTCGCGGCGCGTCCTGAAGCCTTCGCGGGCAATTCGAGCCCTGCGGGTGTGCGGAACGTCGCGGCGCGCCGTGTCCCCGACGCGATCGGCCACGGGCCGTCGCCCGAACCTGCTGCGATACTCGCCTCGTGACCTGGCAGTGGATCGCCGTCGCCCTGATCGAGGCCCTCGCCGTGGGCTACCTCGTGTGGCACTTCGTCGGCCCGCGGCGCAAGCCGAAGATCCTCCAGAAGCCCGACGTGAAGGCGAGCGCGCTCGTGCGCAAGAAGAAGACGTAGGTCACCGGTCGCGGGCCTCGTCGAGGGCTCCTCGGATCCCCCCACCCGGGCCTCGGACCTTGCGCGCTCGGGTGGTCGCTGGGCGCCAGACCTTGCGAACCTTCGTCTCGGGCACGAGTCTCCGCGCGACATGCCTGCCATCGCGCCCGTGCCTGCGATCCGCATCGATGCCGCCGTGCCCACACCCGCTCGGCGCGGTGGTCGCTACGTCCTCTACTGGATGACCGCCGCGCGCAGGCTCGGGCACAACCACGCCCTTCAGCGCGCGCTCGCGTGGTGCGAGGAGCTCGGCAAGCCGCTCGTCGTCTTCGAGCCGCTGCGCGTCGACTACCCCTACGCGTCCGACCGCTTCCACCGCTTCGTGATCGAGGGCATGGCCGAGCACGCGAGCACGATGCGCGAGGCGGGCTTCGTGTACCTGCCGTTCGTCGAGCGCGAGCAGGGAGGCGGCAAGGGCCTGCTCGAGGCGCTCGCGAGAGACGCGTGCGTGGTGGTGGGCGACGACTTCCCCGCGTTCTTCCTCCCGCACATGCGCGCGCGTGCTGCCTCGATGCTGAGCGAGCTGGGCGTGCGCTTCGAGGTCGTCGACTCGTGCGGCCTCTTGCCGCTGCGCGCGAGCCCGAGCGCGTTCAACTTCGCGCACCAGTTCCGGCGCTTCGTGCAGAAGACGCTGCCCGCGCACTTCGACGGCGCGCCGATGCCCACCCCGCTGACGAAGGGCGTCGGACGCGGCGAGGCGGACCTCGTCGCCTCGGTCGTGCGCGAGCGCTACCGCTTCGCGACCGACGACGAGCTCGGCGCCCTCGACGCTCTGATCGCTGCGCTCCCGATCGACCACACGATCGGCGGCATCGACGAGCACGGCGGTGAGCGGGAAGGGCGGGCACGCATGAAGCGCTTCGTCGCGAAGAAGCTGGCGCGCTACCACGAGGATCGCAGCCATCCCGACGACGACGTCGCGAGCGGCCTCTCGAGCTGGCTCCACTTCGGTCACGTGAGCTCGCACGAGATCCTGGCCGAGGTCGCGCGCGCGACGGACTGGGACCCTTCGAAGATCGCGAAGAAGCCCCACGGCAGCCGTGAGGGATGGTGGAACGCGAGCGACGCGGCCGATGGCTTCCTCGACGAGCTCGTCACGTGGCGCGAGCTCGGCTTCGCGCGCTGCCATCACACGGACGACTTCACGACCTGGGAGGGCATCCCCGCGTGGGCGCGGCAGACGCTCGCCGAGCACCGACACGATCGGCGCCCCGCGCTCTACACGGTCGATCAGCTCGATCGCGGCGAGACCGACAACGAGGTGTGGAACGCAGCGCAGCGCGAGCTCCGCGAGACGGGCCGCATCCAGAACTACCTCCGCATGGTGTGGGGCAAGACCACGCTCAACTGGTTCGACGATCCGCGCGATGCCTTCGAGGCGCTGATTCACCTCAACGACAAGTACGCGATCGACGGCCGCGATCCGAACACCTACACGAACATCGGCTGGGTCTTCGGCGCCTACGACCGAGCGTGGGGCCCGGAGCGGAAGATCTTCGGCAAGGTTCGCTACATGACGAGCGGCAACACCGTGAAGAAGCTCCGCATGAAGGACTGGCTCTCCAAGTGGAGCGACGGCCCCACACGTTCTACGAGGGGCACGACGCTCTCGATGTACGACGACTGAGCGCGCCCCTTCAGGCCATCCTCGGGCATGCCTCGCGTCCGCCTTCTTCGTGTCCACCACCTCGTCGTCGTCATCGCACTCGCTCCGGGCTGCGACACGACGACTCCTCCCATCGACGACGCAGGGACTCAGCTCGATGCGGCGAGCGCGCGCGATGCTGCCGAGACGCTCCGTGACGACGCCTTCACGGCGGGCGACGCGGCGTGGGACGCCGCGACCTCGCGAGATGCGGGTGAGCGCCCGGAGGATGCCGAAGTCACGCTCGATGCGGCGCCGGGCGCGACGCTGCCTGCCGAGCTGCTCGATCTCTCGATCTGGAAGCTGACGCTGCCCATCGGTCCGCCCGAGATGCCCATGGAGATCACGCAGCCCGAGCTCGCCACCTACGAGATCGATCCTTGGTTCGTGCTCGTGACCGACGGCGTGCAGTTCCGCGCGAACGCGGGCGGTGTCACGACGAGCGGCTCGTCGTATCCACGCTCGGAGCTGCGCGAGATGGAGCCCGGCGGCAGCGTGCGCGCGAGCTGGTCGACGAGCTCGGGCCGCCACGAGATGCGGATTGATCAGAGCATCACGCACCTGCCGGAGGTGAAGCCTCACGTCGTCGCGGGACAGATCCACGACGCGTCAGACGACGTCGTGATGATCCGCCTCGAGGGCACGCACCTCTTCGTCGAGGGCGGCGGAGAGGACCTCGGCACGCTCGACGCGGACTACACGCTCGGTGACCGCTTCGTGGTGCGCATCGTCGCCGAGGGCGGCCACATCCGCGTCGATCACGGCGACGACGGCACCTTCGAGGTCGACGTCGAGCGCGCCGCGACCGGCTGCTACTTCAAGGCCGGCGTCTACACGCAGTCGAACGTCGCCCGAGGTGACGACGCGGACGCGTACGGCGAGGTGATCGTTCACGCGCTCGACGTGACCCACACTTCGTGATCGCGATCGCGGTCGCGATCACGTGCCGTCCTCGCGTGGGTCAGGGCGCCTGCGCGATGGTCACCTCCGCGAAGTTCTCGATGCCGACGAACTCGGCGCTCACGCGACGGATGAGACCGGCACCGTGGTCGAGCTGCGGCGCCTCCACGCGCACCGTGCAGACGCCGTCGCGCACGAGGGCGGCGGCCTGGTGGCCAAAGCTCGGTCCGGAGCAACCGTCACACGCCTGCGAGTCCACCGAGACCACTCGGCAGACCTGTGGCGTCTCGCTCTCGAGATGAAACCATCGAGCGTCTGCCGCATCGCAGAGGGGACCTCGTGCCAGCACGGCGTCGCGGATCTGGAAGAACACGCCGGCCAGCCGGCGGTGGCTGCCCTGGACGCGGACACCCTCGGTCACTTCGGCGGGTGAGCCCGCGGAACCGGGCACGTAGAAGCGCACCGTGGCGTCGACGATCTCGGAGGGGGGCACGGCCCACTCCCAGGCCCAGGAATCGGCGCCGCCTGCCGCCACGAAGCGGACGTGTCCCCGTTCACCCCCGAAGCGAAGCAGGTTGCGCTCCGCGATCACCGACACGTCGGACTCGATCGAGACCTCGAAGGGTACGAGCGGCGAGATGTTGTCGAACCGCAGGTCCTCGCCGTGCTCGTCGAGCAGCGCCAGCGGGAGGGTGACCTGGGTCCCGGTGGCCGCGAACGACGCGACATCGTCACCTCCACAGCGCTCGGTGCCGCCAAGGCGTGGACGCGCGTCTTCGTTCACCTCGACCCGAAGCGTCGCGTGGAGCGCGGTGCGTGTCCCAGGGGGAGCACCGTCCGCGCAGCCAGCGTCGCCGTGGACGTACACGCCGCGCACGTGGACCTCCGCGACGCCCGCCGTGCGTGTGCGGAGCACGACCTCGCCGTCTCGGAGCTCTGCGGCGACAGGCGCGTCCACATCCAACGTGTCGATGTGCTCGACGGACACGGTCCCGCTCGGCCTCTGGCACACCCGCGGTGGGGTGAACGCGATCGCGTACTCGTCGGGAACGCCGCTCGCGCGCAAGAGGCGAACGGGCCTCACGACGGTCGCGGTCCCCGCGTCGTCGAGTCGGAGCTGGACGGAACGTCTGCTGACCAGCTCGCGCGCGAGCGTGAGCCGCGACCGTGCGTGATCGAGCGCGGGACGCCCACCCGCGACCGTCGGCGCACCGCAGCCGACGAGGAGCAACGCACACGCCGCCGAGGGTGCTCGAAGACGGCGACCGTGGAACGGCATGACCGCTCGCCTCAGCCCGCGACGAAGGGCAGGTAACGCGGTCGCCAGAAGTGCGCCCGCACGTACGGCTCGATCGCGCTCCGATCGATGCGCGTGCTCGTCGCGACACCGTCGGCGTATGCCTGCGCGATCACCGCGCAGGTGACCGCGATCGAGACCTCGCGGAGCTCCGAGACCGGCGGGTACACGAGCCCGTGACGCAGATGCAGCTTCGCGGTGTAGTCGGCGAGGGCGCGCGAGGCGGCCATCACCATCGCGTCGGTCACCTCCGTCGCGTTCGAGAGGATCGCGCCGAAGCCCAGCCCCGGGAAGATGAACGCGTTGTTGCCCTGCCCGATCTCGACGAGCTCGCCCGAGGGTGCGCGCACGGGCGCGTAGGGACTTCCGGTCGCCACGATCGCGCGGTGATCGCTCCAGCGAAGGAGCTCCTCGGGGCTCGCCTCGCAGGCGCTCGTGGGGTTCGAGAGCGGAAAGATCACCGGGCGCTCCGTGTTCTTCGTCATCGCGCGCACGTGCGCTTCGGTGAACGAGCCGGGCTGGCCGGAGAGGCCCAGCAGGATCGTCGCACCGCTCTTCTCGATCGTCTGGAGGAGATCGGGCGCCGTGCCGTCTCGTCCCCAACCCGCGATCGCCGCGAGCGGCTTCGCGAGCGTGCTTTTGTAGTCCTCCATCGCGCGGCCCTCGAGCAAGAGGCCCTTGGAGTCGAGCACGAAGAGCCGCGAGAGCGCCTCGTCACGCGTGAGCCCATCGGCCATGAGGCCATCGCGCATCGCCCACGCCACGCCCGCGCCACCTGCGCCCGCGCCGTACACGACGATGCGCTGATCCGACAAGCGCTCGCCGCGCAGCTTGCACGCCGAGAGCACACCCGCGAGCGCGACGGCCCCCGTGCCTTGGATGTCGTCGTTGAACGAAGGGAGCACCTTGCGGTAGCGCTCGAGCACCGTGAACGCGGTGTCCTTCGAGAGGTCCTCCCACTGGAGGATCGCGCGCGGGTAGCGGTTGCGAACGGCCTCGACGAACCTGTCGACGAACGCGAGGTACGGCTCGCCCTTGAGGCGCGCGTGCGTGACGCCGAGGTAGGAAGAGTGCTCGCGCAGATCGACACGATCGGTGCCCACGTCGAGGCCCACCGGCAGCGATCGGTAGGGGCTCACGCCGCCGCCCGCCGTGTAGAGAGCGAGCTTGCCGATCGCGATCGCGAGGCCGCCGTAGCCCTGATCGCCGATGCCGAGGATCGCGCTCGAGTCGGTCGCGACGATCATGCGGACGTCGTCGTAGAACGAGTTGTCGAACGCGCTGGCAGCCCGCTCGATGTTGCGCGTGGAGAGCGAGATGCCGCGCGGCGACTGGTAGTGCTGCGAGAAGCCCTGCACCGCCTCGCCGACGGTCGGCGTGTAGATGATCGGCATCATCTCTGCGAGGTGTCGCTCGAGCACCGCGTAGAAGAGCAGCTCGTTGCGCTCCTGGAGGTTGCGGAGGAACTGGTACTTCGAGAGCGGTGTGGGCTGCGTGGCGTACGCGGCGCTCACGCGCGCGACCTGCGCCTCGAGGTTCGTGAGCCGCGGCGGCAAGAGACCATCGAGCCCCAGCGCGATGCGCTCGTCCTCCGGGAACGACGTGCCCTTGTTCGTGGCCGCGAGCCTCAGCACCGCATGCCCGCGCACGAACACGCGCATCTTCTCGGTGCCATCGGGCTCACGAAACGTCTCGAAGTAGCGGCTCAGCTTGGCCATGGGGCGACCTATACCCCCGAGGCGCCGATCGACGCACGACACCACGGAGCCGACCGATGGCGGCCACGAGCGCCTCGCGGACGCCCCTTCGAAATCGCGGAGTGTCACGTGCTCGCTGCGCTAGAGTCGCTGCCGCACGGGCGAGCCGGACGCCAGCCCGCGGCCACGGGGTCCACCATGAAGCACGCGATCATCACCGGGGCCTGCGAGACGTCTCTTCGGCGGGTGGGCGCGGGGGTGACGAGCCTGATCGTCCTGAGCCTCGGCGCCGGCTGCGCGGTGGCGTTGCCGTACTTTGAGCTCGAGATCGAGGTCTGCGACAACACGCGGGACGACGACAGGGACGGCCTGCTCGACTGCGCAGACCCAGACTGCGACGGCACGTGTGCCGAGAGTGGCGCGCTGTGCTCGGACGAGCGCGACAACGATCGAGATGGCGACGTCGACTGGCGCGACCCTCAGTGCTGGAGCGAAGTCGCGCGCACGGAGATCGACACGTGCACGTCGATCCAGGGCGGGGAGTGGTCGTTCCCACCCGAGCTCGGTCGAGCCTGGGTGCTCGACGCCGGCGACGTCCGCGTCGACACGCTCACGGATGGGCGCGCGGTCCTGGTCGGTCCCAGCGATGGCGTCGGCGCGATCAGCACGCGCGCGACGACGACGGGTGCCTACCGCGCCGCCGAGATCGACCTGGAGCTCGCGTACTGGCCGAGCGGAGGATCGATTCGTCTCGAGCTTCCCGATCCGCGTGCGACGGCGGGCGAGCTCTCCGAGGCGGAGTACGCAGCGAGAGTGGTCGCGGAGGGGCGGTGGGAGGTCTCGGCGACTCTGAACCCCGATCTGCCCCTGGAGACCACGCTGATCGAAGTGCTCGCTCCCACGGACTCGCCGCTGCTTCTCACGGTGCGCGCGCGTCCGGCCCAGGCGTGGGAGCTCTTGGGGCCCGAGGGTGAACCGCTCTGGGGTTACACGCTCACGAGCTCGCAGCGCGACGAGCCCTTCGTGCTGAGCTTGGTCTTGCGCCGCGAGGCGGGCTTGGTCGATGCCCGCGTCGCGAGACCGAACTGGAACCCCTGCGGCGACGGCGTCGATCGGCCCCAGCTGGATCTCGTCACGAGCGACTTCGAGGGCACTCACGTCGCGGCCGCCGCCGAGCCAGATGGCTCCGTCTGCATGTTGATCTACGGATCGGGGCCCCTTCACTGGCGGCGCCAGCGGCGCGGGGCGCCTTCGAGCGAGATGCTCGGCGTCGCGGAAGAGAGCGGCGCGAGCGACGTTCGTTGGATGTACATCGACGAGGCGGGCGCCGTTCATGCGGTCGCCGAGGTCGGCGGGACGCTCGAGCGGTTGGACGCGAGCGCGTGTGGGGCGACGCTCGTGCGCGACCCCGCGCCGATCACGGTGACCAGCCCGGCGGGGACGCAGCTCACGCCGGTCGCGTTCGCGGGAGGCGTGCTGGGCGAGGCGATCCTCTTCGAGATGCGATCGGGAGGTGCCTCGGAGCTCGCGACGGCCGTGCCCGTCGAGGGGAGCCGACACACGTTCGCTCTCGGCGAGGGCAGCGCCCAGACCCACTTCAACGGCACTCCGAGTCGGGTCGGCCACCACTGGGTGGTGCCCAGGCAGGACGTGAACGACAGCATCACGATGCGTACGATCGGCGATGCGGAGCCCTTTGCGAGCGCAGCCGCATCCCGTGTTCCAGGCACGTGGGAGAACAGCTTCCCGGGCACGATCGTCTGGTTGCCGGGAGACGCCACGGACGAGATCGAGGGGCTGTGGATCCGCAGCGTGCGTGTGCCCGATCCCGCGCGTCTCCCCTACAGCCTCGCGTGGGGGCTGATGATGACGCGCATCACCGTTCGCCCCCCCGAGTAGACCACTCGGACACAGCCCAGCCCGCGAAGGCGAGCGACGCGCCGATGCCGCGGAGAGCCCGGCATCGAACCGAGGCGTTTGGGCTACCCTGCGCCTCGCATGAAGCACGGACGATCACGGGCCGCGGGTGCCCTCCTCCTGATCGCGATCCGTCCGAAGCCATCCTCGTCCCCGCCCCCCTCGGCCCGCGGAGCTGATCGGCGCGGCCTCGCGTGAGCACGCCCACCTACTGCTCGCTCCTCGCCGCCGCCGCGAGGGAGCCGCTCGCGGGCACGGCGAGCCATGGTCGCGGGTGCATCGTGGTCGCGTACCCGAAGCGGCTCTGGGGTCCCAACGTGCTCAGTGCCGAAGGCCTGCCGGTCGCGCTCGTCGACGCGTTGGTCGACGCGCAGGAGCGGTTCGACGTGGTGACGCGCTTCGTCGCGGGGGACAGCGCCGAGCGCACCGAGATCACGTTCTATCCCGCGGCAGTGCGCTTCTCGGACGTGCCGATCGAGGCCGCGGCCGATGTGGTCACGGGCTACGTGAGCGGCTCGCTCACGCGCGGCGAGCTCGTGACGCGCCCGATGCTGCTCACGTGCACGCACGGCCAGCGTGATCGCTGCTGCGCGCGCTTCGGCCTCGCGCTGATGGACGCGATGCGCGCGTGCGAGAACGTCGGCGCGATCGACGTGCGCGAGGCGAGCCACCTCGGCGGCGATCGGTTCGCGCCCACGGTGATGATCCTTCCGTCGGGCCACGTGTACGGGCACCTCACGCCCGAGGACGCGCCTCTCTTGATCGAAGCCGCGCGGGGAGGGGCGCCCCTGCTCGCGCGCTTCCGCGGATCGTTCTGGCGCGACGTGCGCGCGCAGCTCGCCGACGTCGCCGCGTTCGGTCTCTCGCGCGAGGGTGAAGCGCCCCCCACACTCTCGAGCATCGACGTGACCGAGCTCGACGACACCCACAGCGAGCTGTCGTTCCGCGCGAGCTGGGCCGATCGATCGCAGGCTGTTCGCGTGCGCTGCGTGCGTGAGCACCGCCGCGTTTATGGCGACTGCCGCGCCGCCGACGCGAAGCGCACGGGCGGTCTCGACGCGTGGCGCATCGAGAACGTGAGCACTTGAGACCGAGCGTTCGCCGCGGAGCACGCTCACGAGGCGCGTCACGTGCGCGTCAGCGACCGAGGACTCCAGGGATGTCGGCGGCGCCGTACATCGGCACGTCGAGGTTCTTTCCTTCGGCCGTCGAGGAGCCGGATTGGGCCGTCGCGTGTGGTTCCGTCACGCCGAGCGAGGAGCACTGTCGGTCCGGACCGACGGTGCTCGGGTACCGCTCGGCCCCGCGTCGCCTCGTGATAGCGTCGCGCGCCATGCGTTCGTCTCTCTTCGTCTCGTTGCTCGTCTCGCTCGCGGGCCTCTCTGCGTGCGGTCCCGGCGTGGATCGCCAGGGCTCGCTCACGCGTCTTCGCTCGGCCATCGACGCCGAGGTCGCCGACGCCGTCGTGCTCGAGGATCACAACCAGCTCGCCGAGGACGTCAGCAACAGCGGCGCGCTCGAGGGCATGTTCCAGCACGAGCTGAGCGAGGCGCTCGGTCGCGGCACCAACTGCGGCGTCAACGAGCTCTGCGCACGACACGACTTCCGCGCGACCGATTGGGTGTACGAGATCGGCCACGCGCCCGGCGACCCCGAGCTGAGCGCAGGCCCCACCCTGATCGTCGGCTTCGACTCCACGGGCCGCGTCGATCGCACCTTCTATCTCACGCGCCGCACGCCCGCGGCCGCTCGCTGAGCGGAGGCGCCTCGTGAACGCGTTCTCGGGAGGGTCTGCGCCATGATGGTCCCCAAGCAGCACAGCTGGCTGCGCCTCATCTTCCGCTACCGCGGCACCGAGCTGCCTCGCACGAAGTGGCGCATCGCGGGGGTCGTCCTGCTCGCGTGCGGTGTCACCGCCGCCGAGCTGATGCTCGAGGACACCCAGTTCCACACCGATCTGCACCCGCTGCCGTTCACGCTCGTCGGCATCGCGCTCTCCATCTTCCTCGGCTTCCGCAACAGCTCCGCGTACGACCGCTGGTGGGAAGGTCGCAAGCTCTGGGGCTCGCTCATCAACACCACGCGCTCGATGGCGCGTCAGGTGCTGACCCTCATCAGCGAGGTGCCCGAGGGGCGCACGCTCTCGAGCGCGGAGAAGAAGGAGATCACGACACTCCAGACCGAGCTCGTGCGACGCATCATCGCGTTCACGCACGCCCTTCGGTTGAGCCTCCGTGACATCGACGACCTGAAGGACCTCGAGCCGTTCCTGCCGAAGGACGAGATCGAGGCGCTGAAGACCGAGACCAACAAGCCCTCCGCCATCAGCAAGGGCACGGCGGATCGCATCCAGGTCGCGTGGAGCAAGGGCTGGATCCACCCGCTGCACGTGGGGATCCTCGAGCAGTCGCTCGTCACGCTGACGGACATCCAGGGCGCGTGCGAGCGCATCAAGAGCACGCCGATCCCGATGACGTACACCACGCTCATCCACCGCATCGTCGCCGTGTACTGCTACGGCCTCCCGTTCGGGGTGGTGAGCGAGGTGGGCGCGCTGACGCCGATCGTCGTGCTCGTCGTGAGCTACGCGTTCTTCGGCCTCGACACGATCGGCGACGAGATCGAGCAGCCCTTCGGCTACGACGACAACGATCTGCCGCTCGATCAGATGAGCCGCCTCATCGAGGTGAACCTGCGTCAGCGCATCGGCGAGACCGACCTGCCGCCGCTCCTCAAGCCCGTGGACGAGTACCTCAGCTGACGGCCTCTCGCCGGACGAGAAATGCGGAGCGCTCGCCGTACGTTCCGGTGCTCGACCCAAGGTTTCGTGAAGAAGCGTGGGTCCGAGGGACATTCTCAGGTCCCCAGCGCATGATGACGTGTCGCTGTTGCCGAGAGCTCTCTCTTCGGGAGGCCCCATGAAGGATCGCGGTGCTGTCGCTCGAATCGGCCTGTTGCCACGCTGTCGGGCGCTGCGGCTTGGGCGCGACGCGCGCCGGAGACCTCGTCGATCGACGAGGTAGAGCTCTCCCTCGATCCGGGGACGGGCGCGCTGCTGCTCGATCTCGACGACGGATCCTCGGACGAAGAGTGGGCGAACGCGCGTGACGCGATCGCGCGCGGCGTGGCGCCCTACGACTTCGTGATCGACGACTCGCCCCGCGACGAGCTGGGCGAGCTGCTGTCGGACGACGCCGAGCTCTACCGCATCGTCGTGCCCGTCTCGGAGATGGTCGATGTCGTCGCCGAGCTGACGGCCGACACCGACGTCGAAGTCGCGGAGGTGGAGCGCTCGTGGTCGCTGCCCGAGGGGGAGGCGTTCGAGCTCACCAGCCTCTCCGGCACGCTCGCCGATGCGGTCACCGACGAGGCCGCGATCGCCGATCGTGAAGGCTTCACACCCAACGATCCGTACTACCGCCACCAGTGGCACCTCGATCTCATCGGCATGCCCACGGCCTGGCAGCGCGCCTGCGGCGAGGGCGTGGTCGTGGCCGTGATCGACACCGGCGTTGCGTACCGCACCGAGGGCCGCTTCATGCAGGCGCCCGACCTCGCGGGGACGCGCTTCGTCGACGGCTACGACTTCGTCGAGAACGATCAGACGCCGGACGATGAGCACGGCCACGGCACGCACGTCGCGGGCACCATCGCGCAGAGCACGAACAACGGCTTGGGCGTCGCGGGCGTCGCGCCCGGCGCGCGCATCATGCCGATCCGTGTGCTCGATCGAAACGGCTCGGGCAGCTGGGGCGCGATCGCCTCCGCCATCCGCTATGCGGCCGATCACGGCGCGCACGTCATCAACATGTCGCTCGGCGGAGGCAGCCGGTCGCGCACGATCGAGCGCGCGATCAACCACGCGCACAGCCGTGGTGTCGTCGTCATCGCGGCCGCGGGCAACACGGGCCATGGCCCCGTCGAGTACCCGGCGCGCCACGATCACGTGATCGCCGTGAGCTCGGTGCGCTTCGATCGCGAGATCGCGCCCTACAGCTCGCGGGGTGACGGTCTCGACATCGCCGCGCCCGGCGGCGATCTGCGTGTCGATCAGAACGGCGACGGCATGCCCGATGGCGTGCTCCAGAACACGATCGTCGGACGCGACCCCCGTCGCTTCGACTACCTCGCGTGGCAGGGCACCTCGATGGCCGCGCCTCACGTGGCAGGCGTCGCCGCGCTCATCCGCTCGACGGGCGTGACGGATCCCGACGCGATCGAGCGCACGCTGCTGAGCACTGCACAGCCCGGCGGTGATCGTGCGCTCTACGGTGCGGGCGTCGTGCGGGCCGATCGTGCGCTGGCACGTCAGCTCGAGGACCGCGGCATGGCGCGCGGCGCATGGACGCTCGGCATCGCGGCGATCGCGCTCCTCTCGTTGCGTCGCCGTCGTGTGCTCGGTCTCGCGCATCCGTGGCTCGCGGCGGTGGTGGGCTTCGTGCTCGCCGGTGGCCTCGCGTTCCTACCGGTCGCTTCGCTCTTCGGTGGCTCGCTGGGCATGCCCGTGGTCGCCGAGGTCATGAGCGAGGGCCTGTCGGGACTCGGCGCGCTGGGCAGCTTCGGTCTCGCGCTGGTCGTGCTCGCGCCGATCGCGCTGACGCTCGTCGCGATGCACAGGACGGCGGCGCGTCCGTTCCTCGTGGGCCTCGGCTTCGCAAGCGCTGCGACGTTGCTCGTCGAGGCGCTCGATCCCACCGCGTCGTTGATCGGCGGCTGGGCCGCGGGCCCTGCGCTCGTGATCGCTGCCGCAGGTCTGGCGATCGTCGCGCGGCAGGTCGCGCGCAGCGAGAAGACGGCCTGAGCCGAGTGGCCATGCGCGCGCCGTTCTCGATCGGCGCGCGCGCGTGAGGTCGTCGGAGTACGCCGGAGACGTCTCGCACCTCTTGCGCTCCCATCCGTGGTCGGGCTCGGCGACCGATCCGCGCGCGCAGTACCTCGATCTCCGCGCCTCACCTGCGCTCGTGCGCACGGCGCTCGAGGACTTCGTGCCGTGGAGCGCCGAGCCCGCGGTGCAGCGCTTCTACACGCTCCTCGAGTGGATCAACGGCGCGTCCCTCCTGCTCGAGTCGAACGACTGCTCGTTCTCTCCGCCCGAGCGCGACGCGAACGCCACGACCTCGAGCCAGGCGTTCGAGTGCTCGGGACGTCTGATGATCCTCTTTCGCGATCTCGGACGGAACGTGCCGGGTGACGTCGAGTGGCCACGCTTCACGCGCTCGCTGCACGAGGCCCTCGCGAGGCTCGATCGCTCGTTCGAGCTCGGCCTGATCGGCACCACGCTCGTGCCCGTGCGCTACCGCGCGCTCGCGAGCCCCGCGCACGCAGGGGAGGGCCTGCAGCTCATGCTCTCGTTCTGGGCATGGGGACGCACCGAGGCCCGATGCATGACCAGCCTCTCGCGCGTGTTCGAGAGCTTGGCCACCGCGCTGCGTGAGGTCGTGTCGGCGTGGCGTTGAGCACGGCGCGTACGAGATCAGCGTCGCTGTCGACGTCGGATGTCTGCGCCTTCACTCGGAAGCGATGAAGGCTTGCCGTGTGGCAGCTCGCCTCCGCGCGGAACGACGTCGTTCGATCGCCCGCGAGCCACAGCCGGTTGCGCGACGTAGACGACGTGCTTGGGACCCGAGCCCACGACCACCTTGCGTGCATCGAAGCCCGAACGCTGCAGCAGCTCGACGAAGCTGGGGTCTGGCTCTTCGCCCCACACTGCGTAGACGCCGCCGGGGCTCAGCGCCGCGCGCACCGACGCGAGCGCCTTCGATCCGTAGAGGTGCCCGTTCACACGAGCGCGCCCGCGACTCGGACCCTCCATGAGATCGACGACGATCGCGTCGTAGCGCCGGGAGGCATCGTGGGCCGCCTCGCGCACGCGATCCATCACGTCCCCGAGGATCACCCGCACGCGCGGGTCGCTCGCGGCGTTGCCGTTCACCGACGCGAGTGGGCCGCGGCACCAGCGCACGATCGGCTCGTGGAGCTCGCCGACGTCGACCTGCGCGCCGCGGCCCACGACGTCGAGCAGCGCGCGGAGCGTGAACCCCAGGCCTAGCCCCGCGGTCAGCACGCGCGGGCGTGGCCGATCCTCGATGCGCTCGATCGCGAGCCTCGACAGCGCATCCTCGCTGCGGTGGAGCATGCTGCTCATCAGCACGCGGCCATCGATCGTGAGGAGGAAGTCGCGCTCGCCTCGCTGACGGAGCGCGAGCGTCCCTTCGGGCGTGTCGAGCTCTTCGAGCGTTCGCCAGGGCTGCATGACGCGACGCCTCTCAGCGGCCGGTCCACACGGGCGTGCGCTTCTGCATGAACGCCGTGAGGCCTTCGCGCGCGTCCTCGGTACCGAGGATCGCGAAGAGCTGATCGCGCAGCATCGGCAGAGAGGTCGCGAGGTCCTGATCCGCCTGCGCGTTCCAGGCGGCGAGGCCCATGCGCATCGCCGTCGGGCTCTGCGCTGCGAGCTTGTCGGCGAGCGTCTTCACAGAGGCGTCCAGCTCTGCGTCGGGCACTGCGCGGTTGACGAGCTCGATGCGCGCCGCCTCGTCTGCCGTGATCGGATCGCCCGTGAGCATCAGCTCCATCAGGCGACGCTTGCTCACCACCCGACGAAGGACCGCCATGATCATCATGGGGAACAGGCCCCGCTTGATCTCGGGGGTCCCGAGCTGCGCGCTCGAGGCCGCGATCGCGAAGTCGCACGCGGCGATGATGCCCAGCGCGCCACCCATGGCCACGCCGTTCACGCGCGCGATCGAGGGCTTGCCCAGCGTCGAGAAGCGCAAGAGCAGATCCGGATAGTCGCCCTTGCTCTCGAGCGGGGGCGGGCCGTCATCGCCGCCCGCCATCTGCTTGAGATCGCCGCCACCCGAGAACGCGTTGCCCGCGCCCGTGATCACCACCACGCGAACGCTCGCATCGTCCCTCGCGTCGTCGAGCGCCCACAAGAGCTCGTTCACCATCTCGGGGCCGAGCGGGTTCTTCCGCTCGGGACGGTTCAGTGTGAGGGTCACGATGGGGCCGTCCACGCCGACCGTGATGGCGCGGTACGCGCGCGCCTCCATCACGCCGCTCCCGGGGCCGCCGCGCTCGTGCGCTTCGCGTGCCCCACGTCGATCGCGGCCTGTCGTCCTGCCGCGACCTTGTCGAGCTCGAGGATCTCCCTCGCCTCTTCGACCGTCGCGGGCTCACGCCCCATGTCGCGCGCCATGCGCGCCGCGACCTCGACCATCGAGCCGTTGTTGGCCGCCATCTGACCGTTGGGCAGGTACAGGTGATCCTCGAGGCCCGTGCGGATGTTGCCGCCGAGCACGAGCGCCGAGGCGAGCATGCGCCAGTGGCCGTGCGAGATGCCGATGACCTCCCACTCCGAGCCTGCGGGCATGATCTTGGTCTGTAGCTGCAGCGACTCGATCATCGGTGGGATGCCGCCGAGCACGTTCACGATGAACGAGAACTGGTACGGCGGCTTCAGGGCGCCCATGTCGAGCAGTGGCGCGATGCCCGCGGTGTGGCCGCTGTCGAAGCACTCGAGCTCGGGCTTGATGCCGACCTCGTTCATCACCTCGAGCAGCTTGAGGATCTTCCCGTAGGGGTTGGGGAAGATCATGTCGAACACGAACTGCTTCTGCTTCGCCGAGTACTTGGCGTAGTTCATCGTCCCCATGTTCAGCGCGCCGATCTCCGGCTTCACCTCACGCAGGTAGGCGATCTGCTGCGAGACGTCGTCGAGGATCGTGCCCGTCGAGAAGTTGAGGATGATGGGGCACAGCTTGCGGGTCTCGGCCTTGATCGCGGCGAAGGTGCTCGTCTCGAACGTCGGCGAGCCGTCGTCGTTTCGCGCGTGGATGTGCACGACGGCCGCACCCGCGTCGTACGCGCGCTTGCACTCGAGCGCGATCTCCTGCGGCGTGTAGGGGATGCCGGGGGCTTGCTTGCGGTTCGCGAGCACGCCCGAGACCGCGCACGTGATGACGACCTTGTCCGTCTTCGACATCTCACTCTCCCTCGTCGTCGTCGCGACGACTCTCACGTTTGTCGATCTCGCCGCGCACGTGCTCCGCCAGCTCGAGCACGATGCGACGCAGCTCCTGTCGATCCGCCTCGTTCAGCGCACCGAGCGCGCTGGTGAGCAGCTCCATCGCGCCGACCTTCACCGACTGGGCGAGCTCGCGACCCTTCTCCGTCGCGCGGATGAGCACCACGCGGCGGTCGCTCGAGCTGCGGTCACGCAACACGAGGCCGTCGCGCTCCATGCGATCGACGATGCCCGTGATGGTCGAGTTCTTCGCGCTCATGCGCTCCGACAGCTCGGTGAGCGAGAGGTCGTCGGTCGCCTCGAGGATCTTCAGCACCGAGACCTGCGGACTGGTCAGGCCGCGCTCGCGGGCCTCGGTCTTCGTGACCCGCCGCGACTCCGCATAGAGATAGAGCATCGTCTCGACGATGCGGTCGATCTCTGCCTTGCGGCTGCGAGAGGTGGGGACGTGAACGTTGTGCGAGTCGTGGGCCACGGACGCTCTGACGATGGACGAGCTCGGGAATTGATTCTCGTCCGAAAGTTTCGTGTGCTAACTATCTTCGCCTCGGCCGTGCCGTCAAGGGCGGTCCCGAAGGTGCTCGTCGGTTGCTGGGGTCCGCTCCTTCGTGTCAGTCTGCGGCCCGTCTCGCCTTGGAGGGTGCCTTGTCTCGTGCGTTCTTCGTTCGCTGCGCCTCGGTCGTGATCGTCGGAGCGACCCTCGCGCTGGCCTCGACCGCAGCGACTCCCGAGCGCGCGGAAGCCCAGGTCTCCACGGTCCAGGCGGTGCCCAAGGGCGCCATCGGCCTCGGCCTCTTGGGCGCCGAGCTCGGCCTCATCGTCCCCGCGATGTTCGGCGCGCGTGATTGGTGGCCCTACCTCGTGTTCCCCGTGCTCGGCGCAGGCGGCGGTGCGGTGGGCGGCTACTTCATGGACGTCGAGATGCAGCGCTCGGGCACGCCCGAGGTGAGCGTGGCGATCATGGCGATCGGCATCGCCCTGCTGGTCCCGACGATCATCGGAACGCTCGCGCTCACGGCGTACTCACCGCCCACCGAGGCGCAGCAGGCCGATGAGGACCTCGAGTACCAGGAGCAGGGCGAAGACAGCGTCGAGGCCGTGCAGGACGATGCGTCCGCGGCACCCGCCGACGACGCGCAGTCACGTCTCGAGCAGCGCGTTCGCGCGCTGTACGCGGGTGGACCGGGCCTCCTCCGCTTCCACCGCGGCGCTGTCCTGCTCGGGGTTCCGATGGTGGCGAGCGTGCCGCGCTTCACGACCGAAGAGCTCGAGCGCCTCAGCATCCAGCAGACGACGGACGTGATCGTTCCCGTCGTCTCCGCGCAGTTCTGAGCGACTCGCCTGACTAGGGGCGGAAGGCGCTGCTGCGGTAGTAGCGAAGCTCCTCGATCGACTCCTTGATGTCATCGAGCGCCCGATGCGATGCCTTCTTCGTGGGGCGCGCCTCGTAGATCGCCGGCATCCAACGCTTCACGAGCTCCTTGATCGTCGAGACATCGACGTTCCGGTAGTGCACGTGGCGCTCGACTGCGGGCATGTACTTGGCGAGGAAGATCCGGTCCTGATGGATCGAGTTCCCTGCGAGCGGTGCGCTGTTGGGCTTCACGCCCACCGACTCGAGGAAGGTCAGCGTCTGCGCAGCAGCGTCGGCCGTGGTGATGGTCGAGGCGCGCGCGCGGGCCGTGAGGCCGGACTTCCCGTGGTGCTCGGTGTTCCACGCGTCCATGCCATCGAGCAGCGCATCGGGCTGGTGGATCACCAGGTCGGGACCCTCCGCGACGATCTTCAGCTCGGCGTCCGTGACGATCGTGGCGATCTCGAGGATCTGCTCGCGGCTCACGTCGAGACCGGTCATCTCGAGATCGATCCACACCAGGAGATCGGGGGCGCTCATGCGGGCTCCATCGAAGGCACTGTGTCCGTGAGTGGGCTCAGCGGCACTGGAGGTGGACCACGGCGGAGCCTTCGCGCGGCGCGAACGCCACGACGATCGCGAGGCCTGCGCCGGTCTCGTACACGCCTCGCTGTCGGTAGATGCCGGTCGGTGCGTACGCCACGCCGAAGTGCGCCTCGGAGCGGGCCAGGGTCTCGTCGTAGAGCGCGACGTCGAGACCGCTCGTGACGCGGGTGACGGCGAGGCTGCCGGCGAGCGGATGGAGCGCGATGTCCGAGTCCCCGAAGCCGGCCTCGAACGGGAACGAATCTCCCACCGTGTCCGCCGAGGTGATCTCGAGGAACGCGAAGGACGAGGCGTCGCGCGCGACCGCGAGGATGCGGCCGTTCCAGCTCGTCAGCGGATCCAGCGTGAGCTCTCCTGGCAGCACCACGCGCTGCACCTCGCCGCCCATCGCGTCGAGGACGGCGATCTCCGCGCTGCTCGCGGGCACGTAGAAGCGCATGTCACGCGAGGCCAGGTCGAGCGTGGCCTCGTACGGGACGGGGACCGGCGCCATGCCAGGCACGACGAGGGATCGCGACCGCGTGCCGACGTCGTCGAGGGTCTCGAGCAAGAGCGCGTAGCCACCTGCGGTCTCGGTGGCGCGCATCCCGGTGACCTCCACGCCCGTGACGACGTCGAGCGTCGGATCGAGGTCGATGCTGGCGGACCGCTCCGTGCGCGTCACGTGCAGCGTCGTCTCGCGCACCGCGCGATCGGCGAGGGAGGTCCACACCACACGAAGTCCCCCCGGCACCGGCAGTGCCTGGACGATCGTGGAGTCATCGTCGAACGTCGCGAGCCTCGCCGAGCCGAACGGTGCGGTGGGCGTGAGATCGAACCAGCGCGCGGTCAGCTCGAAGCGTGTGCCGACGGGATCGATCGTGAGGAGCACGACGCCCGGGAGATCGTCGATGGCGCCCGACGCCAGGACCTCGGCCGAGAGGTCGTACCGAACGGGGGTCGGCGTCGCGTCCTCGTCGATGCGCGTGTCGCAGTCGTTGTCGCTCGAGTCGCAGACCTCGAAGAAGCCGGGACCGACACTCGCGTTCGTATCGTCGCAGTCCGTGCCGCAGGGCGCGGCGATCGCCCCATCGAAGTCCTCGTCGGTCATCTGGACCACCTGCCGACAGGTGCCCGCGACGCACTGGGCCACGTTGCAGATCTCGGCCGTGCAGTCCGTGTCGACGAAGCACTCGGGCGGCTCGCCCTCGGGGAGGGTGGTGCTCGGTGGGCTCGACCCCGCGCCGCATCCGCGGAACTGGCCCTCGAACGCGAGCGATCCGAGGGCTGCGAGCAAGGCCACGGCGCGGAGGGCGCTCGTAGGAAGGGCGGAGGGCGCGCCGGGGCGTCGCGACATGGGCGCGAAGTGTACTCGAAACGATCGAGGGCGGTACGCTCGCGCGGTGCTCGTCGCCCGCGTTCTCCGCACGATCGAGGCCCATGCGCTCCTCGATCCAGGGGCGAGGGTGCTCGTCGCGATCAGCGGCGGGGCAGACTCGCTGGCCCTCCTCCATGCGCTGCGATCGATCGCCGGCGATCTCGGGCTCGTGCTGACCGGGGCGACGGTGGATCACGGCCTCCGCCCAGAGAGCGCCGACGAGCACGCCAAGGTCGCGTCGTACGTGCGCTCGACGGGGGTGCCTTGCGAGGTGCTCGGGCTCTCCCTCGGCGCCGGAAACGCGATCCAGGAGCGCGCGCGGGACGCCCGCTACGAGGCGCTCCTCCGCCATGCGAGTGAGGAGGGATGCGACGCCGTCGCGGTCGCTCACACGCGCGACGATCAAGCCGAGACGGTGCTCGCGCGTCTCTTGCGCGGGGCAGGCGTGCGAGGTCTCGCGGGTGCGCTGCGGCGCCGCGACGATCGTGTGGTGCGACCGATGCTCGACGTCTCACGCGCCGAGATCCTCGCCTACCTGGGTGACCTCGGGCTCACGCCGCTCGTGGACGATCCGTCGAACCGCGACGATCGTTTCCTTCGGTCACGCGTGCGCCACGGGCTCTTGCCGACGCTCGCCGCCGAGCAGCCCGAGATCGCGTCCATGCTGGCTCGCCTCGCGGATGACGCGCGGGAGCATCGCGAGATGGTGGAGGGCCTGGCCGACGAGCTGGAGCCGCTCGCGTCGCCCTCGCTCGCGGTGCTCGCGCGCGCACGTCCGCCACTGCGACGCGAGCTGCTTCGTCGATGGGGCGTGCGTCAGGGCCTCGCGCCTCTGGGTCGTGTCCATCTCGAGGCCCTCGAGCGTCTCTGCCTGACAGCACGGGGAGAGGCGCGCTTGCCCGGTGCCTTCGTCGTCGCCATCGAGAACGGGCGCCTCGCCCTTCGTCCGATCCACGACCCACGGCCCAGTCCGCCGACGCAGTCGGACTCCGTTGAAGAAGCATGAATGTCGGTGCAACCGACCCGTCGTTCGATTGATGCTCCCAACCCCCTGTGACACCATCGTTCTTCGGCCGTCGCGCGCGCTCACTGCCGCGTCGACGGGCACGAGGTTCCCGCACCTGAGGTATCCGTGAAGCAAAGCCACAAGACGCTGCTCCTCTGGCTGCTCCTGATCGTGATGATGATCGCGATCTATCAACTCGTGGAGCCCAGCGACAACCCGCGTGAGGTGGCTTTCAGCCAGTTCGTGACGGATGTCCGGCAGGGGCACGTCGAGTCGGTGACGGTCTCGCCCGGCGCGGCGAGCTCCGCGATCTTCGAGTACGTGCACGTCGAGGGCGATCGCCGCGAGCGCTGCACCACCGAGGGCGTGGTCACGGACGAGATCAACCGCGAGTTGCTCGAGCACAACGTCGTCGTCAACTACAACGCGAACGAGGGGATGAGCGTCACGTCCGTGGCGATCTGGACCTCGATCATCCCGTTGGTGGTGCTCGTCGCCCTGTTCTTCTTCTTCATGCGGCAGATGCAGGCCTCGGGCGGCAAGGCGATGAGCTTCGGCAAGTCGCGCGCGCGCCTGCTGAACGAGTCGCAGAACAAGGTCACCTTCGCGGACGTCGCGGGCATCGACGAGGCCAAGGACGACTGCGAAGAGATCATCGCGTTCCTCAAGGACCCGAAGAAGTTCCAGCGCCTGGGCGGCCGCATCCCGAAGGGTGTGCTGCTCATGGGCTCGCCGGGCACGGGCAAGACGCTCCTCGCCCGCGCCATCGCAGGCGAGGCCGGCGTTCCCTTCTTCAGCATCTCGGGCTCGGACTTCGTCGAGATGTTCGTCGGCGTGGGCGCGAGCCGCGTCCGCGATCTCTTCGAGCAGGGCAAGAAGCACGCGCCCTGCATCATCTTCATCGACGAGATCGACGCCGTGGGTCGCAACCGCGGCGCGGGCCTCGGTGGTGGTCACGACGAGCGCGAGCAGACGCTGAACCAGCTCCTCGTCGAGATGGACGGCTTCGAGGCCAACGAGGGCGTCATCATCATCGCCGCCACGAACCGCGCGGACGTGCTCGACTCGGCGCTCCTTCGTCCGGGCCGCTTCGACCGCCGCATCATGGTGCCGCGCCCCGACATCAACGGCCGTGTGGGCATCCTCTCGGTGCACACCAAGAAGACCCCGCTCGCCGACGACGTCGATCTCGAGGTGCTCGCTCGCGGCACGCCGGGCATGTCCGGCGCGGATCTCGAGAACCTCGTCAACGAGGCGGCGCTCCTCGCCGCACGTCAGGACAAGGACAGCGTCTCGATGAGCGACTTCGAGATGGCCAAGGACAAGGTCCGCATGGGCAGCGAGCGTCGCTCGATGCTGATCCCCGAGAAGGAGAAGCGGAGCACGGCCTGGCACGAGGCAGGTCACACGCTGGTCGGCATGCTCGTGCCGAACCACGACCCCATCCACAAGGTCACGATCATCCCGCGCGGGCCGGCGCTCGGCGTCACCTTCGTCCTGCCGAAGGAAGACGTGCTCGGTCGCTCGCGCGATCAGCTCGAGGCGATGATCGCGATGGCCCTCGGTGGCCGCATCGCGGAAGAGATCAAGTTCGGCGAGAAGACCAGCGGTGCGGCGAGCGATCTCCAGCGCGTCACCCAGCTCGCGCGCGCGATGGTCACGCAGCTCGGCATGAGCGACAAGCTCGGCCCGCTCGTCTACGGCGAGCGCGAGGACGACATGTTCGGCATGGGCTCGCCCTTCAAGTCCAAGGAGTACAGCGAGGGCACCGCGCGCGAGATCGACGACGAGGTCCGTCGCATCATCCAGGTGCAGTACGAGCGCGCACACAAGCTCATCTCCGAGAACATCGACAAGCTCGACGCGATCGCGAACGCGCTCCTCGATCGCGAGACGGTGGATGCCGAGGAGCTCGCGGCGATCATGGACGGGCGCGAGCTGCCGGCGCGACAGCGCGTGGTCCTCCCGCGCTACTCGGACAAGGCCGCGAAGGCGAAGGAGAAGCGCAAGGCTTCGATCTTCCAGCCTCGGCCCCGCGAGATCCCGAGCGGAACCTGAACCGCCCCACGACACGACACCGACGACACGACGAGAGGTCTGCCATGGCTGGGCGGGTGAACGAGCGCAGCGAGCGAGAGAGCTCGGGGCGCTCGTTCGCCTTTCGAAGCCCGCGATCCAGGCCGGCGACCTGCGAGGTGTGGGGGATCTTGAACGTCACGCCGGACTCGTTCAGCGATGGCGGCCTGCACTTCCGCGAGGACGCTGCGGTCGCCCGCGCGCTCGCGATGCTGGACGAAGGCGCGGACGTGATCGACGTAGGCGGTGCCTCGTCGCGGCCGCGCGGCCGGACCTACGGCGAGGGCGCTGCTCCCGTCGGCGTCGACGAAGAGATTCGGCGCGTCGTGCCCGTGATCGAGACGCTCCTCTCTCGCGCGCCGCAGGCGGTGGTGAGCATCGACACCACGTCGGCCGAGGTGGCCGACGCGGCGCTGTCGGCAGGCGCACGGATCGTGAACGACGTGTCGATGGGTCGATCGGAGGCGCTCCTCGATGTCTGCGCCCGTCACGGCGTCGAGCTGGTCCTCATGCACACGCGGAGCGACGGTCGCATCGACGAGACCACCACTGGCTACGACGACCTCGTGGGTGATGTCCTCCGAGAGCTCGAGGTCGCGCTGGTGCGCGCGCGTGAGCGCGGTGTCTCGCGGCTGTGGATCGACCCGGGTCTCGGGTTCGCGAAGACGGCGTCCCAGTCGATGAAGCTCCTGCGCTCGACCAGCACGCTCGCGGACGCAGGTGTGCCGGTGCTGATCGGTGCCTCGCGCAAGTCGTTCCTCGCGCAGCACGCCAAGGACGCGCTCGGTCGTGCGCCCCACGCCGATGTGCGCCTCGGAGCGAGCGTCGCTGCCGTCGCGATCGCCGCGATCGGTGGTGCTCGCGCGGTGCGGGTGCACGACGTGCGTGAGTCGCGTCAGGCGCTCCAGATCCTCGATCGCGCGACCTCGAGCTCGCCTGCCCCGATCGCGCCCGAGGTACGGACGTGAGCGATCTCGTCGAGCTCGTGTCCGCGTTCTTCGCGCAGAGCCCCGTGCGCGTGACGCTCGACGTGCTCGACGTGCTGGTGGTCGCGTTCCTCATCTACCGCGTGCTCCTCCTCGTGCGGGGGACACGCGCCATGCAGATGGCGATCGGTCTCGGCCTCGTGTTCGTCGTCTACCACGCGTCGAGACAGCTCGGGCTCTACACGCTCTACACGCTGCTCAACGCGTTCCTCACGTACATCGTGTTGCTCGTCGTGGTGCTGTTCCAGAACGACATCCGTCGCGTGCTCACGCGCGTGGGCACGCAGCCGTTCTTGCGCGGCGCGCGCCATCAGCGCGAGCTGCAGGCGGTGGAAGAAGTGGTGAAGGCCGCTGTCGCGCTCGCGCACAAGCGCATCGGCGGGCTCATCGTGTTCGAGCGCGACGCGCTGCTCGACGAGTTCATCCAGATGGGCACCGTGCTCGACGCGAGCGTGACCAAGGAGCTGCTCTACAGCCTCTTCGTGCCGAGCCACGAGAACCCGATGCACGACGGCGCGGTGATCATCCGTGAGGGTCGTGTGTGGCAGGGCGGCGTGTTCCTGCCGCTGACCGGAAGCCCCAAGCTCGATCGATCGCTCGGCACGCGTCATCGCGCCGCGATCGGCATCTCCGAAGAGACCGACGCAGTCGTCGTCGTGGTCTCCGAGGAGCGCGGCGCGATCGGGATCTGCTTCAACGGCAACATGGTGCGAGACCTCGACGCGGGCTCGCTGCGACAGGCCCTGCTGGGCCTCTTCCAGGTGCCGGTGAAGAAGAAGGTCGCCAAGCCCGAGCCCAAGCGCCGTGAAGAGACGGGACGCGTGAGCCAGACCTCGGTGCCACCGCCACGGCTCTCGACGCCGCCCGCGATGCCGAGGGTCGCGGCGGCGAGCTCGACGACGGAGGGGCCCGTCGACCCGCTCGCCGCGCCCACCGAGAAGCCGATCGCGCGCGACGGCGATGCGGGGGCAAGCTGATGGTGCAGAAGACTCCTCCGCAGAGCTCGGGTGTGCTCCGCGGCCTCCTGCTCGACAACCTCGGTCTCAAGGTCGTGTCGCTGGTCACCGCGATGGCGATCTTCTGGCTCGTGCGCGGGGCAGAGGAGGCGCAGCGCGCGGTGTTCGTGGACGTGGTCGCCGTCACGCCGCCTGCGACGAGCGAGCGCATGCTCACGAGCGATCTGCCCGCGAAGGTGCGTCTCACGCTCCGCGGCAGTCGATCGATCCTCAACGCGCTCCATGCAGACGACATCCCGCCGGTGCAGGTCGATCTCTCGACGAGCACCGCGAGTCTCTACTACTTCGAGCCCGAGACGTTCGAGCTGCCGGGCGGCATGGAGATCATGCAGATCGCACCGCCGACGATCCCGCTGTCGTGGGCGGTGCGCAGCAGTCGCAGCGTCTCTCTCGTCCCTGCGATGGAGGGCGCGCCGGACCCCGGCCTCATGCTGTCGGGCACGACCACCGTGCGGCCCTCGACGACGATGCTGCGCGGGCCCGAGCCGGATCTCGCCACGATCGAGCGGCTCATGACGGACCCGGTCACGATCAGCGGCCTGCCGGCGGGGCGCTACGAGCGTCGCGTGGGCTTGGTGCGACTGCCGGGTCACGTGGAGAACGTGGGCGACAACACTGTCACGGTGATCTTCGAGCTGAGCCCCGAGGTCGCCGAGCGATCGGTGCCACGCCTCGAGCTCGCCGTCATCGGCGGCACGGTGCGAGAGGTCAGGCCTGCGCGCGTGCGCGTCACGCTGCGCGGACCGCCGCGCGTTCTCGACGCGATGGACGCACCGAGCATCGTGCCGTTCGTGGACGTGAGCGCTGTCGATCAGAGCGCCGGCACGCAGGCCGTTCCCGTGCACGTGCGTGGGATCCCCGAGGGCATCGAGCTCGCGCGCGTCGAGCCCGACGAAGCGCTCGTCACGCCTCAGCCCGCGGTGGCGCCGCACCACTGACGCCACGTGAGGGGGGTCCGCGGCGGCTCACGCGTCGTGCGCGAGCCTTCGTGCCGCGATGTCGCGCGTGACCGCGGCGTCGCTCGAGGGTGCGATGCCGCTCGCCTCTCGTTGCGAGATGGCGGAGAGCGTGCGCGACACCTCGAGCGACGTGCGTCCCTCGGCCTCGGACGACAGAGCGACGGCGAGCTCGCTCATCGTGGGCCGATCGTCGGGTGACTTCGCGAGGCAGCGGTGGATCAGGGCCACCAACGCCGGGCTCGCGTCCGGTCGCAGCGTCGCGAGCGGCGCAGGCGTCTCGAACGCGTGGGCCACGAGGTACTGGCTCGCGGTCTCGGCCTCGAACGGCGGGCGTCCAGCGAGCAGCCGATAGAGGACGAGCCCCGCCAGGTAGACGTCGCAGCGCTCGGTGATCTCGCCGGGCCGCAGCACCTGCTCGGGCGCCATGTATTCCGGCGTTCCCACGATGTGGCTGCTCTGCGTGAGGGGGGCGGCGCGCTCCTCCGTGGCCAGCTTGCTGATGCCGAAGTCCAGCACCTTGAGGCCGGGCTCGTCGTTCGTGAGCATCAGGTTCGACGGCTTGATGTCGCGATGGACGACCCCCTTCGCGTGCGCGGCCTCGAGGGCGAGCGCGAGCGTGGTGCCCAGCGCGGCGACGTCGCGTGCGTCGAGGCCGCGGCTGCTCAGCACGTGCGAGAGCGGGGTTCCGTCGACGAACTCCTGCACTTGGTAGAGGACGCCCTCGCTCGAGAGATCCACGTGGAGCGTGCGCGCGACCGCCGGGTGCACGATGCGCGCGCCTGCGCGCGCCTCGCGGAGGAAGCGCTGCATCTCCTCGGGCTGCTCGCCGAAGCTCGCCTTCACGAGCTTCACAGCGACACGCGAGTCGCTCCGCACGTCACGCGCTTCGTAGACCGCGCCCATGCCGCCCTCCGCCACGAAGCGGACGATGCGCACCCGATCGTCGAGCACGGTGCCCGGTCGCAGCGTGCGCGGCCCCGACCGCGCGAGCTGATCGAGGGCCTCGGAGAGCTCGCGCGATCGTTCTTCCACGCGCGCTTCGAGCTGCGCGTTCGCGCGCTCGAGCTCCTTCGACTTCTCGACGACTTCGTGCACCGCGTCGGCGACCTTGGACTCCAGGCTCGCGTTGAGTGTCGCGAGATCTGCGCGGTGTCGCTCGCTCGCGAGGCGCGCCGCGATCTCGCGCACGTTGCTCGTGTAGATGAGGCGCGAGAACACCATCGAGCCCATGGTCATCGCGCAGAGGTTCGCGAGCATCGAGCGAACGAACGCCGGATCGGTGCCGTGGTGGACGACCGCGCTCGAGAGGATCGTCGCGCCGAGGATCGCGCTGGGGATCGCAGTGCGTGCGCGCGTGATCAGGAACGCGCCCGCGAGCAGCGTGATCGTGAAGATGTCGATGTTGGGGCGCGCGCGTTGCGCGTTGGCGCTGATGAGCGCGCCGAACACTGCATAGCCGAAGACGAACAGGTCCGCGGCCCACCCGCGCATTCGCCTGGGTCGATCGAGCCACAGCGCGACGCAGAGGGCGACGACCGGGCCGATCATCGCGGCGTGCAGCATCGCGAGGACACGCAGCCATTCCGCGGTGGCCTCGGACGCATCGGGGCCCGGTCCGCTCCAACCGGTCCAGAAGCCGACGAGGTGGAGCACGATCGTGACGGGCAACATCACGCGGACGTTGCGGACGTTGCGCTCCTCGATCTCTGCCCTGACCGCGGCGCGGTCTTCGTCCGGCACAGCGAGCAACGGCTCGAAGAGCCGCGCGAGTCGGCCGGGCTCTCTCGAAGGGTCGGGCAAGCGGTCGAAGGATAGCGGTTACCGAAGCGATCGGCCGCCGGCCCTCGTGATCACGACCCGCCGAGCTCGGTCTTGGCGGTGCTCAAGATCCCGTCGGCCAGCGTGCGGATGAGCGTGTCGCTCTCACCCTCCACCATCACGCGCAGCTTCGGCTCGGTGCCGCTCCAGCGCACCACGACGCGGCCGGTCTTGCCGAGCTTCTTCTCGGCGGCGGTGATCGCGCGCGTCGTCTTGGGCATCTGATCGAGCGGCTTGCGCGCCTTGAGCGTCCCGTTGACGAGGATCTGGGGGACGCGTGTCATCGCACCCGTGGCGAGCTCGGAGAGCGGCTTCTTCTCACGCACCGCCATCGCCAGGAGCTGGAGGCCCGCGACCAGCCCGTCTCCCGTCGATGCATGATCGAGGAAGATCATGTGCCCCGACTGCTCGCCGCCGAGGTTGTATCCCTGCTTTCGCATCTCCTCGACGACGTAGCGGTCACCGACGGCCGTACGCACGAGCTTGCCGCCTGCGGCCTCGATCGCACGCTCGAGGCCGAGGTTCGACATCACCGTCGCGACGAGCGTCTTCTTCTTGAGCTTCTTGTCGCGGAGCATCCGCGTCGCGCACAGCGCCATCACTGCGTCGCCGTCGACCTCGTTGCCCTTCTCGTCGATCACGATCACGCGATCGGCATCGCCATCGAGCGCGATGCCGAGATCCGCGCGCTGACGGATCACCTCGGCGGCGCACGCAGCGGGGTGAACCGCGCCGCACTTCTCGTTGATGTTCTTGCCGTCCGGATCGACGCCGATCGCGAAGACCTCGGCCCCGAGCTCGGCGAGCACGGTCGGCGCGACGCGGTACGCAGCGCCATGCGCTGCGTCGATCACGATGCGCAGGCCCTCGAGCGTGAGCTCGGAGGGGAACGTCTGCTTCACGAACGCGACGTAGCGGCCGCGTGCGTCGTCGAGGCGCTCGGCGACACCGACGTCGGAGCCGGTGGGGCGGTCGTGATCGAGCGCGTCGCTCTCGATGAGGCGCTCCAGCTCCGCCTCGGCCTCGTCGGGCAGCTTGAAGCCGTCGCCGCCGAAGATCTTGATCCCGTTGTCGAAATACGGGTTGTGGCTGGCGCTGATCACGACGCCCGCGTCCGCGCGCATCGAGGTCGTGAGGTGCGCGACGGCCGGCGTCGGCAGCGGGCCGCTCAGCATCACGCGACCACCCCACGTGCACACGCCGGCGGAGAGCGCGGTCTCGAGGAGGTAGCCGGAGAGGCGCGTGTCCTTGCCGATCACCACGCGAGGCGCGTGCTTGGTCTTCTTTCGGAGCTGATGGACGATCCCTGCCCCGATGCGGAACGCGATCTCGGGGGTCACCGCGCCCGAGTTCGCGAGGCCGCGCACGCCATCGGTACCGAAGAGCTTTCGAGTCATGCGGCGCGCTTCTTATCAGCCGCGCGCGGCGCGTGCCTCTCTCACGCGCCTCCGCTCTCGAGGGGCCACAGGCGACGGAACGACACGGCGAAGAGGCGCGACTCGAAGGACACCAGCGCGCCGTAGCGGCAGCGCTCCGCGAGCACGCCCTCGTGGCTCGATCCGTCGCGCGCGAGGAAGCGCACGCGCTGGCCCTCGAGCAGCGCGAGGAACAGCCTCGCGTCCGCGGCCACGTCGGCGAGGGGATGATCGGGAGACGTCGCCGTGATGGACGCGCGGTCCGTGGCGATGCGCTGGAAGCGACCGTCGCCGATCCACACGTCGAGGTGCGCGTCCGTCTCGCACACGACGATGCCCTCGATCTCGCGCCCCCGCGCATCGTGGAAGCGCGCGAGCCCGCCGATCCGCGCATCGTGTCGCAGGCTCACGCGGCCTCCGAGCGCGGCGCGCGCGTCGTCGATCGACGGAGCCGCAGAGCCGACATCGCGCGCTCCGAGCGAGGGCAGGGAGCGCTTCATCGCGAGGCTCGCTTGCGCCTTCGCGCGGAGGGTTCGGGGGCGGGCTCCCTCGCGATGCTGGCGATCAGGCCCTCGACGGTGTCTGGCGGGGCGTCCGCCAGGATTGGTCGCACGCGCACGAGCTCGCGCGACGTCTCGGTCGCGGCAGACGGCGGGGGCGCGAAGCGCGCGGGCCGAGGGTTCGCAGCGACAGCGGCCTCGAGCTCTCGGATCCGAGCGTTCGCAGCCTCGAGCTGCGCCTCGAGCTCGCTCACGCGCAGCTCGAGGCTCGCCTTGTGAGCGTGGAGCGCGTCGAACGAGTCGCGGTGGGGCACGACGCCACGGTAGCAGGTCGATGAATCATGGAGGTCCCGCGGCCGTCTCGTCCGCGCTCGTCTCTCGTTGGCGACGGGCCTCGCGTCCGATCCGAATCGCACGGAGCGCGAGGGCTTGGAGGCTCGCCGATTCTGTGTAGTGTTCGCCCATGCTCCATCGTCGATCGTGGCTCGCGCTCGTGTCGTGTCTCTCGCTTCTCTTCGCCGCGTGTGGTCCTGCGCCTCGCGCCAGCGACGAGGCGACGGCGGAGGCGGAGGGCACCTCGGGATCGGAGACCCCGACACCGAGCGGTCCGCCACCCTCGTTCCTTCCCGAGGGGCATCGTGTGCTCGCGCGGCTCGACATGGCGCGCGTGCGTCGCTCGCCCGTCGCGGCCGACGTGGAGTCTGCGATGGTCGCCACGCAGACCTGGCAGAACCTCGCGGGCGGCTCGGGGATTCGGCCGGTGCAGGATCTCGATGTGATGGTGATCGGCGCCGACGCTGTGTACGCCAACCGTCGTGTCGCGGTGCTTCGCTACGTGGGCACGGAGGCGATGGTGCGCGAGCGCCTGCTCGCGCTCTCGGTCGCGCGATCGCTGCCGCTCACCTGGAGCGAGACGAACGGCTTCGCCGTGGCGACGATGCCGGTCGCGCTGCCCGTGCCGCACTCGGTCGTACTGACCGCGTCGCACGAGATCGTGATCTGTCCGACGGATGAGGTCGCGCGGGTCGCGGCCGTCGCGCGTGATCACGCCGCGCGCCGCGCGAGCGCGGGGCCCGAGGCGATCCTCGAGCCGCAGCTCACGTTCGCGGCCGGAGAGCTCGCGACGATGATCTCCACCGAGGCCATGGAGGGACGTCAGGGCTATCCCACGCCGCCGCAGTCCTACCGCCTCCACGCGATGGAGGACGACGCGAGCCATCAGCTGTTCCTCTACGTTCACGGCGAGTTCGCGACGGAGGCGGATGCGCAGGCCTCGCTCGACTGGGCGCTCGCGGCAGCGCGCCAGTACGCGGGCGAGTTCCTCGTGCGCGGCGCGGGCCTCAACCGTCCTCTCGAAGCGCTCACGGGCACTCGGCAAGGAACGGCCGTCGATCTCCAGACCAACATGACGGCGGAAGAGGTGCGTCGTGGCCTCGGTGCTGCTGCGCTCCTCCAGATGATGCAGCAGCGCTCGCAGTGACCCCTCGCGTATACGATGGGCGCCATGACGCGCTCGATCGTCTCCACGCTGCTCGCCCTCTCGCTGACCGCGTGCGGTGGTGCGCAGACAGCGGCTCCATGCCCCGCGTGCCCCGGGCCCGTCGCGGCGGTCTGTCCGCCGATCGGTGAGACCGCGGTCGACACCGACGCTGCCTCGGCCCGTGGCGTCGTCGACGACGGCGTGGTGCGGCTCGACGGGACACCCGAGGTGCCCGCGGCCCTGCACGATCGGCTGCAGCAGTACCTCGAGACGCGCAGCGCCACGCTGCAGGGGATGAGCGACGACGGCAGCGCGATGCTGATCACCACGCGCTTCGCCGACACAGCGCAGCTCCACGCGCTCTCGACGCCGATGGGCGCGCGGCGTCAGCTCACGTTCACCAGCGAGCCTGTGTACGGCGCCGCCTTCTACCCGAGCGACGATCACGTCGTGCTCGTGCACCAGGACGTCGGCGGCACCGAGAACTATCAGCTCTACCGCGTCGATCTCCGCACCGGCCGGCGCACCCTCGTGACGGACGGGCGCAGCCGCAACATCGAGTTCCTCTTCACGCGCGACGGCTCGCGGCTCGCGTACGTGTCCAACGCGCGCAACGGCCGTGACATGGACGTCTGGATGAGCGACGGCTCGGGGCCAGGTGAGATCTTCCTCGAGCGCGCGGGTGACTGGCACGTCGTGGAGTTCTCTCGCGATGGCTCGCAGCTGCTGCTCCAGGAGTTCGTCTCGATCACCGACAGCCGGCTCTACCTCGTCGATGTCGCCACCCGCGCCGTGACGCGTGTGTCGCCCGAGGGCGCGACGGGCGCCGATCGCGCGGCCGCGTTCTCTGCGGATGGCCGATCGATCTACGTGGTGAGTGATCGCGGGAGCGAGGTCGCCGAGCTCTACGAGGTCTCGCTCGCAGATCCCGCTCGCGTGTCCGATCTCGGCGCGTGGCGTCCGCTCACGCGCGCGATCACGTGGAACGTGGAGGAGGTCGCGCTCTCGCCCGACGGTCGCACGCTCGCGTTCGGCGTGAACGTCGACGGCATCTCGGAGCTTCGCCTGCTCGACACGCGCAGCCGTCGCGTCACGCCGATCGCAGGTCTGCCGCGCGGGGTGATGACGGGCCTCCGCTTCGCGCGCGAGGCGCCGGTGGTGGGATTCTCGATCAGCGCGTCGCGCCTCTCGGGCGACGCGTTCACCTACGATCTCCGCACGCGCCGCACCGTGCGATGGACCGAGAGCGAGATGGGTGGGCTCGACCCCGAGGCGCTCGTCGAGCCGACGTTGATCCACTACCCGAGCTTCGATCAGCGACAGATCCCTGCCTTCTACTACCGACCGCGCACAGCTCCCGCGGGCGCACGCATGCCCGTGGTGATCCAGATCCACGGCGGCCCCGAGGCACAGGCGCGACCGTGGTTCTACCCGCTGGTGCAGTACCTCGCGGCCGAGGCGGGCATCGCCGTGATCACGCCGAACGTCCGCGGCTCGGACGGCTACGGCAAGAGCTACCTCGCGCTGGACGACGGACGCCTGCGCGAGGACAGCGTGCGCGACATCGGCGCGCTGCTCGACTGGATCGGCACGCAGCCCGAGCTCGATCCGAGCCGCGTCGCTGTCTTCGGCGGCAGCTACGGCGGCTACATGGTGCTCGCTTCGCTCGTGCACTTCGGGGATCGACTTCGGGCAGGTGTCGACATCGTGGGCATCGCGAACTTCGTGACCTTCCTCGAGAACACGGCGTCCTACCGCCGGGATCTCCGGCGCGTGGAGTACGGAGACGAGTCGAACCCCGAGATGCGCACGTTCCTCGCGGGCATCTCGCCCGTCACGCACGTCGATCGCATCCAGAGCGCGCTCTTCGTCGCGCACGGCGCCAACGATCCACGTGTGCCGGCGGCAGAGGCGGAGCAGATCGTGAGCGCCGTCCGCGGAGGCGGGCACGACGTCTGGTACATGCTCGCTCGCGACGAGGGACACGGCTTTCTGCGCAAGAGCAACCGCGACCGCTTCAACGAGCTGTCGGCGATGTTCCTCGAGCAGCACCTCTTGCGCTGATCGTCCACGCGCGACGTCTCGCATTCCAAGCCACGCGCGCATCCGGTAGTCTCTCCCGCGTGCCCATCCTCACCGATCAGGAGCGGATCGGAACGCTCCTCGGGGAGCGCTACCGCATCGACGCGATCCTCGGTCGAGGCGGCATGGGCGTGGTGTTCCGCGCGCACGAAGTGGAGACGGGGCAAGCGGTCGCCGTGAAGATTCTGCGCCCCGAGCTCGCGCAGTCCGACCCTCAGTTTGCCAAGCGTTTCCTGCGTGAAGCGCGCGCCGCGGCCGCCATCCGCCACACGAACGTGGTCGAGGTGCTCGACCTCGGCGAAGAGCCGGACGGGACGATCTACCAAGTGCTGCAGCTGCTCGTCGGCGCGTCGCTCCGCGAGCACCTCGAGCGCAAGGACAAGCTCGATCTCGCGATGACGCTCGAGCTCTTGCTCCCCGTGATGCACGCGCTCGAGGCAGCGCACGCCGCCGGCATCGTCCACCGCGATCTCAAGCCCGACAACATCTTCCTCGCGCGGCAACCCTCGGGCGAAGCCAAGCCCACGTTGCTCGACTTCGGCATCGCGAAGCTGCTCGACACGCGCGGCGGATCGTTCGCCACCAACACCGGCTCGATCATGGGAACGCCTGCCTACATGGCCCCGGAGCAGGCAGGTGGCTACAAGGACCAAGGGCCCGCGATCGACATCTGGGCGATGGGCATCATCGCGTACGAGTGCCTGTCGGGCTCCCCGCCGTTCTCGGGCAGCTCCCCCGCGCACGTCATGTTGAAGATCATGACGGAGACGCCGCCCGCCATCGACACGGTGGTGACGAGCGTTCCCTCCGCTGTCTCGCGCGTGATCGAGAAGGCCCTCGCGCGAACGCCTGCCGAGCGGCACCAAGGAATGGCGGCGTTCCGTGAGGCCCTGCGCGCGGCGGCCTCGGCGGAAGGGATCGCGCTGCCCGCCGAGGGGCGTGCGTCGACGACGCGCGTGATGTCGATCGCCCCTCCGGCCGACGACGAGGATGTCGCGCGCGCAGCGACCGATGCAGCCGCAGATGCCGACGACACGAGCGAGGGCGTCGCCACCATGTCCGCGCGTCTGCGTCAGGAGCGCGTGGAGCGCATGCGCGCCGACGCGCAGACGCAGCTCGCCACCAAGCGCGCGAACGACTCGATCGAGGTCGCGATCGACATGCCCGTGGCGTCGACGTCGCGTCGCATCGGCCTCATCGCCGGCACCGTCGTGACGGTGGTGCTCGGCATCGGCATCGGTGTGGCGCTCTACGGTGGCGACACCCCGGCGCCGAGCACACCCGCGACGAGCGTCGCGACGACCGAGCCCCCCGCGACCGTCCCGCAGACGCACGCGCCGCCGCCCTCGAGCAGCCTCGTGGCGACCACGAGCACGCCGCCTCCGACGACGAGCGTCCCCTCGACCATCACACCGCCCCTCACGACGCCACCCGCGACGACCGTGCGAGGTCCTCGCGGAGGTCGTGGACCGCGCGAGGGCAGCGGCACGTCCATGGCGTCCACGTCGATGGTGGATGAGCCCACGATGGTCGCCCCGACGATGGAGACCGCCACCACGATGATGGGCGGTCTCCCGAGCGTGGTGGGTTGGGAAGACGAGTGACGCGCCGTGGCGTGCGCGTGCTCACGCGCAGCGGACGAGCATGAATTGACCCGCGCCCCGCATTCCTCGACGTTGCGAGACATGCGCTCAACCAACGTGCTCGCGCTCGCGCTCGCTCCTGCCCTCGCATGCGGCGCCAGCCTCTCGACCGGATGCGACGGCGGTGCGCCCGCCGACAACGCGGACGACATCCGTCCGCGCTCGAGCCCGATCGAGTTCGTGGGCCTCACGCTCGAGCGTCCGATCACGACGGAGGCGGACTTCCTCGCGATCGTCGATCCGATCCTCGGCAGCGCTGCGCGCGAGGGCCGCGGTCATCGCGAGATGGAGCTCCAGCGCGGGCTCTTCGTCACCGTGCTGCCCGACGATCGCACGCCCGAGCAGGCCGTCGTCACGCTCGAGATGCAGCCGTCGCAGCCCGCGGATGCGATGCGTCGAACCATCCTCGAGGTGCCGATCTCGTACGAGTACGGCGCCGTCTACATCGAGGCCGTGCGCGCCGCGCTCGAGCGAACGCAAGAGGTCGGTGCGGGCATGGAGCCCTACCACCTCGAGTACCACGTGCTCTCCGTGAACGGCGGCGACCTGGTGATCCAGACCGAGTACACGCCGGAGGCAGGCGCGGTCGTTCGTCTGCGCACGTCGGCCCCGCGCACGTCGCTCGTGCCCGGGCAGATCAACCACGCTGCGTTCTCGGGTCAGCCGGTGGAGTCGGTCGGCGGCACCGTGTGGTTCGAGCTCGGGCGCGACGAGTTCTCCTTCTTCTCGAACCGTGCGTACGGGGCCACGTCGTCGGCCGCGCAGAACTTCAGTGACTTCCAGCTGCTGCCGCACGACTGGCTGCGCCTCACGGTGACGCCGCGTCTCGAGGACGACGTCGTCGACGTGGGCTTCGAGGTGATCACCGTCGACGGTCGTCGCGTGCCCTTCGCGCGTGCGCCTGCTTCGCTGCTCGGCGGCGAGCAGTTCCAGCAGAACGTCTTCCGCATGGTCGACAACATGAACGCGCAGGAGCGTGAGACGCCCGGCAGCTCGACGCCCTTCGAAGTGCCTTTCTATTACGACGATCCCGAGGGCGGCGGCACGGTCAGCGTGATCGCGAACGGCCGCGACGGTGTCTTCCGCATCGCGTACGCGGTGGAGTCGCCCACCCATCGCCTCGAGGACGTGTCCTTCGTTCCCTACCAGGGCGTGGTCGAGATCCCCGACACGATGCCCCCCCGCCGGACGTCGTGCGAGGAGATGGGATCGATCGACGCGCTGCAAGGTCGCTTCCACCTGCGTTTCGATGCGTCGAGCACGGTGCGGCGGAGCCCCAACCTCACGACGCCCCTGCGCGGTCCGGTGTGGGGCGACATCTACCGCGCCTCGGACGTGACGATCGGTGGACCGCGCGAGGGCGCCGAGGCTGTCGCCCAGTTCCACTTCGACGAGGTCGATCTCACGGGCGGAGCGAGCGCGGAGGAGTTCGTGGTCGACGGGCCGTTCGCCGCCGGCGTCGAGTACCAGATCCTCGGCTTCATGGACGTGGACGGAAACGCCACGGAGGGCGACGCGGGGCCCGACGACTACGACCCGGTCTTCATCCCGATCGGTGGCTATCCGATGGACTGCGCGGATCAGCATGTCGTCGTCGAGTTCGCGCTCCTGCTTCCCCCCGGGCGCTGAGCGTCGGCTCACTGGGAGTCGGCTCGCTGGGCTTCGGCTCACTGGGAGTCGGCTCACTGGGCGCTTGCTCGCGCTCGTCGCGACGCTGGCGCTCTGTTCGTGTCGGGTGGACCCGAGTGAGGTCGCGCGCTCCTCGAGCGTCGTGATCGACGAGACGCGAGATCTCCTTTGGGTGACGTCCCCTGACGATGATCGTGTGGTCGCGCTGTCGCGTGTGGACGGGCGCGAGGTGCATCGGATCTCGGTGCGTGGTGGCCCCGAGCAGCTCGCGTGGGTGGGTGATCGGCTCGTCGTGACGCACGGCATGGACCGCGAGGTGTCGGTGATCGATCCGAGCGCGGACGATGCGCTCGCGGAGATCGATCGCGTGGCCCTCCCTTGCGGATCGAGCGCGGGGATCGTCGCGATCGACACGGAGACCGCGGCCGTCGCGTGTCCTCACGACGAGCGCGTGCTCGAGCTCTCGGTGTCGAGCCGCGAGGTGATCGCGCACGACGTCGCGGGTCGACCGACCGGGCTCGCGCGTCGCGAGGGAACCCTCTTCGTCGCGGCGGCGCGGGGGCACGTCGCGTCGATCGACCTCGCGACGTGGACGCCCACGGGCACGAGCGGGCCGCCCCTTCGTGTGGGCGAGGCGGCCTCGCAGCTCGCGGCGATCACCGTGTCCGATCGCGGCGGCGTGCACGCGGTCTACCAGCGCGTGGAGCTCGACACCGATCGTGATCGTGATCCCGCGCGCGGCGGCTACGGCGCGGTGATCGACGGCGCGCCGCGCATCGAGGCGCGCGTGCTCGGTCCCTGTGGTGACCGCTACGTGCGCTTCGACGGAGGCCCGCTCGCGATGAGCGGACCGAGCGCGATCGCGGCCGAGGGCGGGCTCTTGTGGATCGTCCACCAGTACACGGACAACGTGCTCGTCGCGCGCTGCGACGACGCTGGCGATTCGCGCGGAGGCACGCTCGAGGTGATCGCCACGTTCCGCACTGGACGTGGCCCACGGGGCATCGTCCTCGCCGAGGGCGGCCGCACAGCGTTCGTCGACGTCGGCTTCGACTGGGCGGTGGCGAGGCTCGACGTGCCCGAGGAACGAGCGACAGGCGTGCTCACACCGACGTGGACGCGGCGTCGAGCGCTCGGCGTGACGAGCCTCTCGGCGAACGCGCTGCGAGGACGAAGCGCGTTCTTCGACGCGGTGGACACGCACCTCACGCCGAGCGGTGTCGTCACGTGCGGCACGTGTCATCCCAACGGCGGCGAGGACGGCCTCACCTGGTTCCTCCACACCACGGGCGTGCCCCGCAAGCTACGCCGCACGCCGCCCGCGTGGGGCGCACGCACCTCGCTCGCTCCGTATCACTGGGACGGTGAGCTCAGGGACGCCGCCGAGCTCGCGCGCCTGACGACGCACGAGCTGATGGAGGGCGACGGCCTGCTCGTCGACTTCGACGCGATCGCTGCGTTCATGAACGAAGTGCCACCACCGCCCCCTCGACCGAGCGAGGCCGAGCCCCTGTCGCGCGGCCGGGCGATCTTCCTCGCGTCGGGCTGCGCCGACTGTCACGTGGCGTCGGAGAGCGACGGTCTCGTGCACGACGTGCTGCCCGCATCTCTCGATCCGGACGCACGTCTGCGTGAGGTGAACACGCCGTCGTTGATCGCCGTGCGCACGCGCGCCCCCTACTTTCACGACGGACGCGCGGCCACGTTGCGCGACACCGTGACAGTGCCCGACGATGTGCACGGTCGAACGTCCGCGCTGAGCCCCGACCAGATCGACGATCTCGTCGCGTTCCTGGAGAGCTTGTGATGAAGCGACGCACTGCTTGGATGCTCGGAGCTCTTGCCCTGCCACTGACGGGGTGTCCGAGCGCCTCGAACGACGACGCGGCGATCGAAGGCGACGCTGGCATGGATGCGCCCGAGCCCATCGACGCTGCCGTGCCCGCGGACGCGTACGTGCCGCCCGTGCCCTCGCTGACGATCGACGCAGCCAACGCAGTGCCCGACGGTGATCCGCTGTTCGAGGGACAGCAGCGATTCCTCTGGGACACGTGGGGGACCGAGCGCCTCGACGCGTGGCCGCCAGCCGACTGGATGCTCGCGTTGATGACACGCGAGCCCGAAGTGTTCGGCGATCAGTACGCCTCGTTCGGCTTCACGCCGGACCCCGATGACGACTTCCCCGTCGGTCTGAAGCGTGGAATCGACGATGCCACGCGCGTGCACGAGACCTGCGCGCTCTGCCACGTGGGCGAGCTGCCCGACGGCCGTCTGTGGCTCGGCGCGCCGAACCGCGAGCTCGACATGAGCGCTTTTCGCGCGGCGGTCAGCGAGCGGTGGGTCGCAGACGGTCATGCGCCGCTGCTGTCGGACAGCGAGGCCGCCAAGGCGTCGGCGTATGGGCCCGGGCGCACGGGCGCGGAGTCGTCGAGCTATCCGGTCCCTGTTCCGGCGGACTTTCCGCCGTATTGGCTGCTGGGCGACCGCACGCACACGAACTACCTCGGCACCGGCGGCAACGTCCGCACCGAGGTGTACTTGGGGCTGTTCACGTTCGGCGCCGGCGCTCCGGATGCACGCACTGCCGTCGTGCCGTTCCCCACGGACGAGCGGCTCGATCCATTCCTCTCGTTCATGGGCGCGATGGCCAGCCCTTCGGCCCCTCCAGGCGACGCGACGGCGATCGCTGCGGGGCAGGGGATCTTCGAGCGCGAGCGATGCAGCGAGTGCCATCACGTCGACGACATCGCCGCGAATGGGGTGACCACGTACGACCGAAGCGTCGGAGGCCTCGAGCGCTTCCCTGGTGACGACGCGATGTTCCCGCGCGGATCCATTCGCACGAGCTACATGCATCGCACGCTGATCGACGGTGAGCCTGATGCCGGCATCCCCATCGAGGACGCGGGTCTCGGTGAGGATTGGGACGGCGGACTGGCCACGGATCCGGGCTTTGCGGACCTCCTTCGTTTCATCAGCACACACCGCCTCTCGGTGGCGCCGAGCGACGGATACCGCGTCTCCGATCTCCGCGGTCTCTGGGCGACCGCGCCGTACCTCCACAACGGCTCCGTTCCCACGCTCGAGGATCTGCTCCGACCTGCCGCCGAGCGACCGGCGACGTTCATGCGCGGTGAGTTCCTCGTCGACACCGCAACGGCCGGCAACTCGAACGTCGGGCACGAGTTCGGGACGACGATCTCCGACGACGATCGCGCGGCGCTCGTGGCCTACCTCCTGAGCTTGTGACGAGTCTCCGACACCCCCTCTGCCGGAGCTCGGGCCCTCTCTGGTAGCCTCGTCGTGCGCGCTGGCTCCGCGCTCGAGGTCTTCATGGCTCACGCTCGTGCACTGGTCGTCTGCACGTCGTTCTTGCTCATCGTCTCTTCGTCCGGCGCGTGCTCGCACTTCGATGCGACGCGGGTCCCCGCCGCGCGCGGCACGCTCGGCGAAGAGATCGTGCGCGTGTTCTGCGAGCGCATGGCGCGCGAGGCGCATCCCGAGGACGTGTCGGGTGAAGCATGGAAGCCCGTGTGTCGTGCGCAGATCCCTCCGCCCGAGGACGCGCCGCCGCGGCTCGTGACGTTGATGGAGAACCGCGATCGTCTCGCGGGCGCGCTCGATCAGGTGCTGCCCGAGGACCTCCACGACGAGCTCTCGACGTTCCTCTGGCGCCTCCTGCCGCTCTACGATCCTCCGGCCGAGCGCCTGCCGCGCAACACGCGCCTCATCGCCGATCTGCTCGACTCGATCGCGGGCGACGAAGCAGCGCTCGCGGCGCTCGCGCGTGTCGGCACGCGCACCGGCTATCGACCGCAGCGCCTGGGCCTCGGCGTCACGCGCTCGCTGCTCGCGTACCCCGATCTCGCAGGCCTCGCCGACGAAACGCTCGGCGCGATCGGAGAGGGCGGCAGCGCACAGCCGGAGTGGCAGGCGATCCAGGCCGCGCTCGCGATGGAGATGGCGACCTACGAGCCCGCGACGCCGCCCACCGACGGCGATCGCACCACGCTCCAGATCTGGCGCGATCTCCTCTTCTCGGGCCACCCCGACCTCGCGGCCGGGACGTCGCAGTACGTTCTTCGTCGCGACGCACGCGGCATCGCGGCCGTGCGTGAAGGATCCGTCGCTGCGCCCTTCGTCGATCTCGACGGAGATGATCTACCGGACGTCGACGCCATCGGTCGTTTCGTCGACGACGCAGGCGAGGTCACCGACGTGCCGCGCCCGTTCCGCATCCGCAACGAAGGCGCGATCCCGCGCGATGCCTCGGGCCGCGCGCTCGACTCGGCCACGGGGCAGCGCCTCTACGAGTACGTCGATCTCGATCCCACGCTGCTCGCGGGCGTCGTGCGTGAAGCGCAGCCGTGGTTCGAGGGTGAGCACCCGGTGATCCTCGATCTCACCCGCGGCCTTCCCGCGATGATGGGCCCGAGAGCGAGCGCGACGCGCGTCTACGGCGGCGCGACGCTGGGCTACGAGGGCTACGACACGGCGCAGGGACCTGCCTTCGACACGATGTACGCGCTCGCCGAGCTGATGCGGCGCCCCGAGACCGCCGACACGCTCGAGCTCGTCGGCGAGCTGCTCGAAGATCACGAGTCCGAGGCCGCGGGTGTGGTGCACTCCGCGCACTTCCTGATGACGCGCGGGGATGCGTTCCCCGACGCCCGTCTCGAGAGCCCCAATGTGTTCTGGGACGACCTCATCCGTCTCGCCGGCAGCTACACGAACGAGCCCGAGATGATGGAGGCGATCCTCCGCTCGTTCGCGGACGAGCGATCGCGGAGCTTGGGGCCCGTGTACGCGGATCTGATGCGCTTCCGCGATCGCATCGAGCCCAACCCCGCGGATCCGAATGGACCGCCTCTGGGCTTCCCGCTCGATCAACCCGTCGATCGTTCGATGCCGGATGTCGAGGGCAACGAGAGCCTGATGGAGCGCTCGATCGCGCTCATCGACGGCCTCGACGGAGTGCGTGTCTGCAACAAAGCGGGCGCTCGCCTGCGCGTGCAGCTGCTCGGTCTCAACGTCGCGTGGCCGCTCTTCGGCAGCTACGACGAGTGCGAGCTGATCCAGATCGACAACGTCGCCGAGGCCTACGCGGAGGCGATCCTCGGGCGCTACGAGCTTGTCCTTCGTGATCCCACGCTCGGCGGCCTCATCGATCTCGTCGACGGCATCGGCATCCTCAACGTCGACGACCTGCTGGAGGACGCGTCGGGCATCCTCGGGCTCACGCGTCATCCGACGGCCGAGGCTCTGAACCGCATGGTGTTCGTGGGCCTCGATCTGCGAGGCGAGTCGGACTGTCAGGACGAGGACAACGTGTTCCTCGCGTGCCTCTTCGATCGTGTGCGCGATCGACACGGGCGCGACGTGATCGACACGTACCCGGGGACGATCCTCGCGTGGGAGCAGCCCGGCTTCTACGAGGGCATGGCGCCCCTGCTCGAGGTGCTGCACGACCCGCGCTTCGTGCGCGACGGCACGGGCCGCTACCAGTTCGGTCACCTCATCACCACGATCTACCGGCACTGGCCCTCGCACGCGCACTGGCTCTCGCAGCGCACCGATCCTTCGCGCACCGACTTCAACTACCAGGAGAACGTGCGCAGCTACGAGATGCTCGTGGCGGACGGCTTCGACTCGGGCCCCACCTACGGCAACCTCATCGACAACCTCGTCGACGCGACGCAGACGCTCGATGCGATGGATGCGGGCGGCGGCCGTGACGGCATCGACGTGCTCGCGGACTTCGTGCCCGTGCTGCTCACGCCGACGGCGAGCACGGGCCTCACCACGCGCTCGGGCGCGACGACGATCGCGTGGAACGATGGCTCGCGCACCACTGGCGTCACGCCGATGCAGCTGATGCTCGAGGCGCTGCGTCACGCCGACGCGGCGTGGGAGACCGGCGATGGCCCCACGCGCGCCGAGTCGTGGCGGCGTGGTCGCGATGCGATCGCGCGGCAGCTGCTCGACACGCGTACGCTGGGCGAGGGCTACACGTTCGCGAACCGTCGTGGGCGCGCGATCGTGCTCCTCCTCTTGCCGTTCCTCCTCGAGCGCCTCGAGCACCATCGCACGGCGGGAGACCTCGACGACTGGGCGCGCGACTTCACGCCTGACGCGGAGCACACCCTCGGGGGTCCGCTCGTCGTGGGCGGCGTGCGCTTGCTCGACGTGATCCAGGCCGAGCCCGCGGCGCGCGATGCGCTCCTCGCGGTCCTCGCGTACATGGTCGATCCTGCGAGCCCGAACGACGCGCACCTCGCGACGCTCTACGGCGCTGCAGACATGCTGCAGACGCTCGACGACGACGGCAACATCGTCCCGATCCTCCACGCGCTCTCGATCGCGCTCGCGCCGAACGCACAGGCGCTCGCAGCCGGAGGCTCGGGTGAGCCCGAGACGAGCGCGAGCGTGGCGAACGACGCGCTCGATCTCGTGCAGACGGTGCAGGGGATCGACGACGAGCGTGTGCTCGTCCGCATCCTCCAGAACCTCGTGGTGCTCGACGACGAGGAGAGCACGCCGCTCGAGACGATCCTCGACGTGATGAGCGAGATCAACCGCACCGAGCCCGGCGTCGGAGGCCCCTACGAGCCAGAGGACTTCGAGAGCGCGCTCGGGGTCTCGCGCGACTTCATGCGCGACGAGACCCACGGCCTCGAGCGCCTCTACGACGTGGTGCAGAACCGCTGCATCGACATGTCCTGCCCGGAGGGAGTCGGACCGTGATCGCAGGCCGTTCGCTCGCTCTCGTCGCGTTCGCCGCTGCGTGTGGCGCTCTCACACCCTCGGTCGCGCAGGCTGGCGGCTTCTATCTCCTCGAGCGCGGCACACGCGGTCTCGGTCGCGGCGGTGCGCAGGTCGCGGGCGCCGACGACCCGGGCGCCTTGTGGTTCAACCCCGCGGGCCTCGGCTACGCAGGTGGCGGCGAGGGTGACGCGCGAGGACGCGAGCAGTTCCTCTTCGACGCGACGCTGACGCTGCTCCAGACGCAGTACACGCGCATCGACAGCGGTGGACAGACGCTGCCCACGGTGACGGGCAACGGCATGCCGCTGCCGATCCCGACGGTCGCAGGCACCTTCGATCTCGGCCTCGAGGACTTCACGTTCGGCGTGGGCGTCTATGCGCCCAACGCATCACTGCTCGCGTGGCCCGAGTCGATCACGGTGAACGATGAGGAGCGCGCCGCCCCCCAGCGCTACTCGCTCCTCTCGATGGAAGGAAGCCTCATCGCGGGCTTCGCGATCGGTGGCGCATGGCGTCCGATCCCCGAGCTCTCCATCGGTCTCGGCGGCGCGCTCATCTATGGTTCGTTCGCTGCGCGCACGACGCTCTCGGCGTGTGACGGAGCGATCTGCAGCTTCCCCGAAGACCCGGAGTACGACGGCGTCGCGCAGCTCACGTTCAACCCGATCTTCACGGGCATCGGCACCGCCGGTGTGATCTGGGATCCCGGTCCGATCCGCCTCGGCTTCTCGATGATGACGCCGTTCGTCTTCTCGGGCGCCGCCAACATCCAGGTGCGTCCGCCGAGCGCGACTGCGTTCGAGGGTGCGTTCACGCGCACGCGCGACGGCGACTGCGCGATGGTGAGCGACGAAGAGATCGCAGACGTGCGCTCCGGCGGTGGCACGCACCGCTGCGAGAGCACGCTCGCCGACTTCCGCCTCGATTTCCCGTGGATCCTGCGCCTGGGCGTGCAGCTCGATCTGATCGACAACCTCGCCGTCGAGCTCGCGGTGGTGTGGGAGACGTGGTCGGTGCAGCAAGAGGCGCAGATCCGCCCGCGCGACGTGTGGATCGTCGACTCGCTCAGCTTCCTCGACTTCCAGGTCGGTCAGCTGAACATCCCGCGCCGCATGAACGACACTGTCAGCGTGCGCCTCGGTGCCGAGTACACGATCGACGACTTCGTCCAGATCCGCGGCGGCGGCTACTTCGAGAACGGCTCGTTCTCCGACCAGTACCTCCAGGCGCTCACCATCGACAGCGACAAGATCGTGTTCTCGTTGGGCGGCAGCATCCGCGCGTTCGATGGCGTGTGGATCGACGCGATGGTGGGCTACGCGCACCTCTTTCCGCGCAGCGTGCGCAACAGCGCGGTGCCGCAGCCCAACCCGATCCGTCCCGCGCCTGCGGACCAGGTCTATGTCGGCAACGGCGACTACTCGATGACAGCGCCGTTCTTCGGCCTCGGCATCCGTGTGCTCCCCGACTGGTCGCCGAGCGCTCCGCCCGCTGTCGAGCCCGAGCCCGAGCCGACGCCCGTCGACATCGAGCCGGCCCCCGAGACGAACCCCGACCGACCCTGGTACCAGCAGGGTGCGGACGCCGCCCCTCCCGCCGAGGTGGCGCCCGAGCCGGCCCCAGAGCCCGTCGTCGCGCCGGAGCCCGAGCCAGAGCCCACTCGACGTCGTGGCCGCGGAACGAGGACGCGCACGGCCCGCCCTCGCGCGCCTCGCTGATCGCGCCATCGCTCGACGTCAGCGCGGCGTGACTCGGAGACGCACGATGCCCTTGGCCCGCAACGTCGCCGAAGGCTCGGGCACGATGGGCGCACGGGCGCGCCCGCGTGCTCGTCGATGAGCTCGTCCTCTCACGATCGAGGGCCTCGAGCATCGACGTCGAGATCACGCCGCGCGCGATCACCACTCCGTCGTGATCGAAGTCGAGCGAGTCCATGCGCGGGTGAGGAAACTCGGGTCGTGCTCACGTGACGCGGCGCTCGGGCCGTGCACCACTCGCGTGCGTGAGCCCCGAGCCCCAGCCCGCTGCCGACGCAAACGACACGCACGTCGCGCCCCCCGAGACCGTCTCGTTCCGCGAGGCGCTCGGGGTGTGGGCGCGCATCGGGATGCTCTCGTTCGGCGGTCCAGCGGGCCAGATCGCGCTCATGCACGAGGAGCTCGTCACCAAGCGCAAGTGGATCGACGAGGGCCGCTTCCTCCACGCGCTCAGCTACTGCACCCTGATCCCGGGCCCCGAGGCACAGCAGCTGGCCACCTACCTCGGCTGGTTGATGCACCGCACGCCCGGCGGCGTCGCGGCCGGGACGCTCTTCGTGCTGCCAGGCGCGCTGGTGATGCTGGCGCTCTCCATCCTTCACGCGACGCTCCATGACGTGACCTGGGTCGCTGGCCTCTTCGACGGACTCGAGGCCGTGGTGCTCGCCATCGTGATCGAGGCGCTGGTCCGCATCGGACGGCGCGCCCTGCGTTCGCGTGCGCACGTCGCGCTCGCGGCGCTGGCGTTCGTCGCGCTCTTCGTGTTCGCGGTGCCGTTTCCCATCGTCGTCGCCGGCGCCGCGATCACGGGCGCGATCGGAGCGCGCGTGGCGCCCGCGTCGTTCGCGGCGGCGACGCACGGTGAGGCGAAGGTACGTGCCGACTCGCTGCTCGATCGCATGGCGGCCCGCGGCGAGCTCGCGCACACGGCGCCGTCGGGGGCTCGGGCGCTGCGCGTGCTCGTGGTGTGCCTCGCGCTCTGGGCGTTGCCCTTCGTGATCGCGCGCGCGGTCGCCGGGCCCAGCTCGATCTACCTCGACGAAGCGACCTTCTTCTCCGAGGTCGCGATGGTCACGTTCGGCGGCGCCTACGCCGTGCTGTCGTTCGTCGCGCAGCGCGCGGTGGAGGACTTCGGCTGGCTGTCGACCGAGACGATGGTCCAGGGCCTCGGCCTCGCGGAGACCACGCCTGGTCCGCTGATCCTGGTCGTGCAGTTCGTCGGCTTCATGGGCGCGTACGCGTCGCCGGGATCGTTGCCACCGCTGCTGGCGGGCACGCTCGGCGCGCTCGTCACGCTGTGGGTCACGTTCGTCCCCTGCTTCGCGTGGATCTTCTTGGGCGCGCCCTACATCGAGTCGATGCGGGAGAACCGAACGCTCGCGGCGGCGCTGTCGGCCATCACCGCCAGTGTGGTGGGCGTGATCCTCCACCTCTCGGTGTGGTTCGCGCTGCACGTGCTCTTCGACCGCGTGGACGAGCGGGCGCTGGGCCCAGTGCGGACGTGGGTGCCAGACTTGACGAGCCTCGACCCAGTCGCGCTCGTGATCGGCGTCGTCGGCGCCGTCTGCATCTTCGGCCTGAAGCTCGGGATCCCGCGCACGCTCGCGATCGGCGCGGGCCTCGGCCTCTTGGCGCGCGTGGCGATCGCGTGGGCGTGAGGGCGATCACCCTTCGCGGAACTGGCTCCAGTCGAGGCCGAGCTTCCTCATGCGGGAGCGCAGCGTGTGCGGGTTGATCCCGAGCACGGCGGCCGTGCCGCGCGGTCCCTCGATGCGGCCTCGCGTCGCGCGGAGCGCCTTCGCGATGTGCTTCTTCATCGCGACATCGAGCGTGTCGAGGGTGTCGCTGGTCTCCTCGGCTGGCGCCGTCGGCGGGCGAGGAGCGGCGGCAGGACCGCTGGGCCTCGGGGCACGCGCGACGGCGCCGAGCGCC
>JAFLCL010000320.1 GCA_017303575.1 Deltaproteobacteria bacterium
TTCCCATTCCGTGCCCACTCCGCGGGGCGGGGGCGTCGCCATCTGCGCCGCGCACCTGTTCGCGCTGGTTGTGGGGTGGACATTCGGCCTGGTCCCCGCACCGCTCGCGCTGGCCCTCTGCGTCGGGCCGGTCTCGTTCTCTCCGAGAGACGTCGCGGGGGTGCTCACGGGCGGAGGCGAGGCCTGGGAGCGCGCCGTCGTCCTCGATCTGCGTCTGCCGCGGGTGCTCGTCGCCGCGCTCGTGGGCTGGGCGCTCGCGACGAGCGGCACCGCGCTCCAGTCGCTGTTCAAGAACCCGCTCGCCGATCCGGGTGTGCTCGGCGTCTCGGCGGGCGCGAGCCTCGGCGCGGTGCTCGTGATCGCCACCGGCCTCGCGGCCGTCTCGCCCAGCGTGCTCCCGCTCTCGGCCGCGACGGGCGCGGCGCTCGCCGCGATCCTCCTCGTCGCGCTGGCCTCGAGCGCGGCGGAGAAGACAGTGTCGCTGCTCGTGCTCGGCGTGGCGCTCTCGAGCTTGCTCTCGGCGATCACGGCGCTCGTGGTGGCGCTGAGCCTCGCGGACTACCTCGTCGCACAGCAGATCGTGTACTGGCTCATGGGTGGGCTCGAGGCGCGCACGTGGGATCACGTGCTCGGCGGGCTCGGCCCCATCGCGCTCGCGACGCTCTTCCTCGTGTGGCGCGCGCGCGAGCTCGATGCGCTCCAGCTCGGCGAGATCGAGGCGAGCGTGCTCGGCGTGGACGTACGTCGCGCGCGCCTCGAGCTGGTGCTGGCGACGGCGATCCTCGTGGGAACGAGCGTGGCGATCGCGGGCTCCATCGCGTTCGTGGGCCTGCTCGTTCCCCACGTGGTGCGCCTCCTCGTGGGCGCGCGGCACGGAACGCTCGTTCCGCTCGCAGGCCTCACGGGCGCGCTCTTCGTCGTCGCCGCGGACCTGCTCGCGCGCACGGCGCTGTCGCCGCGTGAGCTGCCGGTCGGTGTGGTGACGGCGCTGCTCGGTGCCCCCGCGCTCTTCGTGATCGCGCGCGCACGGAGCCAGGCATGAGCGAGATCCTCCTCGAAGCGAGGGCGATCCGCGTGATGCGGCGCGAGCGTGTCGTGCTCGACGACGTCTCGCTCTCGCTCACCGCGCACGCGCGCGTCGCGATCGTGGGCGCCAACGGCAGCGGCAAGTCCACGCTGCTCCGCGCGCTGCTGGGTCTCGACGCGATCGCCGCGGGCGAGGTGCGCCTGGGCGGAACGAACGTTCGCTCGCTCTCGCGCGTGGAGGTCGCGCGGCGCGCCACGCTCGTGCTCCAAGACACCCACGTCGAGGTGCCGATCACGGTGCGCGACCTCGTCGAGCTCGGGCGCTTCCCGCACCGCGGCACCGATCAGGCGAGACACGATCGCTCGCGCGTCGAGGACGCCATGAAGCGCGCGGATGTCAGCGCGCTCGCCGAGCGCGACGTGCGCACGCTCTCGGGCGGTGAGCTCCAGCGCGCCCACCTCGCGCGTGCGCTCGTGCAGGACACGCGCGTGCTCTTGCTCGACGAGCCGACCTCGAGCCTCGATCTCGGCCACCAGCTCTCACTGCTCGCCGTGCTGCGCGCGCTGGCCGACGACGGCCGCGCGGTGTGCGTGGTGCTCCACGACCTCGCGCTCGCCGCGCGCTGGGCGGAGCGCATCGTGGTCCTCGCGGCGGGAAAGGTCGTGGCCGACGGATCGCCCCGCGAGGTGCTGACGTCCCACACGCTCTCTCTCGCGTTCGGCGTCGAGGCGCGCGTGCTCGACGTCGAGGGCCAGCTCGTCGTCGTGCCTGCGTAGCGACCGCCGGTGGATCGGTGCGCTAGGGCGCTTTCCAGCGCTCGATCGCCCACTGCAGCGCTTCGTTGCGGTCGCGCGTCTCGCGGGTGCCGTCGGGTGTGTCGACGACGAAGACGTGCTCGAGGGCGTCTTCGCTGCGCGCGCGCAGCATCGCAATGCGCCCGTTGCCCTCGATCGGCACCTCGAGCCGCACGGGAGAGCACCACGCGATCACGTCGCGCGCCTGGACGACGTGCCGCGCCTCGAAGGCGCGCTCGGGCCACGCGTGCCGCTCGAGGTACCAGTCGTAGTCGCCGCGTGCGACGCCCGAGCGTTCGTCGGGCGTCATGCCGTACGCGATCGCGTCGGGGACCGAGAAACCGGGGCGATCCGAGCCGCGCTCGAACACGCCGTAGAGTCGGTGGCCCGGCACCGAGACGATGCCCTGCGAGGAGGGCGGTGCCGTGCCGATCTCGAGCACCTCGAGGCGACGCGGGATGCCGGTGGCCTCGCGCCACGGCACGAGGACGTGTGCCTCACGCCACGCGCGGACGCGGGCTTCGCGCGCGAGGGCGTCTGGATCGGCGGGCCCGAACGCGCTGCGCTCGAGGGTCGTCTCGTCGAGGGCCATCGCGCGCTCGAGGCTCTCGAGCAGCCACGCGCGCGCGTCCGGCGTCTCGGCGGCCTCGATCGCCCTCTCGAGGCACCACGAGAGCGAGCGGCGATCGGCCTCCGGATCGAGGAGCGCGATCGCGTGCTCGATGGCAGCGCCGAGCGTGTCTTCGGTCGCGAGCAGGTCGTCGGCGCGCTCGTCGCGGAGCTCCTCGACGTGATGGCGCACCGCGCGGTGGAGATCGAAGGGCACCTCGTGGCCGAGCGCGAAGCTCCACGTCAGCTCCACCGCTCGCTCGAGCCACTCGATGGGCAGGCCTCCCGACTCGGCGAGCGGGCCGAGGCCACGCTCCGCGGCCGCCGCCGCCCACGCGGCGCGCACGCGACGCGGGAGCTGGGGGACCGACGCGTCGAGGCGCTGGAAGAAGGCTCGTTCGTCGGTCACGTCCGCCGCTCCGTGTCGCGAGGTCGCATGGCTCGATGCTATCCGACGCAACGGAACGGCCGGCCGTCGAACGACGATTTGGGCGAAATCGGCTTGGCAGCGGGGCGGCGAAGTGCGACACGCGCCGGCGTCGTGACTGAAGCAGCATCCGTCGCCTCACCCGCGCGCATCGATCTCGCAGCCTTCGCCAAGGACATCGACGCGCTCCGCGCCGAGCTCCAGAGCCAGCTCGGCCCCGCTGACCTCGCGCACTTCGAGAAGATGGTGCGCTGGGGCCGTACGGCGACAGCGCTCGGCTACGCGACCGCGTGGATCGCCCCCAACCCGATCTCCACCGCGTTGCTCGCGCTCGGCTCGAGCGCGCGCTGGACGATCGTGATGCACCACGTCTCGCATCGCGGGATGGATCAGGTGCCGGGTGTGCCCGAGCGCTGGACGAGCAAGCGCTTCGCGCGCGGCGGTCTTCGACGTCGTGTGCTCGACTGGCTCGACTGGGTGGAGCCCGAGGCGTGGAACCTCGAGCACAACGTGCTCCACCACTACCGCACGGGCGAGCTCGCCGATCCTGATCTCGTCGAGCACCACATGCAGATGCTGCGCGACGCCGACTGGCCCATGCCGGTGAAGCTCGCGATCGTGGCGTTCTTCTCGCTGACGTGGCGCTCCACCTATTACGCGCCCAACACGTTCCAGGTGCTCGCAGCGACCAAGCGCAAGGGCGAGGCACGCATGTCGGCCGAGAAGGTCGGCGAGGCCGAGCCGATCGAGACGCGCATGCTGAGCGCGTTCGATCCTCGCACCGAGGAAGGTCGCGCGTTCTTGAAGAGCATCGCGCCGTACGTGGCGGGCCGCTTCGTGGTGGGACCGCTCGCGTTCCTCCCGCTCGGTCCGGGAGCGGTCGCGAGCGTCGCGGCGAACACGGTGATGGCCGAGGCGCTCTCGAACCTCCACACGTTCTGTCTCATCACGCCGAACCACACCGGCGACGACATGTTCCGCTTCGAGGAGCGCCCGGTCGGTCGCGCCGAGCTCTACGCGCGTCAGGTGATGGGCTCGGCGGACTTCACGGGCGGCTCGGACGTCGCCGACTTCCTCCAGGGCTTCCTGAACTACCAGATCGAGCACCACCTCTTCCCCGATCTGCCGCCGAAGAAGCTCCAAGAGGCGCAGCCGCGCGTGGAGGCGATCTGCAAGAAGCACGGAGTGCCCTACGTGCGCGAGCCGATCGGGCAGCGCGTGAGGCAGCTGGTGGGCGTGATGGTCGGCAGTCGCTCGATGCGCCGCGCGACGACGGGCGCCGACGCAGCGAAGCAGATCGACGCGGCCCGCGCGCCGCAGGCGGGCGAGCTCTCCACGATCGCCGCCGAGGAGTGAGCGTCGTGCTGTCGCGCGATGCGCGGGAGCGGTGTGATCGCTGTGGCCGTGCGCCTCGTGCGGCACATGCTCCTCGGCGTGGGTTGATCAGCAGCCCGCGAGGCCGCGCCCACAACAGACAGCGAGGCCGTGAGACGCAGCCGGAGAGCCCCTCCCGCAGGGAGGGGTTGGGGAGGGTCCGCGAGGCCGTGAGACGCAGACGGGAGGTCAGCGATGAGTCGCGCAGCTCGACGCGATGATGGCGACCACCGAGTCGAGCCGCTACATCACGTCGTCGTTGGTGAACCGCAACACACGTATTCCGCGCTGCGCGAGCCCGCGCGTCCTCTCCTCGTCGTGCCGACGCGCCTCGTCGAGCCCGTGCTGTGTGCCGTCGGCTCCACGGCGAGTCCCCTCGCGCGCCGGTCCGCTAGGGCTTCTTGGTCGCGCCGGCCAGCGCTGCGCGGAGGACTGCGAGGACGCGGTCGACGTCGCTCTTGGTCGTGTTGAGCGCAGGCGCGAGACGCACCACGTCGGCGCCTGCGGTGGAAGCGAGCACGCCCTCGTTGCGCATCGCGGCGAGCACCTGCATCGCGTCGTACTCGGGCGCGACGCGGACGCCGCGCAAGAGGCCGCGACCGCGCATCTCGACGGCTGCTGGCAGCGTCGTGTCGCTCGCCATCTCCGAGAGCTGGGCGCCGAGGTAGTCGCCGAGCGTGCGCGCGTTCTCGACCAGCTTCTCGGCGTCGAAGATCTCGAGCACCGCGAGACCCGCCGCGCACGCGAGCGGGTTGCCGCCGAACGTCGAGCCGTGGCTGCCGACGGGCAGGCCATCCGCGAGCTTCTCGGTGAGCGCGATCGCGCCGAGCGGGAAGCCGCCGCCGATGCCCTTCGCGAGCGAGCACGCATCGGGCATCACGCCGCTCCATTCACGGCCGAGGAACCTGCCGGTGCGGCCGTAGCCCGTCTGCACCTCGTCGAAGAACAAGAGCGCGCCGCGCGCGTCGCACAGCTTGCGCACGCCCTCCAGGTAGCCGTCGCTCGGAACGAGGATGCCGCCCTCGGCCTGGATCGGCTCGAGGATCACGGCTGCGGTCTTGTCGGTGATCACCGCGTCCATCGCCGCGAGGTCGTCGTACGCCACGTGCACCACGCCGCCCATCATCGGGCCCATGCCCGCGTGGTACTTCGGCTGCCCCGTGAGCGTGACGGCACCCATCGTGCGGCCGTGGAAGCTCTGGTGCGTCGAGACGAGCTCGAACCGGCCCTTGTCGCCGTGCTCGTAGTGCCAGCGGCGGCCGAGCTTGATGAGCGCCTCGTTCGCCTCGGTGCCCGAGTTCGCGAAGTACACCCGTGAGAAGCCCGTGCGCGTGGTGATCTCGTGCGCGAGCAGGAGCGCCTTGTCGGTGTAGAAGAGGTTCGACGTGTGCATCAACGTCGCGGCCTGCTTCGCGATGGCCGCGGCGAGCGTCGGATGACAGTGCCCCACCGAGAGCACGGCGATGCCGCCGGAGTAGTCGAGGTACTCGCGGCCGTCCGCGTCCCAGATGCGCGAGCCCTCGCCGCGCACCATCACGAGCGGCGGCTGGCGGTAGTTGGAGAGCAGGTTCTTCGTGTTCTCGAGGAGCTCGCGGTTGCCCATGAGGACGAGCGATACCACGAGGCCCGAGCGAACGAGGAGGCCAGGATCCGAGTGACCGGTGTGCCGGTCGGCGCGATGCTGATGCCATGCCCAGTGTCGCCGACCTCTCGACGATCGAGCTTCCATCACTTCCGCCCGCGCTGGCCGTGGGATGGCTGGGCGAAACCGAGGACTACCCCCAAGGGCCCATCGATCGTCGCGTGTTCGACGCGCTCTTCGCGCTCTGCGTCGAGGCATGGCAGCCGTGGACGACCGCAGGCTTTCACCGCTGCACGCTCTGTCAGATCACGGGTGGACCGAGCGCGGTCTCACACGAAGGTCGGCTCGTCGGGATCGGAACCACCAACGTGTTCGTGCCTTTCGAGGAGACGCTCTACGTCGCGCCGTCGCACGTACTCCACTACATCGACGCCCATCGCTATCGCCCGCCCGACGTGTTCCTCGAGGCCGTCGTGGCCTGTCCTCCCATGCGATCGATGGACTACTGGCGAGCGCTGCGACGTGCAGGAGTGATCGTCCGTCGTCCCTGACCGCGTCGTCGCCACGACCGATCAAGCCGGAAGGACGTCCGAGACCTCGATCCTCACGTCGGGGAAGCGCACGAGCGCGAGGGGTAGCACTCGACCGCGAGGGTCAGCTCACTGCGCGACGATCCACTCGAGGAGAGCCTTCTGCGCGTGGAGGCGGTTCTCGGCCTCGTCCCACACGCGGCTCTGCGGGCCGTCGATCACCGGTGCGGACACTTCCTCTCCACGATGCGCGGGCAGGCAGTGGAGGAAGATCGCGTTCTTCTCCGCGCGCGCCATCAGCGCTTCGTCCACGAGGTAGCCCTCGAACGCACGCTTGCGATCACGCGCTTCTTCTTCTTGCCCCATCGAGGCCCACACGTCCGTCGTCACCACGTGCGCACCCTCGGCGGCCTCCGCGGGATCCTTCACCACGCGCACCTTCGCGCCGAGCTTCTTCGCGTTCTCCACGATGGCATCGCTCGGACGGTAGCCCTCGGGGCACGCGAGCACGAGCTCGAGCCCGGTGAGCGCGGCCGCGTTGATCCACGAGTGCGCCATGTTGTTGCCATCGCCGATCCACGCGGCGCGCAGGCCGGAGAAGTCGTGGCCGCGACGATCGAACACCTCGCCCACGGCCTGCAGATCGGCGAGCAGCTGGCAGGGGTGGAACTGATCGGAGAGGCCGTTGATCACCGGCACGCGCGCGTGCTTGGCGAGCGTGTCGACGCGCTCTTGTCCGAACGTCCGGTAGACGATCGCGTGCGTGTAGCCGCTCAGCATCCGCGCGGTGTCCTCGATCGGCTCACCACGACCGAGCTGCGTGTCGCGCGCGATGAGCGTGACCGGAAGACCACCGAGCTCGAACACGCCGACCTCGAACGACACCCGCGTTCGCGTCGAGGCCTTCTCGAGGACGATGGCGACGCTCTTGCCCGCGAGCGGCTTGGGCGCGTCGGCCTTGCCGCGTCCGTCCTTCAGCGCGTGCGCGCGAGAGAGGATCGTGCCGAGCTCGGCGGGCGAGAGATCGAGCAGCGTGCGGAAGTGACGGAGCGTCATGCGCGCGGTTCTACGCGCTCGGCCGCGCGGTGTGTAGGGGCAGGCGCCGTGCCTGCCCTCGTGTCCGGCGGGCGGCCACGGGGCCGCCCCTACGTCACGTCCCCTTCAGCTCTTTGAGGAGCGCCTTGGTCGGCTCGTCCTTGGGATCGAGGGCCACGGCCTTCTCGAGCTCGCGCTTGGCGTTGAGCGTCATGCCCGCGGACATGAAGGCGCGGCCCAGCGTGCGCACAGCGAAGACGTTGCCGGGCTCGATCTCGACCGCGCGCTGCGCGAGGCGCACGGCCTGCTTCGCGTCGCCCGACGACTCGAGCAGCGCCTTGGCGCAGCGCCAGTGGCAGGCCGCGTCGCCCGGTCGACCGTCGACGACCTTCTGCCAGGAGATCGCGGCCGCGGCCCACTTGCCGTGGCGCTCTTCGTACTGCGCCTGCTCGGCGTAGTTCGACGCGAGCGAGACCGCGAGCTCGCGTGCGAGCCGATCGTGCTCGGTCTTGATCTCGCGATCGTCGGGCGCGAGCGCGACCGCGAGGCGCAGCTTGCGCACGGCCTCTGCGAGGTGACCGTCGGCGAGCGAGCGACGCGCCTCCGCCACGTGACGCTGCGCGGGATCGAGACCGCCGGTGACGTTCGCCACGCCCTTGAGGCTCGCGGCGAGATCCCGCACCACCTCGGCCTTGGTGGCAGGTGCGCGCGCGGGCTCCGGCGGCGCGTTGAATTCCATCGGTCCGGTGTTCGAGCGCGAGCCGGCGAGGCGCCGCGTGAAGAGCTCCTTCGCGCGCTGTCGCGCCTCTTCGCTCATGGGCGCCGCGTGGCCGCCCGGCGAGGTCGTGGAGCCCGGCGAGCTGCTCGTGCCCGGCGGCACGGGGCGACCGACGCCAGGCACCGTGGTGGTGGGCGGTGGGATCGGCGGTGGCGGCGCGCTCACGGGCGGCTTGACGGCCGGGATGCCCTGCGAGCTCGGCCGGGTGCCGGGCGAGGTGCCCATGCGCGGCGAGAACACGGCGGGCGTGGCGGGCGTGCCCATGCCCTCGTCCTTGAGGCGTCGCTGTTCCTCGGCGCGTCGTCGTTCGGCCTCTCGCTGCTGCTTCTCGAGCTCGGCTGCCTTGTCTGCCTCGCGCTGCGCCTTGGCCGAGTCGCGCTTGCGCGCTTCCTCGGCCTCGATCGCGGCCATCGCCTTCTCGAGATCGTGATGGCCCGAGAGCGTCTGCTCGTACTCGTGGCTCTTCTCGGAGCGGGAGAGGTAGGCGTCGTACTCCTCGCGCGCCTTCTTCTTCGAGAGGACGTCGTAGGCCTCGGTGAGCCGCTTGAAGATGACCTCCATCTTCTGGCGGTAGGAGCCGACGTTCTTGCGGAACGCAGTGTCGGGATGGAACTGCTTCGAGAGCTCGAAGTACGAGGCCTTCACCTTCGCGCGGTCGGCGTCCCGCTCGATGCCGAGCACCTGGTAGTGATCGAGCAGATCGACCACGACGTAGAGGTCGTCGATCTTCTTGCGACGATCCTCGGAGAGATCGATCTCACCCTCCGCCGCGCCCATCGCGGCGGTCGCCGATCGCTGCGGTCCGGTGCTGGTGCTCGGCGCGGGCGAGGGGCTCGCAGGCTTCTGCGACGCGCTGTTCACCTTGGGTGCGGGGCTCGACGAAGACTTCGGTGGCTGCGAGGGCGTGGCGGTCGAGCTCGGCGGACGGGTGAGGATGCGCGAGGTGCCAGCGGGTGGGGCGCTCGGCAGCGGACGCGTCGAGCGCGGCGGCGGGCCGGAGGGCGGCGGGCTCTTGTGCACGGGCGGGCGGTGAGACTCGAACGTCTCGACGATCGGCGGCTCGCTCTCCTGCTTGGCGCTGTACACGTGCATGCCCGCGGGTCGCTCGCGCTGCGGAGG
>JAFLCL010000321.1 GCA_017303575.1 Deltaproteobacteria bacterium
CCGACAATTCGCGGGCACTGGCCTTGTATTCGTAGAATTCATTCTTCGGACAGCCGTGATGGACCAGATTGTCGGCATAGAAACGTGGCCGTTGCAGCCCGTCCAGATCGCCCGCGCCCATCGCGCAGCCCGTGGGCGCGCTGAAGGTGCCCGCCGAGCCCATCGGCACGGTGAAGGTCGTCGAGCCGCTCTGCGCGGTGCCGGTGACGGGCGGGATCGTGATCAGCGTCGCGCCCGTGCACGCCGCGCTCGCCGCGGGCGTGGGCTCACACGTCATCGTCGCGTTGCACACGAGCCCGCTTCCGCAGACGTTCTCGGTGTCGCAGGTGTCGCCGAGACCGACGAGCGTCGCTTGGTCGATGTCGATGCGACGCTCCGCGCTCGCGGCGAAGAACTCGTCGAACGCGACGATGCCGACGCCCGTGCACGCGATGTCCTCGCGCGCGCAGAAGTCCACGAGGGGGATGTCGGCGCCGGGCAGGAGCGAGCGTGTGCTCCACGCCATCATGCCCGCCGCATCGGCCGCGGGGATCTCGATGCCGTTCGGCGCGCCCGCGAGGTTGATGCGTCCCGCCGCGTTGTAGAAGAAGACGCTGAGGCCGCGCACGTTGCTCTCGGGATCGGTGCCCGAGGCGGTGATCACCACGTCCGAGGCCGCCTCGAGGTAGCGCGCCGCGGCCAACGTCGGCGGCGTGTTCGCGCCCGCCTCGATCGTCACCTCGACCTCGCCCTCGTCGTCCTGCATCGCGATCGCGTCGGGCTCGCTGTAGCCGGTGATGTAGAGGAACACTGTGTCGCCGCCCATCGCCTGGAAGCCGCCCTCGGTGCGCGGATCCATGTCGGAGACGTCGTCGAAGCAGGTGAAGAGCTCGGTCGGAACCGCGCCGCAGTCGCGACGGATCTGCACGATGGTGTTGAAGCGAACGGGCGTCCCCGTGTTCGCCGTCGAGACGCGCACGCCGACGGGGCCGGTGCCAGGCACCACGTACTCGATCACCTCTTGGCGCGCCCACTGCCGCGCCTCGACGTTGCCGCACGCGAGCCCGAGATCGCGCGGGCGCGTCTCGGACATCGTGGTGTCGAGCATCAGCGTGCTCGTGCCCATCGTTCCCACGACGCGCATCGGTGCGGCACACGGATCGGCGCGATCGTCGACGGGATGGACGATCACCGCGTCGGGCACGGCGGCGTCGGGAAACTGCGCGTCGATCGGCGCGGCGGGTGCCGGACCACAGGCGACGGCTGAAGCGGCCAGCGCCGCGATCCCCGCACAACCAAGAGCTTGCTGTCGCATCGCGAGACCTCGAGTGACGCGCCGTCTAGCATGAAAGGGCGCCGAGAGGATGGACCCGGCACCGCGGCGAGACCCGCCCTTTGACTCTGCCCGGGCGCTCGACAATCCTCGCGCCTCCATGCGCGCCTCTCGTTCCCCGTGGCTCTCGATCGTCGCTGCGCTCCTCGGCGTCGCGGTCGGTGGCTGTCCCTCGGATCCCGGGCCGACCGACGCGGCGCTGCCCGACGCGCCGTACGCGGATGCCATGATCTACACGGCGAGCGAGCTCTACGGGCCGTGCGTGCTCGATGCGCAGTGCCCCGGCGAAGGCGCGGTGTGTCGTCGCAACGTGGAGGGCTACCCGAACGGCTACTGCACCGTGCCGTGCGACGACCGCACGCCGTGCGAGGGCCTGGGCACGCAGAACAACCACTGCGTCCAGCTCGAGGGCGAGGATCAGGCCTACTGCGAGGTCAACTGCGTCAACGGCCGCGACTGCCGCGGTGAGGGCTACTCGTGCCTCGCCGAGCAGCTCCCGACCGGTGGCCTCTGCGTCCCCGTCTGCAACGACGACGCGCAGTGCGGTGCGGGCGCGGTGTGTGACGAGCACACGGGCCGCTGCGTCGCCGACGGCGGTCAGGCCACGGGGGCAGTCACCGGCGAGCCCTGCGCCGCGCCCACAGCGTGCGCGAGCGGCGCGTGTCTGCCGCCGGCCAACGGCTTCACCGGCGGCTACTGCATCTCGAACTGCGTGCTGCCGATGGGGTTCAACACGAACACCTTCTTCGAGGGCACGGTCCTACCGCCCGGCGGCTGTCCCGACGACGGCATCTGCATGCCGTTCAACGGAAGCTTCGCCTCGCGCGATCTGGGCCTCTGCTTCCGCGGCTGCGTGGAAGACGGCGACTGCCGCAGCGGCTACTTCTGCCGCAAGGACTACCAGCTGCAGATGGGCGGCCCGACGTTCTCCTACGACAACGGCGTCTGCTGGCCCGAAGGTTGACCGAGGCGCGGGAAACTCAGGGCGTGGCCATCTCGCAGAGCATCGTCGTCGCGCTGCACGCGAGGTCGGTGTCGCAGACGTGCGTCGCGTCGCACGCCACACCGAGGCCCACCGTCATCACGCACGTCATCGAGGTGCCGTCACAGTCGAGGCCCGTCTCGCACGGCGCGCTCGCGCAGCTCTCGCCGATCGCGGCGGTGTCCACGCACGTCATCGTCGTCGCGCTGCAGGCCTGACCCGCGCCGCAGAAGTGGCTCGCGTCGCACGCCTCCCCGCTCGCCACGACCACGCCGCACACGCTGGTGGCCGCGTCGCACGTGAGGCCGAGATCGCAGAGGTGCGAGGCATCGCACGTCGCGCCCGAGGCCACGAACTGGCCCGACACCAGCGGGATGCTCCGCATCGCGGACTGGAGCGAGGCCTGATCGACGAGGAACACCGACAGCTGCGTGCACGTGTACATGCGGCAGATCTCGCCGAACCCCGCCGACGCGGGGACGACGGCCTCGCCCGAAAAATTCGGGGTGGTGCCGACGGTGCGCGAGATGTTCGCGCCGAAGTAGTCGAGCGCGCCGTCGCCGTTGAAGTCGAGGCCACCACGCGCCGTGAGGAGGCCGAAGCCCAGGAACTCGGGGGGGCGCTCGGCGTCGGTGCCGTCGACGTGGATCTGGATCGCGTTGGCCGCCGTGAGCACGCCGAGACCACCGGTGAGCGTGGGCGCGGTGTTGGGGCCGAACTCGAAGGTCACGCGCACGGGACCTTCTTCTTCCGTCATGTCGATCGCCGGCGGATCGCTGTAGCCGGTGACGTAGACGAAGAGCCGCTCACCACCGGTGACCATGAGACCACCACCCGCGCGGAAGTCCTCCGCGCTCGCGCCCTGGTCGAAGCACGTCGGACGCGTCTCCATCCCGGTCGGCGGCGTCGAGCACGCCGTGCGCAGCTGGACGACGGTGTGGAAGTCCATCGCCGTGTTCATGTTCTGCGTCGACAGGTAGAGCGCGAGCGGGCCGGTGCCCGGCACCGTGAGCTCGATGACCTGCTGACGGGCCCAGTACTGCGCCGTCACGTTGCCGCACGTGAGCCCGAGGTCGCGCGGGCGCGTGTCGACCATCGACGTGTCGAGCATCACCTCGGTCGCCTCGGTGAGCGAGCCGGTCACGCGCATCACGTCATCACACGGATCGGAGACCTCGCCCGCGTCGGGGTGCACGATGGCGGCGTCGGGGAACGTGGCGTCGATCGGCGGCAGCGGAGCAGGCTCCCCACAGCCCGACGATGCGAGCGCGACGAGCACGAGCGACCCCGAGAACGAAGCTGAGCGGGCGAGAGCCATGGGTCGGTCGGTAGCACGATCGTCGACGCGATGGAACGCAGCCCACTCGAGGTGGGCCCTTTGACGTCCGCGGGCCGTCGCGCAATGGTTGCGGCCCCATGCGGCACCCCGCGCTCGCTCTTGCTTCCGCCTTTGGTCTCGCGACCTCCTTCGCGGCGTGCACGCCCGACCCTCTGCCGCCTGCCGACGCGGCCTTGCCCGACGCGCGCGTGTACGCAGCCTCGGAGCTCTACGGTCCGTGCGAGCTCGACGCGCAGTGCCCGGGCGAAGGCGCGATCTGTCGCCGCGCGCTCGATGGCTACCCGCTCGGCTACTGCACCGTGCCCTGCACCGATCGCACGCCCTGCGGCGGCCTCGGCAGCGCGAACCAGCAGTGCGTGCAGGTCGCAGGGGAGGACACGTCCTACTGTCAGGTGAACTGCCTGAACTCGCGCGACTGCCGCGAAGGCTATGCGTGCATCGCCGACGTGAACCCCGCGGGCGGCTTCTGCACCCCGCTCTGCACGAGCGACCCGCAGTGCGGTGGCGGCGCGATCTGCGACGAGTACGCAGGCGACTGCGTGGCCCCCGGAAGCGAGTCGACTGCGGGCACCGTCGGTCAGCCCTGCGCGGCCGAAGAAGACTGCCGCGGCTGGTGCATCAGCGAGGCGGACTTCAACTGGCCCGAGGGCTCGTGCGTCTCGAACTGCATCCTCCCCTCGGGCTGGAACACGAACACCTTCTACGAAGGCACCGTGCTCCCGAGCGGCAGCTGCCCCGACGCCGACATCTGCTACCCGAACGGCAGCTTCGCCGCAGGCGACATGGGCCTCTGCATCGACGCCTGCACCTCGAGCGACGAGTGCCGCGACGGCTACACGTGCCGCCAGTCCTTCCAGCTCCAAGAGGGCGGAACGACCTTCACCTTCGAGAACGGGGTATGCTGGCCGGCGGCCTGACGGCGCCCCGGCGACGTCACACGGTCGAGCGTTGCTCGGTACGAACAAGTCTTTGCGCGACGCGCCGCTCGATGCGGCACCGAGCGCGGTGAGAGATCCAAGGAGGTCGGTGATGAGAGGCGTCGCACTCACAGGGCTCGTGCTCTTGACGGTGGCTGGCTGCGGCAACCCGCCGCCCACGTCGGAGCAGGCTGATGCCTACACGCCGCCGATGGACGACGCGTACGTCGCGCCGCTCTGCGAGAACGTGCCCCCGGCGACGGCGAACTTCGGCTCGCTCGAAGGCCGCATCCTCGAGGGCTTCACGCTCCCGCAGTGCAACAACGAGGACTACACGCTCTACGGCGAGGACTTCTGCGATCCCGAGCACACGCTCACCGTGATCAGCATCGCGGCCGAGTGGTGCGGTCCCTGTCAGGAGGAGAGCCGTCAGCTCACGGACCTCGTCGTGCGTCCGTACGCGGACCGCGGCGTGCGCGTGATCCAGATCATCATCCAGGACGCGGACTACGGCCCGCCCGATCTCGATCTCTGCAACCGCTGGGTCACCCGCTTCGGCCTCACGGACAACATCGAGGTGATCGATCCCACCGGCGTGACGTCGGGCGCGTTCCCCTCGGGCTCGCTGCCCTCGACCGTCATCCTCGACGAGACGGGCACGATCATCCACCGCGAGGACGGCGCCGCGCCGGGCCTCGTGACGCTTCGCGCCGAGCTCGACGCCGCCCTCGCAGATCGCTGATGTTCCCGCGTCTCCGACCTCTCGAACTCCCCCAGAACCGCTGACTTCCGCAACGTCCGAGGGACGCGGAGGTCGAGGGTCCAGGGCGAGCTCCGCAGGACGAAGGCCGAGAATGTCGAGCATCGGACCCCCACCTCTGCGCCCCGACTCGAAGTGGCAGACGTGACCGGCAGTCTCTCGAGACACATCGATCGAGCGTCCTTCCTCAGGAGGGGCGCTCGTTCCTTTCTGATCGCGAGCTCGCTCCTCGTCGGTCTGTCGTGCGCCTCGAGCGCGCGCGCCGACGACTACTCGTTCGATCTGCCCGTCTTCGGTCGCACGACGTTCTCGATGACGAGCACGACGACAGCGCGCTACCGCGGCAACAACTACGACTCGAACCTCTTCGACGACGACTTCGCCTCGCTCCAGCAGCGCTTCGATCTCGCGCTCCAGGGTGACGAGCTCCGCTTCGAGCTGCGCCTCGACACCTTCCTCCCCTTCGGCTTCGAGCGCTCCCTCCAGCAGCCCGGCATGACAGCGCCGACGAGCCTCGCCTCGTGGTTCGGCAACCAAGCGGAGAACGGCTGCGTCCCGGGCCGCGAGGAGAGCTGCTACCTCAGCTGGGACGTGCGCCCCGAGCGCATCGTCTTGCGCTGGGATCACGAGGGCTGGTCCGTCGAGCTCGGCGACACGCAGCTCGTGATCGGACGCGGCGTGGCGCTCTCGTTCCGCAAGGTCGATTTGCTCGGCGTGGACAACGCCCTCCGCGGCGCGCACGTACGCTTCGACGACGGGCACTTCCGTTTCCGCCTGCACACCGGCCTCGCGAACCCGCAGAACCAGGATCCGATCACGCTGCGGATCTTCCAGGACCCCGCGGATCTCGTGGCCGCAGCGACGATCGGCGCGACGTTCGGCCCCGACGACATGTTCCAGCTCAGCGGCCACGCGGTGCGCGTGTGGTTCGAGCAGGAAGGCCGCGACTTCTTCCTCCAGACCAGCGAGCTCACCTACGACCGCGCCGTCGACGTGCTGGGCTGGACGTTCGAGGCGCCCTCGCTCGCCGACGGCCACCTCGCGCTCTACGTCGAGGCGAACGGCCTTCGCCGCACCACGCAGCGCGAGACTTCGACGGGCGGACTCGGCCCCGAAGATCACGAGTTCGGCCGCGGCATCTATGCCTCTGCGCAGATCCTCGCCGACGAGCTGACGGTGCTCTTCGAGTCGAAGGACTACACGAACTTCCTCGTCGCCCCCACCACACTCGAGGGCAACCCCTACCGCATCTACAGCGCCGCCCCCGGCCTCGAGTTCGACGGCCCGCAGCGTCTGCGCGTGATCGGCAACCAGCGCGGCGGCTCGGTGCGCATCGACTACGCGTTCCTCCCCGGCCCCTGGCAATTCTCGGTGAACGGCTCGTTCTTCGCGCTCAACGAGGATGCGCTCCGCGACCCTTTCGACGGCATCCTCGTGACGCACGGCTGGCTGACGCTGCAGAAGCGACAGGAGTACGGCGAGGGTGTCAATTGGTCGATCAACGCAAGCGCTGGGTTTCGCCAAGAGACGTTGCTTCACGACGTGGCGAGCACGATGCGCCGCGCGGGCGACATGGATCGCAGGATGATCCACGGGATGGTCGACGTGACGCTGGGCGAGGGCGAGCACAGCTTCGACCTCGTGCTCGATCACCGCTTCGAGCAAGAAGTGCCCTTCGACACGGTGCGTGACTTCCAGGTCGGCGGCGCGTCGGTGACCTACACGTACAACATCCAGCTCGCGATCTCGCTCGTGCTCCGATGGACGGATTACAAGCGCGGCGAGAACCTCCAGCGCGCAGAGCGCGACTACAACTTCCTCGGCGGCGAGCTCTATCCGTCGCTCGAGGTGCGCTGGAACTTCGACCCTGGCACGTTCGTCCGAGGCTTCGTGGGCACGACCCCGGGCGGCACGATCTGCTCAGGCGGAGTCTGCCGCGAGGTCCCTCCATTCGAGGGTTTCCTCCTCCAGTTCGTCGGCCGCCTCTAAGGGTCTCGACACCAGAGCCGGTCCGTCGATCAGGCACCCCTCCCGCCAGCGGGAGGAGCCGGGGGTGGGTCCGCGAGGCCTCGCCACAGGAACTGACCTCCACTCACCCAGAGGCGCCCAAACCCGGTACGTCGAACAGGCACCCCTCCCGCCAGCGGGAGGGGCCGGGGGTGGGTCAGCGGTGCTCCCGCGGGAACTCCACACCTGCCCTCCCACGTCGTAGTCGGCGGGACCAGTCCCAACACCGCCAGGGCCACACACTCTCGAACAAATTCGTCGAAGTCGATCGGACGCTCTTCGCCTGGTCCTACCTGAAGGGTTGATCGATGGGCCCAGATCATCATCGCGTACGCCGGGCAAGGCGACGAACGAGTACGCCAAGAGTGCCTGCGCGACGGCGCGGCCCTTCGTCACCTCCGACCTCCACACGGCGCACACGTCTGACACCACCCGGCATTTGGTCCGCGTCCCGAGGCTGCGCTCGTAGAAGCTCCACGCGTCGTCGGTGCGCTCGATCTCGGCCACAGCCGCCTCACTCTCGTCCATGTCGAGGGCTTGTCGTCCGCGGATCTCGGCAGCCCGCGGAACCCCGGATTCCCCAGGGAAAGCGCATCGCGTCAATGGCCCTCCAGAACCTCCATTTCCCGCGGGCTTGGAGTGCCTTGTCGTGACGCCAAGCTCGAAGCGCGACATGTCGCCGCGGAAGTCGGGGCGCGTAAGCGCTTTTGTGCACGCGGGCCGTTGCCGTGCTCGGAATCGGCGTCGACGCTGGAGCACCGAGGGTCCGCGATCCTGCATGGGCGCCGGGCTCGACGACCGCAACGGTCGGCGATCTCGCGCCGGTGGTCCTCTCTCGAGCGCCAACCTTCGGCGATCCGGTGTCGACCGAGCCTCCGGAATGCGAACGGTTCGCGATTTCGGAGTCGGTCGACGCCTCCGGAACGCCGACCCTTGGCGTTCCTGGATCCTCCGTCGACTCGGAAACCCGAAGGGTTGAGGTTTCGACATCGACTAGGCGGCTGGGACCACGCGCGGACATCTGGACCAGAGCTCTGGGCGCCGTCGTTGTTGTGCCGCTGTCAGAACGAAGCACACCGGTCCGTCCCTCGCTGCCGAGTGTGGGCTCGGCTACTCTGGGAGGGAACGATGGCTGTGTTGCCGACATGACGCTGAAGGTCCTCGAGCAGATCCGCGACGAGATCCGAGGCACGAACCAACGCGTGGACCACCTCGGCGTGTGTCTCGAAGAGACGAACAGGCGCTTGGACGCCACGAATGACAAGGTCGATCTGCTGGCACGTCGGCAGACCGAGGCCGAGGTGCGGCTGGCCACCGAGATCGTCGCGCTCGCCGGTGTCGTGCGCGAGGTCAAAGACGTGCTCGCCAAGCGCCTCGACGATCGGGACCGCGTCGACGATCACGAGCAGCGCATCCAAGCGCTCGAGCGTCGTCGCAAGCACTGATCAGCGGACGAGGGCGCCCGGGAGCGTCACGATGGAGCGGCCGGGCGTGATCAGCAGGCGCTCGCCGATCACCAGCGTCGGGCCGCGCCACCACACCGAGGTCTCGCCGGTGGCGCCGATCGAGGCTGTCACCATCGCGTCGTGATCCGACAGCGCGCGGGGGGCGAGCGACGTGGGCCAAGCTCGTCGTGGGCTCTCGTCGTCGCTCGCGAGCGCGAGCACACGGCCGCGCGCAAGATCGAGCATCCACAGGCGCCGGTAGATGAAGTCGCCCTCCTCGCGGTCGCCCGACATCACGGCCCAGCGGCCGTCGGGGGAGATCGACTCGAGGATCGGCGCCTCGATCGCGAGAGGCTGGCGCTGTCGTGCGGGGCCGAGCAGCGCGGGGCTGCCGCGTACCTCGCCGAGCCGCCACGCGCGCGCGACGCGTCGACGC
>JAFLCL010000322.1 GCA_017303575.1 Deltaproteobacteria bacterium
AGCGGCGGCGCGGACGACGCGGGCTGCGGCGTGCTCGGCGGCGCGTGCTGCGTGGGCGCCACGCCGTGCACTGGCATCCTCGTGTGTCGCGCCGGGATCTGCAGCGCATGCGGACGCTCGGGCGATCCGTGCTGCGCGGGCGACGGCTGCAACGTGGGCCTCACCTGCGAAGCGGGAACGTGCACTGGCTGCGGCGGCATGGGGCAGGCGTGCTGTCCGGGCACGTCACCGTGCGCGACGGGATCCCGCTGCGTGTCGGGCATGTGCTCCGCCTGCGAGTGCACGCCCGGGATGCGCGAGGAAACTCCGTGCGAGCGCTGCGGGACGCGCACGCGCACCTGCCTCGACAGCTGCACGTGGGGAACGCTGGGCGCCTGCTCCGACATGGGTGAGTGCGACGCGGGCATGGTGGAGACGGTGCCGTGCGAGCGGTGCGGCACGCGCACGCGCACGTGCTCCTCGAGCTGTCGCTGGGGCCTCGCGACGGGCTGCACGGGCATGGGCGAGTGCGAGCCGGGCGTGACGTCCACGTCGGTCGACGGCGTGTCCTGCGGCGTGTGTCAGGCCTTCGAGTGCGACTCGGCCTGTCACTGGTCCGAGGGCTGCTCGGCGTGCACGTGCACCGGCGGCGGACCTTCGTGCGCGGCGTGCACCGCGGGCTACCACCCCGAGTCGTTCACCTGCTCGCTCGCGTGCGGATCGTGCGCGGGCGGCGGCGTGAACCAAGCGAACTGTCAGCCCAACTGCGGCACGAGCTTCCGATCCTGCGCGGCGTGCCCGGCGGGCTACCACCCCGAGTCGTTCACCTGCTCGCTCTCGTGTGGATCGTGCGCGGGCGGCGGACAGAACCAAGCGAGCTGCGCGGTGAACGACGACTCGTTCACGTCGTGCGCGGCCTGCCCCGCCGGCTACCGCACCTCGGGCTCACGCTGCTCGCTCTCGTGCGGCAGCTGCGCTGGCGGCGGCGTCAACCAGGTCACCTGTGATCGCCTGTGATCAGCCTTCGCTCGTCGTGTGAGAAGCGACGAGGTCGTCGTTGGTGACGATGCGGTCCATCGTGGGATCGGCGTGGGCCTGCGCGATCGCGGGGATGCGGGCGCGCAACGCATCGCGCTGCGCGCGGAGGGCGTCCAGCTGTCCGCCGATCGCGAGGATGCGCGTGAGCACGCGGAGGCCGTGGCGCACGACCGCCTGCTTCTCGAGCACGCGGATCGCGGCGAGCCCCGAGAGGGCGAGGAACACGATCACGCCGAGCGCGCGCAGCGCGCCATCCACGCTCGGATCGATCGCGACGACCGCCATCCCGATGGCGACGTAGGTCACGAGCACGGTGGCGACGCCGACGACCATGCGCAGCGTCGCCTTCACATCGTCGCGCTCGATGAACATGTCGCCCGCGCGCGTGACCACCCACACCAGCGGCGCGTGGAGCAGAAGGCCCGGCAGCGCGAGCGGCACCTCGAGCACGAGCAGCGAGACATGGCGCATCACGCGGAACGCCCAGCCGAAGCTCGAGACCGGCTTGCGTAGATCCCAGTCCGAGAGGCCGAGCGCGTCGAGCACGGCGAGCCACGCCTCGACGTCTGCGTAGAACGCGGCGACCTCGGGCACGTCGCGCTTGGCCTCCCAGTGCGTCACGAGCCGACGCGTGACCTCGGCCTCTTCCGCGAGCGAGAGCTCACGTTCCTCGGGCACGTAGAGGCGACGAACCCCATCGAGCACGCGCAGCGTGTCGAAGTCCTTCGCGTTGAGGGTGAGCGCGCGCAGCGCGAGCTCGATGTCCTCGGTGAGCGCGCGCGCCGCCTCGCGTGAGGTGCCCTCGGCCGCGCTCGCCGCAGGACGAAGCTGGATCGGTCGACCGAACTGCACGAGCACACGACCGCGGAAGTGCTGCTTGCGTCGGTAGTGGAGACCGACGGGCACGATCGTCACGGCGATGCCGCGCTCCACGGCTGAGAGCGCGATGCGCGCAGCGCCCGTCTTGAGCGGCTGCAGCTCGGGCTCGGTGTAGCTCACGCCCTCGGGAAAGATGCCGAACGCGTCGCCCGCGGACAGCACGGCATGCAGCGCATCGAAGGCCTCGCTGTTGTCGAGCTTCGCGTCCGCGCTCGCCTGGTCTTGCTTGCGTCGGATGGGCACGCTGCCGAGGGCCCAGAGGATCGGACGGATGGGCGTGGAGAAGAGGCCATCACGCGCGGCGAAGCGCACGCGCCTGCCGCACGTCGTCGTGATCACGATCGGATCGACGAGCGAGTTCGGGTGGTTGCCGACGAAGACCACCGCGCCCTCGCGCGGCACGTGATCACGTCCGACGACCTCGACCGTGCGGAAGAAGACGCGCGTGACGAGGCGAAGGAACGCGACGATGACGCTGTAGACGACGCGCTGCACCTCAGAGCGCCAGCCACACGTGGCGCGCGTAGCCGTGCGTGTCGTCGCGGTGGATCACGTGGAGCAGCCCATCGGCGTCCACCACGGAGCTCGTGTGGTGTCCGAGCGCGCTCGCGCGCGCCTCGACGAGCTCGGTCGTCCACGAGGCGCCGGTCGCGGAGTACGCGTGGCGAAGGTCGTTGCGCGGCAGCATCGTGCCCGTCTCGATCGTCGCGTCGCGGTAGGCGATGTGGATGCCGCCGCTCGCGTCGAGCGCGATCGAGGCGTAGGTCCCGACGAGGCCCGTCGCGTCGGGCGTCGCGAGCGTCCAGCTGCCGGCCGGCGAGCGATGCGCGTACTGGAGGTCGTCACCGGTCGCGTCGTGGTAGGCGACGTGCAGGCCTCCCGCTGCGTCGACGGCCATCGAGGTCCAGAGGCCCGTGGTGCCCACGGCGTCGACGGTCGAGAGCGTCCATCCGCCCGCCGCGGGACGCCGCGCGTGATCGAGGTCGTCGTTCGTGGCGTCGTAGTAGACGACGTGCACGGTGCCGGTCGCGTCGAGGCCGAGGCTCGCGTACTGCCCGACCGAGGCGGTCGCGTCCGCCGTCTCGATCGTCCAGCTCGAGACCCCGAACGCGCGGGTCGCGTACTTCAGGTTCGTGTTCGAGACGTCGTAGTAGGCGATGTGCACGCGGCGCGAGGCGTCGACGGCGATCGAGGTGTAGTGGCCGACGGAGCCTGTCGCGTCGACGATGCCGCGCGTCCACGTCGTGTCACCCGCGGCGCGGTAGGCGTAGCGGAGGTCGTCGTTCGAGGCGTCGTAGTACGCGAGGTGCACGCCGAGCATGCCGTCCACGGCGACCGACGCGTACGTGCCCACGTCGCCTGCCGTGTCGACGGTCTCGATGTGCCACGGCGCGCCCGGCTCCTTCGTCGCAGTGCGGAGGTCCGCGTCCGCGGTGGCGTGGTACGCGAGCAAGAGCCCTCCCCCCGGATCGCTCGCGATCGCGCCGTACTGTCCTGCGCCGTCGTAGGCGTCGACGACCGAGATCGTCCACGTCCCGGAGGCGCTCCGCTGCGCGTAGCGCTGCGCGTTCGCGTCCTCGTCGCGGTAGGCGACGTGCACGACCCCGAGCGTGTCGACGGCGATCGAGGTGAAGGTGCCGCGGTTGCCGCTCGGGTCGACGAGCGTGCTCGCCCACGAGCCTCCCGCGGGGCGCCTCGCGTAGCGGAGATCGTTCGACGTCTCGTCGCGGTAGGCCGCGTGCAGCGTGCCGGTGGAGTCGACGCGGAGGCTCGCGTACGTGCCGACGTTCGTCGCGAGACCGTCGACGACCGAGGGCGCTCCGAAGCTGCCGCCATAGGGGCGAGAGACGTGCTCGAGATCTCCACCCGTGGCGTCGTAGTAGAGGACGTGCACGACGCGTGAGGGATCGACCGCGACGGCTGTGTACTGCCCGACGCTCGCGGCGGTGACGGGCGCGCTCAGCGTCCACGTCGAGCCGCCGGCGACGCGGTGTGCGAAGCGGAGATCGTTGTTCGTCGTGTCGTAGTGGGCGATGTAGACGTCGCCCATGTCGTCCACCGCGATGCTCGCGAAGTGGCCGACGTTCGAGGTCGTGTCGACGAGCACCGGCGTCGACCATGCAGCGCCCGCGGCTCGGTACGCGTACTGGAGCTCGTCGTTGGTGGAGTCACGGTACGCGACGTGCAGTCCGTCGTCGCGATCGATCGCGAGGGCTGCGTACTGACCGACCGAGCCCGTCGAGTCGACGACGCTGAAGACCCAGCTCCCACCGCGCGGCCGGTAGGCGTGCTTGAGGTTGGCGTTCGTCGCGTCGTAGTAGACGACGTGCGCGCCGCCCATCGAGTCGACGGCGGCGGACGCGTACTGTCCGACGGTGCCCGCTGTGTCGGTGGTCTCGAGGTCCCAGTAGCCGCCGCGTGGGTGGTACGCGTAGCGGAGGTCGTTGTTGCCGTTGTCGTAGCTCGCCACGTGGAGGCCACCTTCCACGTCCGTGACGATGCGGCCCCACATGCCCGAGCCACCCACGGAGATCGTCTCGGGCTGCCAGCCCGAGGGCGTGGTGACGATGCAGATCTCGTCGCTCGCTCCGTCGCAGTCCTCGTCGCCCGGCGTGCTGCACGTCTCGACGCTCGTGCTCGACGCATCGTCGCAGGTGATCGTGGCCGCGAGACAGCGGCTCGTGCCCTCGCGACACAGGTCGCCGTCCGCGCCGTCGCACGGCATGCCCACGCCCGGATCGCCGCTGCCATCGGCGGTGGCCGGATCGCAGTCATCGTCCATCGCATTGCAGAGATCGATCGCGTCGCCCGTCGCGTCGGAGCAGCGCACACCACCGGCGCCGTCGCACGCGAACGTGCCCTCGGCGCAGAGATCGCGATCGGTGCCGTCGCAGCTCGTGCCCAAGGCGAAGTCCTCATCCGTCGTGCCGTCGCAGTCCTCGTCGCGATCGTCGCAGGTCTCGAGGGTGGCCTCGATCGAGCCCTCGCACGCGCTCCACGCGCCCGCGGTGCACGTGCGGCGACCCTCCACGCAGGCGCCGACGTCCGTGCCGCAGGCCTCGCTCGTCCCCTCCGCGCAGGCCACGGCGTCGGGCGGCGACCACGCGTCGTCGGGCGCGACGAAGGCATCGGCGAGCAACGACGCGTCGTCCGACACCAACGCGTCCGTCGTCGGTCCGGCGTCGCGCGGTCCTGCGTCGCGCGGTCCTGCGTCGGGATCCTGGCCGAGCGCGCGGCAGCCGCTCGAGGGATCGCACCACTGCCCGCTCTCGCAGCGCGACGCATCGCCGAGGAGGAGACACACGCCATCGGTGCACTCGCCGTCCACGCAGTCGATCGTCGACGGACAGTCGAGATCGGTGGTGCACTCGGGCACGCCGCAGAGCGCGGGATCGGGCTCGCCCTCGACGCACGACGGGTCGACGCAGCGACCGCCCAGGCACGCGTCGAAGCCCGGGTTGCCCGAGGGCAAGGGGCAGGTGACGCCCGCGCAGTCGCGCGTGATCGAGTAGACGACGACCCGATCGGCCGAGACGCTGACGAGGCCGTGTCGCTCGCCGATCACAGTGTCGTCGAGCAGCAGCTCGGCGCTGACGCGGTGCACGCCGGGCGCGACGTCGCGGAACTCGGCGACTCGCTGCCGCCGCGCGTAGTCGTCGCTGCGGATGACGCGCACGATGGGCGCCTCGAGGTCGTCGAGGCGCGTGCGCACCTGATCGAACTCGAGCGCGGCCACGTAGTCGGTGCGCACGTCGACGTTGACGGTGGGCGCTGCGGACGGACAGCCCATCGTGAGCAGCGCGAGAGCGATCGAGGCGCTCGTGAGCCCCGCGAGCCGGTCGTGTCGAAGCATCGGCGTTCGAGGATACGCCGGTTCGTCCCGTGCCCGCGCGGCGCGCTCTTGCGCTCGTGCGTGACGCGCTCGCTCGGAGGGCGCCCATCGCATACACCCGCGGCATGCAGCGCGACGAGCATCCGTTCTTCTTCACGTGGTCCGCCCAGAAGAAGGCCGCACCCATGGAGATCACCGGCGGGCAGGGCGCGTGGTTCGACACGAAGGACGGCGAGCGTTGGCTCGACTTCGGATCGCTCAGCTACCAAGCCAACCTCGGGCACGGGCAGCGCCGCATCGCCGACGCGATCAAGAAGCAGTGCGACGAGCTCTTGCTCACGGTGCCGAGCGGGCTCTATCCCGCGAAGACGGCGCTAGCGAAGGCGCTGCTCGCCAAGGCGCCCGCAGGCTTCACCAAGGTCTTCTTCACCTTGGGCGGCTCCGAGGCGGTGGAGAACGCGCTCAAGATCGCGCGCCTCGTCACCGGTCGCCACAAGACGCTCTCGCGCTACCGCAGCTACCACGGCGCGACGATGGGCGCGCTCGCGATCTCGGGTGACTACCGACGCCCCGTGCTCGAGCCCGCGATGGTCGGCGCGGTGCACGTGCTCGACTGCTACGAGTCACGCACTCCGGGCGGCGCGCTCGTGGTGGAGGGCGGGGGATCGGCGGAGTCGATCGCGCGCACGATGGAGCTCGAGGGACCGCGATCGATCGCGGCGGTGTTCGTCGAGCCGGTGCCCGGACAGAACGGCTGCCTCGTTCCACCTCCAGGGTATTGGGATGCCCTCCGCGCGAGCTGTGACGCGCACGAGACGCTGCTCGTCGCCGACTGCGTGCTCAACGGCTTCGGACGCCTCGGCACCTACTACGGCTTCGAGTCGCTGGGGAGCGCGTCGCCCGATCTGATCACGGTGAGCAAGGGCATCACGGGCGGTTACGCGCCGCTCGGCGCGGTGCTCGTGCACGAGCGCGTCGCGAGGCACTTCGACGATCACGTGCTCTACGCGGGCCTCACGTTCTACGGACATCCGCTGGGCGTGGCCGCAGGCCTCGAGGCGCTGCGCATCTACGACGAAGAGGACCTCGTCGCGCGCGCGAGCACGCTGGGCCAGAGCGTCGCTCGATCGATCGCCGCGCTGCAGGATCGTCACCCCGCGACGCTGCCCCGCACGCGAAGCAAGGGACTCTTGGCGGCGCTCGACATCGCGGGCGACGACGCGCGCTTCGCCGCGGTCGCGAAGGCGCTCTCGGACGCGCGGCTCTACGTGCACCCGAACAAGCAGGCGCGAACGATCGTGATCGCGCCGCCGCTCGTCTCGACCGAGAGCGACCTCGCCGAGGGCTTCGCCCGGATCGGGCGCGTGATCGCGGCGGTCTGACTTTTTTCGCGCGACGCGCGGACACGATCGGAAAAGCGGGCCGGGCTCGTCGACTCATCCTCGGAGGTGACGTGATGAGCCGCAGGAACATGTCGACGGGTCGCTCGGGTGGCAGTTGGTACACGTGGGGGCTGGTGCTCGCGCTGGGCCTGCCCGCGGTGGGCGCGCAGGCCACGCTGCTCGCGGGCTGCCCCAGCACCAACGGTCGGCCCGTGGCGCCCATCGTCCCCGGCGAGAGCGCGAGCGCGCTGATCGGCCCCGAGGGCGGGATGATCGAGGTGGGCACGATGCAGATCGCGATCCCCGCGGGCGCGCTCACCAGCGCGCAGGAGATCCGCGTCATCGTCGACGGCGCTGCGCCTCCCGGCGCGTTCACGGGCTTCTCGCCCGTCGTGCGCTTCGAGCCCGAGGGCACGTCGTTCGCGCGACCGATCGAGGTGCGCATCCCGTTCGACGGCGACCCCGCGCTCGCGACGATCTTCTGGAGCCAGCGCGATGGTGAGGCGTACGTCCCGCGCGCCACGCGCGTCGTCGACGGCTACGCGATCGCGGAGACCCAGCACTTCTCGAGCGCGTTCGTGGGCACCGCGTGCTCGGGGGAGGGCTGCTGCGACACGGCGAACGGCGAGCTCGATCTGCTCCTCGTGGTCGACAACTCCAACTCGATGAACGAGGAGCAGGCGCTGCTCCGCGCACAGCTGCCCCGCATCGCGCAGATCCTCGCGAGCGGTGATCGCGACGGCGACGGCATCCAGGACTTCCCTGCGCTCGAGAGCATCCACATCGGCGTGACGACCACCGACCTCGGCGCGGGCGACAACGAGGGCGTCCCGACGTGTGCGACGGGTTGGGGAGACGACGGCCTTCTCCTCGATCGGGCGCGCGTCGAGCACCCGGCGTGCGCCGACATCGACGAGCCGTTCGCTCGCTACGACGAGTCGGACCCGAGCTCGCTCGAGGCCTTCGTGCACCACGTGGACTGCACGACGCAGGTCGGCATCGGCGGCTGCGGCTTCGAGCAGCAGCTCGAGGCCACGCTGCTCGCCATCTCGCCGAGCGCGCCGACCGACTGGACCGCGTCGGGCTGGTCGACGCCCACCTTCCTCGGCGATCGCGCACCCCACGGCGACGGCGAGAACGAAGGCTTCCTCCGCTCGAGCTCCATCCTCGCGGTGCTCGAGGTCACCGACGAGAACGACATGTCGGTGCTCGACACCGGCGTGTTCGTCGCGGGCGATCCGCGCTTCGCGGCCGTGCCGCTCAACCTCCGCGGCCACGAGTTCTCCGATCCCTCGATGGGCGTGGTCCAGCCGGTGTCCCGCTACGTCGATGGCTTGGCCGGGCTGCGCGCCGAGCCGGCGGATCTCGTGTTCGCGGCGGTCACCGGTGTCCCGAGCGGCGCGATCAGCGACGCGGCGAACGTGGACTACGACGCGCTCGCGGCCCACGCCGCGATGTCCCCCATCGTGAACGCGATGGGCACCAACCTCGAGCCCTCGTGCAGCTCCGACAACGGCGTCGCGTTCCCGCCGACGCGCATCGTGGAGACCGCGCGACAGCTCGACGCGCGAGGCTCGGGCACCGTGCTCGCCTCGATCTGCGACCCGACGTTCGACGCGCTGATCGACGGCCTCGTGGAGCGCATCGCGCGACGCGCTGCCGGCTCCTGCGAGTGAGCTCGCGTGGATCGACGACGCGCGAGCGTCACCGACGAGGCGCCTCCCGAACGGAGAGGCGCCTCGTGTCTCGTCGTCATTCCCTGCGTGCGGCGCGACGTGTAGGCTCCCGCGCTTCCGATCGCGCGTCGTTCGCGGCGATCGAGACACGACCGATCAGGAGACAATCACGATGAACCAGGATCTCAAGAAGGGCCTCTTCCTCGCCGCCGCTGCGGCGCTCGGCCTCTCGGCGACGGCATGCGGTGGTGGCGGCTCCGGCGCCAGCACCACCGACTCGACCAGCACCGAGACGAGCGGCGGACAGGCCTCGTGCAGCGCGGGTCACGAGCACTCGGAGGGACAGGCGTCTTGCTCGGCAGCCGGGACCACCGAGGGCGGCACGACCGAGGGCGGCGCGACCGAGGGCG
>JAFLCL010000323.1 GCA_017303575.1 Deltaproteobacteria bacterium
GAGCCGGGGCGCGCCCGAGTTCGTCGCGCGCTGCGGGCCACGACGCGCGCGGGCCGCCTCGCGACGCCGAACCACGACGACTGGACGCTGGCTGGGACGGCGCAGTCGAAGATCTGGGATCGCCACGCCGATCTGCGAACGAAGTCGTTCCTCGAGGATGCCCTCATCGTCGCATCCGCGCGGCGCGTCGGTGCCACGGTCGTCACCTGGAACGTGAAGGACTTCGACGTGATCGCCGAAGTGCTGCCCCACGCCAAGACGACGCCCGTGGCGCTGATCGATGCTGCCATCGGCACGCCGTGAGCGCAGAGACAGGGGACGAAGACGTTCCCTGGATCAGAAGCGGAAGGCCTCGTCGTCGACGGTCATCGTGCCGGCGAGCAGGTCGACCTCGATGCGGCCGTCACCGTCGGACTCCGCGCTGTCCGTGTCGGTGAGGTGCTGGTGGTCGGCGCACATCGTGAGGCCGTCGTAGAGCGTGCGTTCGCACGTCACGCGCGTGATGCACACGGCGTTCGGGGGTCCATGGGGCTCGGTGGAGCGCGTGCGCTCGAACCGGAGGCGGCACGAGCGATCGTCGCGAAGCCGCGTCACGCCGATCTCGGCGGAGTGCAGCGAGAGCCATCGCGTCTCGTAGACGCTCGCGTCGCCGCGGTGCGCGACGAGCACCGCGACCGCGCCGAGGATGGCGCACACGAGACCCGTCACGACGATGCGAAGAACGCTCGCGCCCGACGACGGTGTCGAGGTCGCGATCGACACCTCCGCTTCGAGCGCGCGCACGCGCTCGCGTGACGCACCGAGCTCTCGCTCGCTCTCTTCGAGCTTCGATCGCAGCGCCTCGCGCTCGTCTCTGTACGCATCGCCCATGAGCGTCGAGCGTAGCCCGAAGCCGTCTCGTCAGAGGCGATAGCGCTCGCCGTCGACCGTCATCTGGCCCGTCACGAGGTTCACCTCGAGCCGCCCCGGGTCGGTGAGGTGTTCGCGGTCACCGCACGCGGCCAGGCCTTCGTGGACCGTCTCCTCGCAGATCACGCGCGTGTGACACTCGGAGATGGATCGGCCGTGGTCCACACGCGGCTCGGCACGCGCGTGTGCTTCGGCGATGGCTGCTGCGCGCTCGGCCTCGATCAGCCTCGCGCGCAGCCCCTCGCGATCGTCGCGGTAGGCGTCCCCCATCGTTCGATCAGGCGCGCTCGAGCACGACCGCGAGGCCCTGGCCTCCGCCGATGCACGCCGAGCCCACGCCGAAGCGCTTGTTCTGACGGCGCAGCGTGTAGATCAGGTTCGCCGTGATGCGGGCGCCGCTCGCGCCGAGCGGGTGGCCGAGCGCGATCGCGCCGCCGTTGACGTTCGTCTTCGCGGGGTCGAGGCCGAGCTCCTTCTCCACGGCGAGCAACTGCGCCGCGAACGCCTCGTTCACGTCGAAGAGATCGACCTCGTCCTGCTTGAGGCCCGCGCGATCGAGCGCGTTGCGGATCGCGGGCGCGGGGCCGATGCCCATGATCGTCGGGTCGACGGCCGAGACGCCCCACTGCACGAGCTTCGCGAGCGGCGTGAGGCCGCGCGACTTGGCCCACTCGCCGTCGACCACGATCAGCGTCGCGGCGCCATCGTTGATGCCCGACGCGTTCGCCGCCGTGACGAGGCCGTCCTTCTTGAAGACCGACGGCAGCTTCGCGAGCTGCTCCATCGTGGAGATGCGCGGGTGCTCGTCCTTGTCGACGACCTTCACGCCCTTCTTCTCCTGGATCTCGACGGGCGTGATCTCGTCCTTGAAGCCGCCCGCCTCCCACGCCGCGGCCCAGCGCTGCTGGCTGCGCGCCGCGAGCGCGTCGCACTGCTCGCGCGTGATGCCGTACTGCGCGCCGAGCTTCTCGGCGGTCATGCCCATCGGCGAGCCGGTGAACGTGTCGTGCAGCGCGGTGAAGAGCGTGTCGACCATCTCGGGCGGCTTGCCGAACTTCGCGCCACCGTCGCGCAGGCCCCACACAGCGTGGGGCGCCTGGCTCATGTTCTCCGAGCCGGACGCGACCACGGCCTTGGCCTCACCGAGGAGGATCTGCTCGGCCGCGCTGATCACGGCCTGGAAGCCCGATCCGCAGAGGCGGTTCACGGTGAGCGCAGGGCGATCGATCGGGATGCCCGACTTGAGGCCCACGTGACGCGCGCCGTAGATCGCGTCCTTGGACGTCTGCTGCACGTTGCCGAGGATCACCTGATCGATCTCGTCGGCGTTGAGGCCCGACTGCGCGATCGCGGCCTTCGTCGAGATCACCGCGAGGTCGATCGCGCTGATGTCCTTGAAGGACTGGCTGAACTCGCCGAACGCAGTGCGCTTGGCGCCGACGATCCAGATCTCTTTGCTCAGCTTCTTCATGACTTCCTCGTTTCGGTTCGGTTCAGCTCGGCCTGACTCAGCGGGCGATCTCTGCCCATGAATTGGTGAACACCGGCTCGTCCGGGTGCTCCTTCGTTCCGGCCTGGACGACGACGCGGCGCGGATCGTTCTCGTCGCGCCAGCCGCTCACGATCAGCGTCTCACCCGGCCACACCGGCTTCGAGAAGCGGCCCGCGAAGAGCTTCAGCTTGCTCGGATCACCACCGCACTCGTGCTCGACGAGCGCGCGACCGAGGTAGCCGTAGGTGCAGAGGCCGTGGAGGATCGGGCGACCCTCGGTGACCTTGGCGGCCTTCTCCGCGGCGCGCGGATCGGCGTGGAGCGGGTTGTAGTCACCCGAGAGTCGGTAGAGCAGCGCCTGCGAGGGGCTCGTGGGGTACTCGACCGTCCAGTCGGCCGCACGCTCGGGCGCGCGGACGCGAACGCTCTTGGGGGGTGCCTCGCCGCCGAAGCCGCCGTCGAGCAGGTACATGATCGTCCACTCGGTCTCGCACACGAGCTCGCCCTGCTCGTCGCGTGTCTCGGTGGAGAAGACGACCTGCGCCATGCGTCGGAGATCACCGACGCTCGCGACCTTGCCGATCGTGCTGAGCGTGCCGCTGGGCGCGAAGGGCTTGTGGAGGCGGATCAGCTGACCGCCGTGCACCACGCCGCCGAAGTCGCCACCGACGACGCCGAACATCGCCTTGCACGCCTCGTACGTGGGGATGACCGCGTACGTGGGGAACACCTTCATCGGCGCGTCGCCTTCGAGGCCCTCGAAGACGAACGAGAGATCGTTCTGCCCTGCGCCGATGCCGAGCGCGTAGAGCGCTGCGTCCTGCCATCGGTACGTGAACGAGAGCGGCGCGGTCTCCTTGCCGGTGGCCGAGGGATCGAGGGGCTTCTTCGTCACGTTCATGAGGAATCGAGTGCCTACCGTCGCGCTCCTTGGATCGCAAGGTCGCGCTTGCCGATCGGGGAGAGAGCCCGCACGCTCCGATCGTGTCGCGCCGCGACAGAGACGGTGCCCGGCTGCTCCTCTGGATGCCGTCGCTCCTCGTCCTCGTGGCTGGCATCGCAGGCTGCGGTCCGCGGCCGGGGACAGACGCGTCGGTGATCGTCGAGGACGACGCGCCCGCGCCGAGCGACAGCGACGGTGACGGCCTCTGCGACGACACCGAGCTCTCGCGCGGCACCGATCCGCGCAACGCCGACACCGACGGCGATGGCTTCTCCGACCTCGTCGAGATCCACGTGCTCGGTGACGCGCTGATGGTCGACTCGCCCGACCGTGACGACCTCGTCGTGCTCCCCACCGATCGGCTGCAGACGACCTCGGTCGCGCTCACGTACACGGTGCGCGGCGAAGGCGGCAGCTACGTCGGCGGCTTCTCGGCGCGGCCGCGACCGCTCGGTGACACCACGACAGCGAACGACTTCTTCCTCCGCGCGACAGCCGTCGCCGGCACACCGCCCGCGAACGTCGGGTTGGTGGAGGAGGAGCGCTTCGTGGGCGTCGTGGGCCGCACGCTGTTCACCTACCAGCTCGACTTCGAGTACCGCGACGACGCGCTGATCGACTGCATGCGCGCGTATCCGTTCACGTACCTCGTGAAGCTCGAGGACGGCAGCATCGTGGGCGCGCAGAGCCGCATCCTCCTCGTGGCGCCGCGCGGCATGACACCCGGCAACGGCCCGTGGTGCGGCGTGGGCGCCTGCTTCTGAGAGAGCGAGAAAGAATCCATCGCTTCGAATCGGGCCGCGGCGGAGGGGGGTCCGATGCTCAAACATCCTCGGCCTTCGGCCTGCGGAACTCGCCCTGGACCCCCCACCACCGCGTCCCTTGAGGCCGTGAGTCGATTGTTTCTCGGTCTCTGAGTTTGCCTGGGTCGAGGGACCTCTGGCCCCTCGAGCTCCCCCGGGTTCTCCCGTGCTCGCTCACTTCGTGAGCTGCGCGCGTGTCCGATCGCCGGCTCGATCGTCGAAGACTCCTCCTCACTCCCGCTCCAGGGGTCTGCTGCGCAGACCCCGCCGCGCGGCGCCCCGCTCTCTCTAGACGCGATCGATCACCCAGCGGCCGACCTCGCTCGTGGTCTTGTCGCCGCCGAGATCACGCGTGGTCATGCCCGCCGCGACCGCGTCACGCACGAGCTGCGTGAGCTGAGCCTCCACGCCTTCGACGCCGAGGTGCGAGAGCATCATGCCGACCGTGAGGACCGTCGCGAGCGGGTTCGCGAGGTCCTTGCCCGCGATGTCGGGCGCGCTCCCGTGCACGGGCTCGAAGAGGCCGCGACAGCGGGCCTTCACGCTCGTCCAGCGCGCGTCGTCGGGGCGCACGTTCGCGCTCGCCGCCATGCCGAGGCCACCCTGCAGCGCGGCGCCGAGGTCCGTCACGATGTCGCCGAACAGGTTGTTCGTGACGATCACGTCGTAGCTCTCGGGCGCGCGCACCATCTGGAGGCACAGCGCGTCCACGTACACGTGCTTGCACTCGAGCTGCGGGTGCTCGGCAGCGACCTCCTTGAACACGCGCTGCCACAGGCCGTGCGCGTACGGCATCGCGTTCGACTTGTCGCTCATGTGCACGCGCTTGCGGCCGTGGGTCACGGCGTACTGGAAGGCCGCGCGGATCACGCGCTCCACGCCCTTGCGCGTGTTCACGTCCTCGTTGATCGCGACCTCGTCCGGCGTGCCCTTCTTGAAGTTGCCGCCGATGTTCACGTAGACGCCCTCGGTGTTCTCGCGGAACACGACCATGTTGCAGTGCGACGCGGTCTTGTCGCGCAGCGGCATCAGCGAGTCCGCGAGGCACACCACGGGGCGCACGTTGCAGTAGAGGTCGAGCCCGAAGCGCAGGCCGAAGAGGATGTCGCGCGCGTAGTCGAGGCTCGGCACGCGGGGGTCGCCGATCGCGCCGAGCAGCACCGCGTCGCACTCGTCGCGCACCATGCGCTGGTCGGCCTCGGGGAAGGTCGCTCCGTCTCGGAGGAAGCGATCGGCCCCCAGATCGAGCTCCACGAGCTCCAGCGAGAGGCCGCGACGCGCCCGAATCGCCTCGAGGAGGGCCTTGCCGACGGCCACCACCTCCTTGCCGATCCCGTCACCAGGGAGGAGCGCGATGCGGAGGGACTGCGTCATAGGTCGCGCACGCTACCGCGAGATGCTTGACACCCGCGCCTCCGATTGGCGACCTTTCTCACGACATGGAGATCGTCGCCCACGGCGTCACGGACGTCGGCCAGCAGCGAGAGCACAACGAGGACTCGTTCTGCATCCTGCCCGACTTCGATCTTTTCGTGGTCGCCGACGGAATGGGCGGGCACCGCGCAGGCGACGTCGCGAGCAAGATGGCGACGCACACGATGGCGTCGTTCTTCCAAGCGACGTCGAAGGAAGACGCGACGTGGCCGTTCCACTTCGACCCTCACCTCACGGTCGAAGAGAACCGCCTCATCACGGGCATCCGCGTCGCGAACAAGCGCATCTTCGACACCTCCTCGCGTCACCGCGAGGTGCACGGCATGGGCACGACGATCGTCAGCGCGCTCGTCGCCCGCGACCGCGGCCGCATGTACATCGCGCACGTGGGTGACAGCCGCTGCTACCGCATCCGCAACGGCGAGATCACGCAGCTCACGCGCGACCACTCGCTCTTGAACGACTACCTCGCGGTGCTCCCGGACCTCACGCCGGAGCAGCGCGACGAGCTGCCGAAGAACGTCATCACGCGCGCGCTCGGCATGCAGGACTCGGTCGTCGTGGACCTCGTCCCCGAGTCGCCGAAGCCCGGCGATCTCTACATGCTCTGCTCCGATGGCCTCTCGGGCATGATCACCGACGAGGAGATCCTCGCCATCTGCGTCGCGCACGCAGGCGCTCCGCAGAAGGCCGCCGAAGAGATGGTCGCGAAGGCGAACGTCAACGGCGGCGAGGACAACATCACCGTCGTCGTCATCGCCGTCGGCGCCTGATCGCCCAACGGCCTCGTACTCAGGGGAGCGGCGTGCAGGCCACCGGGCCGGGCACGTCGATGTCGAGCACCTCGAGCGCGCCGACGAACCTGCGGCCACCGCCGAGATCCTCCACGTCGATGTCGTAGAGGCCATCGCGCAGCGGTGGCGTCTCACAAATGACCGTGCGCGGCACGCAGAGGTCGGGCGCGCATGAGGGACAGCCGGGGCACGCGCAGCGCTGCACCGCGGGACGCAGGAGGATCGAGCGGCGGCTCTCGCGGATCGCCTCGCAGCCGCCGCTCCAGTCGTCGCAGCCTGCGCACGCGTAGGTGAGCTGGAAGCGCACGAACGAGCCCACGTCCTCGAGCGCGCGGAAGCAGATCTCGCCGCGCGTCGAGGTGGCGATGACGTCGCCGACGCACTCGAGCGGCACCTCGGGCGTCTCGGGGATCGCCCAGCACGCGGGCGTCGCGTCGCTGACCATCCGGCGCGGCTCCACCTCGACGAAGCCTGCGTGCACGTCGTCGACGATCACCTGGAACACGCCGCTCGGCAGCGGCGGGATCGTGCACTCCGCGTCGTTGGTGCACTCGTCGCACGGCATGCCCGTGTCGCACGCTGTGATGCCGAGACGGATGCGATCGCCCTCGACACGCACGTCGCAGACGCGAGCCTCACAGCGGCACGTGCTGCGCGTCACACGCAGCGTGTACGGCTCGCCCTCGGGGAGCGTCCCCGTCGGCGTGAGCACGCACATGCGGACGTTGCGCTCGACGATCGAAGGGCACGCGGCATCGATGGGCGCGACGAGCGCGTCGAGGCCCACGTCGAGCCTCGGGGCGATCGCGTCCGGCCTCGAGGCGTCCGGCATCGATGTCGCATCGATCGTCACGCGGGCGTCGATCGCGGCGTCCGTGTCGCGCGTGTTCGTCTCGTAACAGCCGAGTTGCGCGAGCGACGTCAGCGCGAGGAGGGCGAGGGACGCGAGGCGAGGCACCTCGTGAGCATTGCCGCGAATCGAGGCCTCGTCACTGCCCCATCATTGGCCGGTAGGACCCTTCATTGACCCGTGGGACCAAAGTGCGGGCGCGGCGCGCTCGCGGGCATGTCGCGGAAGAAGTTGGTGCGCTGCGTCTCACGGATGCGGCCACCTTCGATGCGGCCCTCGACGAGCTCGTAGCCGAGCAGACCGAACACGCGGCCGCGCCAGAAGATCGGGCGCGCGTTGCCGTACCAGTCCGCGCACGAGGCGATGCAGCGATCGACGACCTGCTCGCTGCGCGCGGCGAGCGATCCGATCTCGGTGAAGCGGCGATCGTTCACGTCGAGGAAGAGCACGCTCGCCAGCGCAGTCGCAACGGAAGCAGAGCCTTGCCAGATCTCCGCGAAGCCCTGGCTGCTCGCGCCGCGGATCGGGAGGCCGAGCACGCCGTCGGTCGGTGAGTCCTGCCGGTAGAAGAAGCCGTGGGTGCGGCTCTCGCCCTGCGAAGCGCCGGGCTGCACGTAGTGGCCCGCGATGCGCGCGCTCGCGCCTTCGAAGACGACAGCGTCGAAGTGGAGATCGCGTCCGCCCGCGCCGATCACGACGGCGTCCGAGCCCATGACCTCGATGCGCTCCACGCCGTGCTCGAGCGGGATCGACACCCACGGATCGCGGCTGCCCACCGAGTCGCGCGCGCTGCCGCGCACCGGCGCGGCGTACAAGGTGCGCGAGACGGGCGCGCTCGGACGCTCACCCCAGCCGTAGTACTGCGTCTCGGCGCCGTTGCCGTAAAGCACCCAGTCGCCCACGAAGCGGTTGTGGAAGTCGTAGCCCTCCACGCGTGGCAGGGGCGTGTACGCGTCGATCGAGATCGTCGGCACGGCCGAGCTCATCTGCGTGATCGGAAGGCGCGCGAGGGCGACGTCACCTGCGGCGACCTCGGGCCGCCACATCGCGTCGCCGCCACCCTCGCTGCGCACGAGCACGTCGAGGTGGCCGTCGGCGGCCTCGTCGAACGAGAGCTGATCGGTGGGCTGTCCGAAGACGCGCAGCGCGCCGGGCTGCCCCGACTCGAGCGGGATGCGGTAGACGACCGCGTCCGCGCGCGGCCCGTTCTGCGGGCCTCGGTTCGCGCTGCCCGCGTGGCCGTTGCCCACCCACACGTAGACACCGTTCGCGCTGACGAAGAAGTTGCGGCTCGAGGGCCCCACGATCGCGTCGGCGCGGCACTCGGGATCGCCGCCCTGCGCGGTGGCCGCGAGATCACAGCGCACGACGGTGTGCATGAGCGGGTAGCCCTGGACGTCCTGGATCGGCTGGTAGATGCGCTCGCCGCGCACGAGGTCGCGCCAGTCGTCGTTCTCGCGTCGCATCGCGGGCAGCTCGACGGGCTGGTTGCCCCACGTCGGCAGCGCGATCGGCATGTAGAAGACGAGCGTCGATCCGAGGAGGCGGCTCGCGTAGTTGCGCGACGAGTAGTAGTCGCCCGAGCGCAGGTAGAACGTGCCGCGTCGCGTGAGCTGGCCCTGTGCGTCGATGCCGAACAGGCCGAGCTCGGTGCCGCTGTGTTGGTAGTTGTATCCGACGACGACGATCGTATCGCCGGAGATGAGCATCTCGTCGTACCAGCCGCCGGTCACGCCGGGCGGTGGTGCGTCGATCATCGCGACCGGCGTGAGCGAGCCGTCGCCCACGCGCACGGTGAAGAGACGACCGCGACGAAGCACGACGAGGTGATCGCCGTGCGTCTTGACGATGCCGCCCTCGTCGACGCCGCGGACCTGCGTGTTCGTGATGCTCTCTTCGCCGTCGCTTGCGGCCGCCCCCGGCCCCGCGGCCGCGCGTTCGGTCGGCGCCGCGC
>JAFLCL010000324.1 GCA_017303575.1 Deltaproteobacteria bacterium
GACGACGAGGCGCGATGTGCGCGACCTGCGCGGACACCGACGCATGCACGAGCGACGTGTGCAGCGACACCGGCACGTGCACCTACCCCGACGCGCCTCGCGGCACGTTCTGCGACGACGGTCTCTTCTGCACGGCGAGCGATCGCTGCGATGGCTCCGGCAACTGCGGCGGCGCGGGCAACCGCTGCGACGACTCGGTGAGCTGCACGGTCGACGTGTGCACGGAGGCGACCGACAGCTGCGTCAGCACGCCGCCGACCGACCAGTGCATCATCGGACGCGCGTGCGTCGCGCGCGGCGCGAGCCCTCCGGGCGTGGCGTGCCTCGTGTGCGATCCGTCGCGCAATCCGCGCGGCTGGGTCTCGACCGGCGGCGTGTGCGCGATCGGCGGCGTGTGCGTGATGCCCGGCACGCGGCACGCGGGCTACCCGTGCCTCGTGTGCGATCCGGCCCGCGACGCGAACGACTGGTCGCCCGTCATGGAGGGCGAGTCGTGCGGCGACGCGTTCTGCACGGGCGGTCACGTCGTGACGGCTGCCACGTGCTCGAGCACCGGCGTGTGCATGGCGGGCACGAGCACCGCGTGTGAAGCAGGCTACTGCGCGTCGGACACCGAGTGCGCCTCGATGTGCGCGGACGGTGAGTGTCCCGAGGGCACCTTCTGCGCGCCGAGCGGCGTGTGCGAGCGCCGTCGCGCCGATGGCTCGAGCTGCGACACCGACGCGGACTGCGTGACCGATCACTGCGTCGATCGCATCTGCTGCAGCGAGGCGTGCGGCGAGGAGTGCCGCTCGTGCGTGGTCCCTGGTCACATCGGCACGTGCACCGACGTCCCGCCGATGACCGATCCGGACGGCGAGTGCGGCGGCGGCTTCTGCGACGAGAGCGGCCAGTGCTTCGCCGGTGACGCCGGGCCCGTCGTGGTGGACGCGGGCACGAGCACCGTCGACGCGGGCCCCGGCGTGGATGCTGCGCGCTTCATCGACACGGGCTCGGTGCTCCCCGACGCCGATCTCGGTCCGCCCGACGAGGGCGGCTGCAGCTGCACCGTGGTGGGCGCGCGTGGCGCGGGCGGTCGATCGCACGCGGCCCTCGTGAGCCTCGCGTTGCTCGGCCTCGCGCTCGTCGCACGCCGGAAGCGCTGAGGCGAGCTCGAAACGATCGTTTCTCGCTCTCTCAGGGAGCGAGAAACAATCGATTCACGACCTGAAGGGACGCGGTGGTGGGGGGTCCAGGGCGAGTTCCGCAGGCCGAAGGCCGAGGATGTTTGAGCATCGGACCCCCCTCCGCCGCGGCCCGATTCGAAGCGATGGATTCTTTCTCGCTCTCTCAGCGTTCGTCGTCACCGAAGTCGAGCCAGCCGGTCGCGTCCTTGTCGGGATCGGCAGGCTCGATCAGGTGCGGATCGTCGTTGGCCGCGCTGCCCACGTCGGGCGAGACGGGGTGCATCGCGAGCGCGACGGGTCGTGCCCTCGTGATCGCCTCGAGCGCGGACGACACGTCGAGCTCGCCGCGCTGGAGCCAGCTGTCGAGCAAGCCCCGCGGCACCACGAGCGGCATCCGATCGTGGATGCTCGCGAGCGGCGGCGTCGCAGCGACCGTCACGATCGCGAAGCGCGTGAGCTTCGCGCCCGCTGCGTCGTGCACCACGTCGTAGACGCCCGCGAGCAGCAAGAGCTCGCCGTGCGCGCCGTGCACGTGATGGGGGACCCGACGCTCCGTGCGCTCCCACTCGTAGAAGCCCGTGGCAGGCACCACGCAGCGTCGCCGCGCGGCCGCTTCGGCGAACGTCGGCTTGCTCGCGAGCGTCTCGGCGCGCGCGTTGATGAGGAGGCGTCCGCTCGCCGACGACAGCCCGAACCTCGCGATGCCGAGCCGTCGATCGGGCACCTCCACGAGGATCGGCGCGTCCTTGCCCGGCCCGACGTTGAACGATCCGCGCCACGCCTCGGCCCCGCCCGAGATCGTCGCGGCCAGCTCCTCCACGAGCTCCGAGGCCTGACGCGCGTTGGCGAATCTCCCACACATGGCGGTTCACCGAGCAGCGTAGCCGCCCCCGACGGCGGCACTGGCACGAATCTGCTCTCGACCGACGCGGGGGCCGTGGCATCATCGCGCTCGTGAACCGAACAGGGGCATCCGAGCAAGAGACGCGCAAGGGCCGTGGCCGCGCGGCTGTAGTCCGCGCTGGCACCCGCGCGGGTGCGGCCAAGCCGACCGGCGCGAAGGCGTCCGCGAAGAAGGAGCGCCCGAAGCCTCCGCCGCGTGAGCGCGCGAATGGACACGCCGCGGGCGCGAACGACATGACGCCGATCAGCGCGCGTCCTTCCCGCGCCGAGCGTGCGAGCGCCGACGAGCGCATGCGCCGCATCGACGACGTCTGCGCGGCGTGGGCCGCGATCGTCGCCGAGCGCATGGCCGCCGATCAGCAGTTCGCCGAGCTCTACGAGGCGTACCGCACGCGCTCGACCGACCTGCGCGGGCTCTTCGCGTGGGACGCGCTCCACGCCGCCGAGGCGCACCTCACGATCGTCAACAGCGCGCTCGCCCGCCACATCGGCGACGACGGCCGCGCCGACCCGCGCGCGGTCCTCGCGGACCTCCGCTGGGAGCAGCGCAAGCTCGCTGCCGTGTACGCGGTGAACGCGTTCCTCGCGGTGCTGAACCAGATGTCGCCCCGCAAGGCCAAGTGGGCGAACCTCGAAGAGTTCGATCCGCGCATCGCGGTCCTCTCGCTCGCGCACCAGACGCTCGGCTACGCGCTCGAGTGTCTGCGCATCGAAGACCCGGGCGACCTGACGGAGAAGATCCTCGCCGCCTCGCAGAAGGAGCCCGTCTGGGAGGAGAAGCACGACAGCGAGGAGGCCAAGCTCCTCGGCGCGTGCGCGGCGGCCGCTGCGTTCTTCCGCGGCGTCGGCGCCACCGAGCTGACGATGGCCGAGGAAATTCTCTCGCTCTACGTCACCCGCGCACGTTCTCGTACCTGAGGGTCCGTGCGGACCCTCCCCCGCAGCGGGGGGACTCAAGCGAGGTTCGTGAAGACCTGCTGGACGTCGTCGTCCTGCTCGAGGGCGTCGGCGAGCTCGAGGACTTCCTTCGCGCGATCGGCGTCGAGCTCGGTCGTCATCGTGGGGATGTACTCGGACTCCGCCGACACGAGCGGCAGCTTCTTGGCTTCGATCGCGGACTGAAGGCGCCCGAAGTCCTCGAACGCCGAGCGCACGATCACCTGCCGCTCGCCCTTGTCGTTCGTGCCTTCGCCGAGCTCCTCGAGGCCGTGATCGATCAGCTCGAGCTCGACCTCGTCGTGGTCGTAGCCGTCGGGGGAGAGACGGAACACGCCCATGTGCTTGAAGAGGAAGCCCACGGTGCCGGCCTGTCCCATGTTGCCGCCCCAGTCCTTGAAGATCGATCGCACGTTCGCGACCGTGCGCTGCGGGTTGTCGGTCGCGGTGACGACGAGCACAGCGATGCCGTGCGGCGCGTAGCCCTCGTACACGATCGTCTCGTAGTCCTTCTGGTCCTGCCCCGACGCGCGCTTGATCGCGCCGTCGATCTTCTCCTTCGGCATGTTCGCCGCGCGCGCGTTCTGCACGGCGCGCCGCAGCGCGGGGTTCGAGTCGATGCTCGGTCCGCCCGATCGAACGGCGATGGCGATGTCGCGCGAGATGCGCGTGAACGCCTTCGCCATCTTGTTCCAGCGGGCGAACATCGTGTGCTTGCGGGTCTCGAAGATGCGTCCCATGGCGCGGCCTCTATACCGCAAGCCCGCGCGGCGTCTCTTCGACTCGCCGCGCCCGAGACATTTTGTGCCCGAGCCGTGTGCGCGTGTGGCGCTGCGACGTGCGGCGCACGCGACAATCGTTGGCGGATCCGCGGCTCGTCGCACGGCCGAGCTGTTGCTGAGTGGCTGCGAGCTCCGCCTCTTCGACGGCGCGAGCACGAACCACGATCCAGGAGGCCTCGATGCGACCGCGTGCTTGTTTTCTTCTCGCAGCTCCACTCATGGGACTGCTCGGCTGTGATGAGGATCGCGACGACGCGGACGCGAGCCGCGTCGCGGACGCGAGCCACGACGTCGGCGAGCCCCGAGATGGCGCACCGTCGGAGGACGGAGGGGAGGGCCGTGAGGGTCCGCCGGGCAACGACGTGAACCTCCATCCGCACGAAGTCGGAGACGAGACTGCAGGGCGCGCCGTCTTCCGCATGGAGACGTTCGGCAACGAGGCCTTCTGGACCGACGCCGTGCGTCTGCCTCAGGGCATCGTCGCCGCGGGGGTGACGCCCATTCAAGCGCTGCAGACCGGGTTCAACGTCAACATCGATGCGCTCGACGCCGCCACACAGTCCGCGATCGCCGCCGAGCTGATGACGGACCTGAGCCCTGCGATGGCGCCGATGCTCAACAGCCCGGCGACGACCCTCGCGTTGATCAACGCCAACGCCATCATCGGCGTGGTCGCGATCGACACCAACGGAGACGGCACGATCGACGTCGCGGCAGGCGATCGCGCGGGCGTCGCGTGCGCGTTCTGTCACGCGATCACCGACGGCTCGGTCTTCTCGATCCCGAACGGCGGCAGCATCGGCCGAGAGATCGACGGTCCAACGCCCCACACGCTGAACGTCGGTGCCACGTTCGCGCTCGCCGCCAACACGCGCGCTCTCTACCCCATCGCACAGCTCGCGCTGACCGCGAGTGGCGGCGCCACGATCGGTCGCGCACCGACGGGCCTCACCGAGACGTCGACCGAAGCGGAGATCGACGCCTACTTCGCGAATCCGGCCTTCTATCCGATCGGTACCTTCGACGATCAGCCCGATGGCAACGGCGCCCCGATGCACATCACGCCGATGTTCCGGAGCGATCTCTCCGCGCCGTACGGCAGCGAAGGCGCGATCAGTCGCCTCGATAACTTCAGCAACCTCGTCTACACGGTGCTCTTCGATCTCCGCACGCTCACCACGCCGAGCGGTCGTGCGTTCCTCCAGCTGCTCGGCGGCGCGGCAGGCGACGAGATCGCGAACGACTACGCCACCATCCTCGCGGCCACGGGTGTCGACCCGCAGCCCGCGCTCGAGATCGCCACGATGGGCATGCCCGGCATGGAGGCCACGCCCGCGGGTGTGCGCGTCGACGACACGCGCCTGCTCGATCTCAGCGCCTACATGGATGGCCTCGAGGCGCCTCCGGGCATCGACGGTGACGCTGCCGCGATCGCGCGAGGTCGGGCCATCTTCCGAGCCCAGTGCACGTCCTGCCACAACGTCGATCAGAGCCGCTTCGTGCCTTCGATGCTGATCCCGATGAACGTGATCTTCCCGGGTGACGCTCCGGTCCAGCTGGCGACGCGCATGCCGCCGCTCAACCCCGTCTTGAACACCGTCGACAGCATCTTCGACGACAAGATGGTGATCGTGAACGCGAGCTTGCGTGGTGACATCCGCGGCATCGCGCTCCCCTTGCTGCTCGACCTGGCGCGCAAGCCAGTGTTCCTGCACGACGACTCGGTCCCCACGCTGGACGCGCTCTTGGACGGCGCGCGCGGCGCGGACGCACCGCATCCGTTCTATCTGGACGGCGGCACGGCTCGCGCGGACACCATCGCGCTGCTCCGGTCCTTCGACACCGACTGAGTTTCTGCGCGCTTCGCGCGCGCCGGGGGCTCGACCCCCGGAACCCCCCGGGTTCTCCGGTGCTCGCTCACTTCGTGAGCTGCGCGCGTGTCCGATCACCGGCTCCTTCGTCGCTGACGCTCCTCCCGGGTTCTCCCCGTGCTCGCAACTACGTTGCTGCGCGCGGTGTGCGATCACCGGCTCGCGCCTCAAGGGGGCTTCGCCCCCGCCGGCTGGCTCCCCGAGAGAGGCGTCTCGAAACTTTCTCGGTCTCTGAGCACTGCGTGATCGTCCCGTCGCCGCCCGCGGTCGACGGGACGAACATGTCGTTCAATCCGCGGAGTGTGCGGTCGTTCGCGACAGAGTCGCGTCAGAAGATCCAGAGCCGTCCCCCGCACTCGCGCGCGATGCAGCGTCCGTCGGCGCAGAATCCTTCGGAGCAATCTCCGCGGCCCGAGCACGCTTCGCCGAGGCGTGGCAGTGGTGAGGCCGTGCACCGAGCGTCCTGGCAGTGTCCGGTCGCGCACTCGTTGTGGCGCACGCACGGCTCGCCTTCCGGGATCTCGCAAGCGCAGTACCCCGCGGCACAGGTGTCTGTGATGCACCCGAGGCCTCCGGGGCAACGCGCGCCCGGCGGATCCCAGAGTCTGCATGCCGCCCCCGCGCACCGAAGGTCGGTGATGGAGCGAACGCACAAGCCGAACGAGAGACACTCCCCGCCGTTGCTGGCCGGCGAACGCTCGCACGCCAACACGAAGTCGCCCACGTTCACGCAGCGGCTACCGCGCTCGCAATCCGCGGCCGCCATCGGATCACAGCTGGCCCAATCGGGTGTCGAGCCGGACAGCGCACCTGCAGCCGCGAGGAGGTCGGCGAGCCTCACGACCGGCTGGTGTGCGCAGTCGCGCACCGCGGCGTCGATCGCAGCGATGACGCGGGCAGCCGCCACCCCGTCATACGCGACCTCGCCGCGGTCGATCGCCTCGCGTGTGGGTGGATTGAGCGCCCCATATCAGCCCTGCCCGATGGGTCGAGCTATCTCGAAGGCAGTTCGTCAGCCCTGTCGCATGGGTCGCGCTATCTGGAAGGCAGACGGTGAGCCCCTCGGATAGGTCGAGCTATCGGGAAGCCAGACCGTGAGGCCTGTCGGATAGATCGAGCTATCCCGACGGCAGACCGTCAGCCCTGTCGGATAGGTCGAGCTATCCGGACGGCAGACCGTGAGGCCTGTCGGATAGGTCGAGCTATCTGGAAGGCAGACCGTGAGGCCTGTCGGATAGGTCGAGCTATCTGGAAGGCAGACCGTGAGGCCTGTGGGATAGGTCGAGCTTCGCGAAAGGCAGACCGTGAGCTCTGTCGGATAGGTCGAGCTTCGCCGAGCGCAGGCCGTGAGCCCACGTCGCAGGGTCGCGCTCCGCGGTAGAGGCCGTGGAGCCGCGCCGACCTACGCAACGCCCTCGAGTCGATGCGCGACTCTCCTCCCTGACGAACGCTCAGCCGCAGGCAGAGCCCGAGGCAGCGGTGGCAGTCGATGTCGTCGATGTCCTCCGCGTTGTCATGGTCCGATGCCAGCGCGGACCGCGCGAGTCACCGAGACCGTTCCCATCGTCGTCGATGCCGTTGCGGCTCGCGTAGTGCGCCTCAGCTCGGTGTGCTCTCGAGCCAGACGCGCGCGAGCGCCTCGTCGGCGAAGCCCTTCATCGGCATGCGCGCGGCCATCGCCATCGCGGCGATGACCATCCACCAGCGGCGCTCGTGCGTGAGGATGGCAACACCCGCCAGGCGGGCGCGGACGCGCGCGTTCCACTCCACGAAGGCATGGCGCGCGTCGAGGTCGTAGCTGGTCATCTCCCGACAATCGAGAAGCACGCGGCCGTGGCGCTCGGGGAGCGCCGCCTCGATGCGCGCGAGCTCGCGCGCGAGGTTCGCAGCATCGAGGTGCCCACGGAGCGCGCCACGAGCCAGCGACGGGGACGAAGAAGCCATGCTGCGGGCCGACTCTGGCACCCCCACGCTGGGGCGCCACGAGAATGGCCACGGGTGCGCGGCGCGATCAGCCGAAGTCGATGCAGCAGCCCGTGAGGCAGTAGGGCGCGGTGCTCGGGCACGCCGCGTCGCTGGGCAGACCGCAGGGTTGCTCGCCGGCGGGGCATCGGAGATCGGGTGTCCCTGCGTCCGGCGTGGGTCCCGCGTCGACACCCATCGGCACGCTCGCGTCGATCGGCGTGGGTGGGAAGCAGTCGGGCGGGAGCTCGGTGCGACCGAGACAGAGCTCGCAGCGGCCGCACTCGTTGAAGCAGCCGTCGACACGCACCGGCGTGCATGCGCGGCAGGAGTCGGGGTTGCTCACGCTGTCGGGGCCGCAGCGCGGCGCGCCGTCGAGGGGCTCGGAGCCCAGGTAGACGAAGTTGCCCGACCCCGCGGGCAGCTCGCAGCAGCCGAGACAGTCGCAACCGTTGGGCACCAGCGGTCCGCACACCGTGCCGCACATCTCTTCGTCGATCCGATCACACGTGGCGCCGGGGTCGTAGTTGCAGCGGGGGGCGTCGGGCTCGAGAGGGTCGCAGGTCTGGTCGTAGCGACAGCCGTCGTTGCCGGGGCCCTGATCTTCGTCGAAGTAGCAGTCGATGAGGCACGTCGGCGTGTCGCCGATCGCGATGTCGTAGACGTCCTCCGTGTCGTCACACGGTCCGATGCAGCCGGGATCGCGCGAGTCACCGAGACCGTCCCCATCGTTGTCGATGCAGTCGCCGCAGGCGTAGGTGCGACCAGCGCACTGCGCCACGAAACAGGAGCCCGGACCGCCATCGACGCCTGGCGGGATCGCCGCATCGAGCTGCGCATCGAGGCTCGGGTCGAGGTACGCGTCCGTCGTCGTCGATCCCCCGTCGACGCGCGCGGCGTCGACGCTGGGATCGACGAACGCATCGACGGCGGGATCGACGAACGCGTCGAGCCCGGTTCCAGGACCCGCGTCTGCGTCTCCCGCCGCATCGCAGCTGCAGCCGGCCATGCCGAGGGACGAGAGCACGAAGACGAGCGTCGGGATGCGCATCCCGTGAGCCTGCGGGTTTCCACCGGCCGCAGGCAACGTTTCTCCGCGCGCGCCGTCGCTCAGGGCTCGATGCGGATGAGCTCGATGTCGAACACGAGCATCCCGGCGGGGGCGCCTGCGCGGCCTCCGTAGGCGAGGGACTCGGGGATCCACACGCGTCGGTGCTCGCCCTCCACCATCAGCTGCAGGCCCTCGGCGAAGCCCGGGATCACGCCGCTCACGGGGAACATCGCCGACTGCCCGCGCTCGACGGAGCTGTCGAAGCGGTGCCCATCCGTGGTCCAGCCGCTGTAGTGCACGGTGACTCGATCGTTGGGTCCCGGACGACGCGTACCCCTGCCCGGCGTGAGCACGCGCGACGCGAGGCCACTCGCCGTGCGCAGCGCGTTCGGCGGAGGTGCGGCGACGTCGGTCGGTGTCGGCGGGATCGTCCCCGCCGTCGGTGTCGGCGTCGGCGGAGGAGGAGGCGTGGGCGGCGCGCTCGGAGCCCCGCCGGGCGCAGGGAG
>JAFLCL010000325.1 GCA_017303575.1 Deltaproteobacteria bacterium
AGCCAAGCGCCAGGCTCCTCGGGGTGCTCGGCGACGATGCCCTCGAGGATCTCGACGGCGCGATCGAGCTCTCCTTCGTCGAGCGCGATGCGCGCCCGCTCGATCGGCGAGGCACACGCCGCGAGCATCAGCGCCATCACAGCGACGGCGGCGAGGCGGCGCGCTTGACGATGGACGATCGCCACACGACCATGCGCGCGATGACACGCGACACGCTCGAGACGATCCTCGCCGAGGCCCCCGGCGCCAAGGCCGCCGACGCCAAGACCGACGCGCCGAAGGCCGAGAAGGCGGAGAAGAACGGCGACAAGAAGAGCGCCCGGCCGCCCGCGTCGGGCGGCAGCGACGAGCGCGCCTACACGTTCTCCGAGGAGCACAGGGTGTCCTTGTACCTCTCTCTCGGCGACACGGGCACCGTCGTCAGCGAGGTCGCGCGGCTGTCCTTGGGCGCGGTGCTCCGCATCGAGCAGAAGGACCGCACGGTGCTCTTCGTCGACTACGCGGCGGTGCAGGGCCTCTCGGTGCGCCCACCGCGCAACACCGGCGAGAACGCGCGCACCGGCTTCTGAGGGTCCGTGAGCATCGCATGACGACCCCCGAGCGCTCGATGGCGGCCCGTGTGCTCGTCTGCGACGACGAGGCGAGCCTGCGCGAGATGCTCGGCGTGCTCCTGCGTCGCGCGGGCTACAACGTCGAGCTCGTGGGCGCGGTGGAGACCGCGAAGGAGAAGATCGCATCGAGCCTGCCCTTCGATGCTGTGCTCACCGATCTCAGCCTCCCCGACGGCTCCGGCATGGACGTGCTCGCGTTCGCGCGCACCAACGACGACACGACGCAGGTCATCGTCATCACGGCGTACGGCACCACCGAGCACGCCGTGCAGGCGATGCGCCTGGGCGCCTACGACTACATCCAGAAGCCGTTCCGCAACCACGAGATCCTCGCCCTGCTCGAGAAGGCGCTCGAGAAGCGCGACATCGTCGGCGAGAACCGGATCCTCCGCGCCAAGGTGGAGGACAAGGTCCGCGAGACCAAGCTCCTCGGACGCAGCGTCGCGATGCAGCGCGTGCTCGACCTCGTGCGGCGCGTCGCGAGCTCGCCGACGAGCGTGCTGATCACGGGCGAGAGCGGCACCGGCAAGGAGATGGTCGCGCGCGCGCTCCACGAGGAGTCCCAGCGGAGCAAGAAGCCGTTCGTGGTCGTGAACTGCGCAGCGATCCCCGAGACGCTCATGGAGAGCGAGCTCTTCGGGCACGAGAAGGGCGCGTTCACGGGGGCGCTCGTGCGCAAGGACGGTCTCTTCAAGGCGGCCGATGGCGGCACGCTCTTCCTCGACGAGATCGGTGAGCTGCCGCTCGCCCTCCAGGTGAAGCTCCTGCGCGTGCTGCAGGAGCGCGTGGTGCGGCCGGTGGGTGCGTCTCGCGACTTCGAGGTCGACGTGCGTGTGGTCGCGGCCACGAACCGCCTGCTCGAGGAAGAGGTCGCGGCGGGGCGCTTTCGTCAGGATCTCTTCTACCGCCTCAACGTGATCCGCGTGCACCTGCCGCCGCTTCGCGAGCGGACCGACGACATCCCCGCGCTCGCCGAGCACTTCCTTCGCAAGCACGGGACGCTGCAGAGCAAGAAGCTCGGGTTCCAGCCCGATGCGCTGCGCTGGATCGAGCGACAGCCCTACCCGGGCAACGTGCGAGAGCTCGAGAACGTGGTCGAGCGTGCTGTCGCGTTCGCGTCGGGGCCGCTGGTGACGCTGGACGATCTCCCGCAGTCGGCGAGCTCGCCCGCGCACCAGGCCTCGCCCAGCGCGGAGCTGCCGAGCCTCGGCGACGACGGCTTCGACATCGACGCGTGGCTCGCCGAGCTCGAGCGCGCGATGGTGCTCAAGGCGCTCGACGCGACGGGCGGGAGGCAGAAGGCCGCGGCCCGCCTCCTCCGCACCACGTTCCATTCGTTCCGCTACCGACTGCGCAAGTTCGGCCTCGCGAGCGAGGAGCCCGACGCTTGAGCGACGCGCCGGACCGCGCGTGGACGCGGAGAGTCCGCGCCGTCGCGTCGCTGGGCACAGCGCTCTCGTTCACGGCACCGGCGTGGATCGGTGCGCTGGCGCTCTTCGTCTACGACCTCGCGACGCTCGCGCCCGACGTCACCGCCTACGACTCGCCGGAGCTCGCGACGGCGGCGGTGCAGCTCGGCCTCTCGCATCCGATCGGGCAGCCGCTGCACACGCTGATCGGCGCGCTGTTCGTGCGCCTCTTGCCCTTCGCGCCGCTGACGGCGCTCGGCGTCTGCTCGGCCACGTTCCACGCGCTGACGGTCGTCCCCGTCGCCGCGATCGCGGAGCGCCTCACGCCCCTCGATCGACGCTCGATGGTCGGCGCGAGCGTGCAGGTCACCTCGATCGTCGTCCTGCTCGCGTGCGTGCCGATCTGGGAGTGCGCCACGCGCGTCGAGGTCTACACGCTCTCGTGCTTCGGGGTGGCCTGGAGCTTCGCGTGGGCCTCGAGGCTCGATGGGCCGCGCATCACGACGAAGGACGCGGCGATCCTCGGCGCCGCGCTGGGCCTCACGGCGAGCGTCAACGCGTACCACGCCGTGCTCGCGGCCCTGGCCCTCGCCCCTGCCGCGATCCGAGCGCTCCGCGATCGACGCGTTCCCATCGCGTCCGTCGGCGCGCTCGTGGTGGCGGGTCTGCTCGCGCTCACGCCGTATGCGTACGTGCTCGCCGTGGGTGCTCGCACCGACGTGCTCGTGTGGGGCGCGCCCGTCGACGGCGACTCGCTCCGCGCGTACTTCGGCGGCGCCGACTACGCGCGCAACCGCGGGACGCCGCTCGCGGCGATGCTCGATCACGCGATCGCGTGGCTCGCGTGGAGCGTGCCGTCCGGCGTGCTCGTGCAGCTCGTGATCGGCGCCGCGGGCCACGCGCTCCTCGGTCGCGACGCGCCGATCGGGCGTGTCGCTGCGTCGTTGCTCGCGCTCGCGACGGTCACCCTCCTCTGCTCGCACGCGGTCTTCCACGTCGACATCGTCGACTACCAGAACTACCTCGCGCCCGCGCTCGCGGTGTGCGCCGCAGGATCGTCGGCGCTCGTGGTGCGAGCGTGGCGCGAGCGGCCTGCCGTCGCGGTGCTCGTGTTCTCCGTGTGCGCGGCGGCCTCGCTCCTGCCGCACCCCTCGATCATCTCCCGCACGCGCGCACGGGATCACGCGCTCGGCCTCGCTGTGCGCGGCGCGCTCGACGAAGCGCCCGAGGGATCGTTCTTCGTGGTGGGCGATGATCACTGGGTCGCGCCGCTGCTCTACGTGCAGGAGGTCGAGGGGCATCGGCGCGACGTCGTGATCCTCGCGACGGGCCTGAGCTCCTCGAGCTGGTACTGGGATCACCTCGCGCGTCGTCACCCCGAGCTGGAGCCGTTCGCGCTGCGCGGTCCAGGCGGTCGGAGCGGTCGACTGCGTCGACGCCTCGACGCGAGCCCTGACCGCGCGGTGTTCGTCGAGGACGCAGACGCCGCCGCCGAGCTCGGCCTCACGCCGTGCGACGTGGGCTTCCTCGTGCGCGTCGCCCCTTGCACCGTGTCGCTCGACACCGAGGGCGACACCGAGGCGCTCGCGCGTGCGCTCGACGCGATCGATGTGGGCTCGCCCGCGAGCGACGGCGCGCTCGCCGACATCGCGATGGATCGCGGCACCACGCTCTGGCGCATGCGACGCGTGCGCGAGGCGGTGCTCGCCTTCGACGCGGGTGTGCCTCCGTCGATGGGCGAGCCTGCGTTCACCGACGAAGACCTCGACGCGCTGCGCGGTGTCGGCGCGCTCGGCGGAAGCCAGCCGTGGAGAGAAGACGCAGCGCTCGGCGACGCGCGACGCCTCCTGTTCCTCCAGGGCATGGCCTTCGCGGTCGCGGGTCGAAGCTCGGCGAGCGAGACGCTGCGCGCACGCGCAGCCGCGCTGGGCCTCCCCGAAGCATCCCCGGGCCTCCCGGACGCCGCTCAGGAACGATGACGGTGGAGATCGCCTCGTGGCATGATTCCCGCTCGCTCCTTGCGCCCCCCATCCCCGAGGTCCTCCATGCGTCGTCTCCGCAACCGCTCGAAGCAGGGCTTCACGCTGATCGAGCTGCTGATCGTGGTGGCCATCATCGGCATCCTCGCAGCGCTCGCGATCCCGGCGTTCTCCAACTACGTGCAGCGCAGCCGCATGGCGGAGAGCTTCTCGTTCCTCGGCGAGATCCGCCAACGTGAGGAGGCCTACCGGGCCGAGTTCGGCGAGTACGTGACGGCCCCCTGGCACCCCTCGGCATCGGTTCCGCAGAACGCCGTCGTGACGGCGTGGGGAACGGCACCAGTCGCCTGGATCCAGCTCGGCGCCGTCCCCGACACCGCGGTTCGCTTCATCTACGAGACGAGCGCGGGACCGCCGGGCACCACGCCTGCGGGATGCCCCGCGGGTCTCGGTGCGACGGATTTCTCGTACTGCGCTCACGCCGAGATTGATCTCGACGGCGACGGGCGCACTGCGTGGCTCGAGACGACCTCCGCGGCGGGTCAGATCTACATCGGTCAGGGCCGCGGCAGCGCCGTCCCGCTCCATCAGGGTTGGGAGTAGCGATTTCGACCACTTCCCCTTCGAGGGAGTGGTCATTCTGGCTACTCGCGTCACTTTCGACCGAAAACTCGGCGGCATGCTTGCTGCTCCCACCGCGTCGGCGTTTCTACCCCACGCCTACCGCTCATCCCCAGGAGGTCGAATGCGGACCCTCATGAAGAAGAAGTCTGGTTTCACGCTCATCGAGCTCATGATCGTCGTCGCGATCATCGGCATCCTCGCCGCCCTCGCGATCCCCGCGTTCGTCGGCTACATCCGCCGTTCGAAGACGGCCGAAGCCTCCACGAATCTCCGCAACATCTTCGTGGGAGCAGCGTCGTACTACCAGCAGGAGACCTGGATGCAGGGCCTCATCATGGCTGGCACGGCAGGCGCGTCGGTGTACTGCACGGTCGAGACCGCACAGACGACGAACGCACCGGGAGCGTCGAAGACGCAGCTCGACTTCGAGAACACAGAGCCGGCGTCGTTCGCGGGTCGCGGCGGCAGCGCGGGCCTCGGCTGGAGCGTCGCGGACCCGGTCTACTACCGCTACATCATCCAGGCTTCGACGATGATGTGCGCGAACACCCCGAACGTCGCGCAGTACACGTTCCAGGCGGTCGGTGATCTGGATGGTGACGGCGCAACGTTCGCCACGTTCGAGCTCGCTGCGGGCTCGGACCTGTCCAACAACCTCTACCGTGCGCCGGGCTTCTTCATCACGAACGAGCTGGAGTGAGCTCCCTTCGGTGAGCATCAGGAAGGGTGGGCGGTCGTTCCCGCCCACCCTTTTGTGTTTGTCTGACCGGAGGGTTTATGCGCCCCACACACAGGCTCTCTGGCTTCACGCTGATTGAGTTGATGATTGTGGTCGCGATCATCGGAATCCTCGCGGCCCTCGCGATCCCGGCCTTCGTCGGCTACATCCGCCGCTCCAAGACGGCCGAAGCCACGACCAACATCCGAAACATGTTCGTCGGCGCCGGGTCGTACTATCAGCGCGAGACCTGGGCGCGCGGGACGCTCATGGCCGGCACTCGCATCGCCGACAACTACTGCACGGTGGCCGACGCGGTGACGAGCAACACACCGGGAGCGACCAAGACGCAGCTGGACTTCACGATGGAGTCGGTGTCCTTCGCTGGCACCGGCGCCATGGGGACCGGGATCGCGTGGGTCGTCTCCGATCCGGTCTATTACCAGTACAGCATCCGCGAATCGACGAACATGTGCGGCAACACCATCGACACCCCCCAGTACACCTTCTGGGCCCTGGGCGACCTCGACGGTGACGGTGAGAACTCCACGTTCGAGCTCGCGGTCGGCTCCGACACGTCGAACAACCTCATGCGGGCGCCTGGCTTCTTCATCACGAACGAGCTCGAGTGATCCTTCGATGCGCAAGCTCGTCGCTTCCGTCGCGGCGCTGACCGTCGCTGCTGCCGCCTGCCGAAGTGTGGCCGCTGACTCGTATTCGGCGGCGTCGTCGTACGAGGACGTGTACTACGCCCCGCCTGCGACGTGGATGCCCCTCCTCTCGCTGGGTCATCGCGAGGCCCTCGCGGATCTCCTCTGGTGCCGCGCGCTCGTCTACCAAGGCGACGAGACCGCGCACGGAGGCGGACTCGATCACGTCTTCGACTACTCCGAGGCGATGCTCGCGCTCGATCCGGACTTCCGCGCGGTCTACGTGTGGATCTCGTCGGCGGGCATCTACTCGCCCGAGGGAGTGACAGAGGCCGACATGGATCGCACGATCGCGCTCGTGCGCCGCGGCCGCGAGCGCTTTCCCGACGATGGGCAGCTCGCGTGGGTGCTGGGCGCCACGCTCGCGTTCGAGGCACCGCCCTACACGCCCGAGGGCCGGCGCGAGGCCGTGCGGTTGGAGGGCCTCGAGAACCTGATGGAGGCAGTGCGCCTGGGCGCAGCGCCCGAGTGGCTGGTGCTGTCGAACACGTCGATGCTCGCGCAGCTCGGCCGCGCCGACCGCGCCATCGAACACCTCGAGGAGATGTACTCGCGCGTCACGGATGACGCTGTGCGTGAGTCGATCGCGCAACGCATCGAGAGCGTGCGCAGCGAGGCCTACGGTGCTGGCTTCGTGGAAGCGAATGACCGCGTCGAGCGTCAGCGCATGGAGAGCTTTCCCTACCTCACGACGGACATGTACCTGCTCGTGGCGCCCGAGCCCCCGCCGGAGCGGCGGTGGGGCGACGTCCTCGAGGACGACCTCGCGGGTCAGCTGCTCGACGAGTGACGCTCACGGGGGGCTCGCGATCTCCGGCGCGGTCGACGCGCTGGACTCGCCAGGCGAGACGGTCGTGGGCTCGAGCTCGATGTTCAGCGAGCTGGCGGCGTCGACGATTCGCCCCTGCGCCTCGTCGAGATGCGCCGTCGCCTGGAGCGCGTCACGCAGGACCTGACGCGCCTCCTCGCGGCGACCGTCGCGAACGTGAAGCCGCGCGAGCCCGATCGCGGCGCGCGTGGTGGTCGGGTAGGTGCGGAGCACGCGCGAGAAGAGCATCAGGGCGAGGCCTCCGTTGCCCGTCGCGAGGGCCTCCTCCCCGCGGCGCGTTCCATTGGCAGCCTGCACCGTTCGCGCGCGCCAGGCGAGCTGCTCGAAGCGCAGCATGCGCTCGACGTCGCGTCGCGCCGTCGCGCAGCGGGCCTCGAAGCGCGCGACCTCTGCGTGCTCGTCGGCGAGCGGCTCGTCGCGCGGCGTGGTCCCGCAGCCTTCCTGCGCCACGCGCACGAAGTAGGCACCCAGCGGCGTCCCGGAGCGACGCGCGAGCTCCACAGTCGCGGGATCCAGCGCTTCGTCGAGGTTGAGAGCTGCCAGCAGCACGACGTCGTCGACCTCGACGTCGGCGGGCCAATCGTGCGCCATGCTCGCGAGCTGCCCGTCGAGGCCCTCCTCGTGACGAAGCGTGGCGGCTCGCCGTCGAGCTTCCAGCCCACCATCCTCGTCGTAGGCCGCGAGCGCCGCGCCGATGTCGCCCCGCGCCTCTGCCAGTCGACCTCGGACGATGGGCTCGCGGGCGATCTCGAGGACGCTGATTCGATCCAGCGCGCGAGCGCGCGCCTCGACTGTCTCGATGCGCATGAGGACCGTCGGCACATCGTTCTCATCCACCTGCCATGGTTGCTCCCGCAGCGCCCAATCCAGGTCCGGCCAGTGGAGACCGGCGCCGTTCGGGATACGCGCGAGCTCGAGCTCGAGCAGGGGACGGTCGTCGACGATGATGGACCCGCCGTTCGCCAGCGCCGCGACGGCCTCCGAGTCCATCTCCTGATGCGCGAGCACGGCGCGCGCATCACCCAGAGCGTGGGGCGCGAAGAACGGGCCCGCCTCGTCGGTGGCGACGATGCGCGGCGTGAGGGCGTCGGTGAGGGGTCGCGGCGTGCTCGACGCCATGAGGACGAGGCTCGAGTTCTCGACGACGAACGCCCGCACGTGAGGAAAGACCTCCGTGAGTGTTCGCAGGATCGCGCGCAGGTGCGGCATGTCCATGCGGAAGAGGTTCACCCAGAGGCCGAACACGCCATCGTCGCGGAGCGCGCGATCGACCTCGCGGAAGAACTCGACCGTGTAGAGCGCGCTCGAGCCCGCGAGCCACGGATGCGAGGGCTGGGAGATGACTGCGTCGAGGGACTCGGGGCCCATCATCTGCAGCTGGTTGCGCGCGTCGTCGACCACGAGCTCGGCGCGGGGATCGTCGAGCGGGAACGGCTGCTGTCGCCCGTCGTACAGCAGGCGCGAGGCCTCGACGACTCCGTCCTCGAGCTCGACGATGCGAACGTGCTCGAAGCCAGAGGCGAGCGCCATGGCCGCTGTGTGGCCAGCGCCGAGGCCGATGATCATCGCGTCGCGCCGCTCCCCAGCCAGGATGCCGGGCAAGCCCCCGAGAACGACGAGCTCGGGCCCGAAGCCCGGTCGCCCCCCCGAGAAGCCGGACTCCGGTCGTCCGTCGTTGAACAAGCTGAGGACGCCCGGACGCGCCGTGACCGACACCGTCGTGTTGCGTCCCTCGCGCAAGAACACGGTTCGCTGATCCCAGGTCGGGCCAGGGCCCTGGATCATCGCGTTCACGACGTCGTGCGGCGCGCCGAGGAGGAAACGCAGCTGGATCGAGGGCCGGAACATCACGACCAGTGTGAGGACCGCGAGGGGGCCGACGAGCGAGAGCACGCGCGAAGCGAGGCCGCGACCGCTCTCGTCGCGAGGGGCCGAGTGGCGGAGCGCGATCGCCGCCACCACGGCGTTCACGCTGGCCAGCGCGAGCAGCGTCGCCTCGGTGCCGAGCGTGGGCACGAGCGCGAAGCCGGTGAGGAGCGAGCCGACGAGGCCACCCGCCGTGTTGGCGCCGAGGAGCATCGCCGCGCCGCGGCCTGCGTCGCTGCGCTTCTCGATCATCGCCCACGTGGCGGGCAAGCCCGTGCCGAGCACCAGCGCGACAGCGCCTTCCGAAGCCGCGCCGTCACGGACGGCGGCCGGATATGCCTTCTCGAACTGCGCCTGCTCGTAGAAC
>JAFLCL010000326.1 GCA_017303575.1 Deltaproteobacteria bacterium
CGTGCGCGCGCCCACCGGCTCGGACGACTCGCGTCGACGCCTCGAGCTGCGCATCAGCGAGCTCGAAGGCCAGCCCGAGCAGTCACGGTCGCAGCTCGACCACGCGCGCGCCGCGCTCTCGACCGCCGAGGCGGTGAACGCGGAGCGAGACGAGACCGTGAGCACCGCGCGCGGCCGCGCCGACGCCGCGGAGGAGGCGCTCTCGAGGCTGGAAGAGCGCCTGGCCCAAGAGGAGCAACAGAAGTCGACGAGCGCCGAGACACAGGCGCGGCTCGAGGCGCGCGTCGCCACGCTCGAGGGGCAGCTCGCGTCGGTGCGAGAGGACGCGAACGAGGCCTCGGTCCGCCACAGCAGCTCGTCGATCGAGCTCGAGGGCAAGCTCGCGGAGATCGAAGAGCGCGCGAAGAAGGCGGAAGAGGCGCGCTCGGCCGAGAGCACATCGGCCACCGAGGCGCGCGCGAAGCTCGCGTCGATGGCGTCGAAGGCCTCCGAGGCGGCGATGAAGGTCAGCTCGCTCACGGAAGAGCTCACGCGCAGCAAGAGCGAGTGGGACGCGCAGCGAACGGAGCTCGAGAGCGTGGCGCGTACGCACGAAGCGGCAGCGCGCACGCACGAGGCCAGCGCGCGCGCGCTCGAAGGCGAGAAGTCCGAGCTCGCGGCCAAGCTCGCGACGGCGACGGCCAAGCTCGCCTCGGGCGAGTCGAAGCTCTCGACGCTGCAGTCCATGGCGACCGAGCTCGATCAGGCCCTTCAGCGCGAGCGAACGCGCGCGGCCGAGATCGAGGCGGGGCAGCGACGCGTGCAGACGGCCGCGATGTCGAGCGCGCGCGAGGTCCTCGCGCGCCTCGAGCGTCACGAGGAGAAGCTCAGCGCGCTGCGCAAGGACGCGCTCAACCGTGCGATCTCGCTGATCGACGAGGCGGGCGGCCTGCACGGTCAGAAGGCGCCCGACTCGGGACGGCTCACCCCGTCGGTGCCGAGCTCGCGGCCCGTGATCGCTGTGGCCAAGGCGACGGCCGCCGAGACCGCGCCGGGAGCGCCACGACCTCAACGCGGCGCCAAGGACGCGGCGTACGCGTCGGCCGCGGGAACGTCGGGCGACACGAGCACGCCGATGCAAGGCACGCCGCGACAGACCAACCCACGGCGCACGATGCAAGGCCTCTCGGCGCTGCCGCGCGGCGCGTTCGGCGGCACCGACACTGTGTCGCCGACGTCGCCGTTGCCCACCAAGCCCGACGACGGCAGCAAGAACTCGAGCGACGATCCCGACATCGAGATCAGCGTCGACGACGAGAGCTGAGAGAATCGCTCCCGCGGCACGCACGCTCTCAGGCGGGCGCGGTCTCTGCGCTCGCCGCAGCGTCACGGCTCGCGCGGCGCTGCGTCCGCAGAGGCTCGAGCGAGAGCGGTGAGAGCGCACCGAGACCGAGGTGGGTGCGCACGATGCGCATCGCGGGCTCGCGCTCACCGAGGAGCGCCTCGATCACCTCGGCGGGCTTGGTCGCGCCGCTGCCCGTGACGCGCAGATCCATGCGGATGGGGATGAGGTCGCCCATCACACCGGCCTGCGCGAGCGCGTCGCCGCCCTCGCCGATCCCGACGTCGATCAAGAACGGCAGCACGTCGACCTTCTTGCCGATGCCGTCGATCTCGCGCAGCACGACGAGGCTCGCCTCGCCTGCGCGCGCTGCGGCCAGGCGCGCCTCGACACGATGCCGCATCGACGCGAGCTCGACCTCGCGCGAGAGCCCGTCGCGCGCGATGCCGACGACGTAGTCCGCGCGATCGATCACCTTGTTGATGCCAGGGTCTTCGGCGCCGAGCTCGACGTGACCGAAGAACTCGAGGCCGAGCTCGGTCGCGGCGTTCAGGCGCGCGGAGAGATCGGTGAGATCGAAGAGTCGCGTCGCATCGAGCTTCACGTCGACGAACTCCGCGAGGCTGCTCGTGCCGAGCGAGAGCGCGGGCCCGAAGACCATCTCGGGCTTGGGGTGGTAGCCCTGCGTGTAGAAGAGCGGCATCCCGATGCGTCGCAGGATGCGCGGCAAGACGCGCACGAGATCGAGGTGTCCTCGGTACGCGGCGCGCCCGAGCTTGCGGTAGGCGATGCGCACGCGCTTGGGCGCGCCCTGCGGCAGGCGCGTGGGCGGCTGCTCGTGCATCGGCTTCACCTTGCCCGGCAGGCGCGCTTCGGGCTGCGGCGGCGGCTCGTGCGCGCCGAGCTTGCGGAGAAAGACGAGGCGCTCCTCGCGCATCTGCGTCATGTCGCACGCGACGCCGCAGTCGTAACAGACCAGGCGCCGCGCTTCCTTCTGCGCGTCCTCGAGGTTCGTCGCGTGTACGAACGCGCCCGCGACCTTGCCGCACGGAGGCGACAGCCGGTTCTTCACTGCCTTGCGGTACTCGCGGAGGAGGAAGCCGTCTTCGAGGCCGACGTGGAGGTGATCCCACGGCAGGCGCGCGTGCACGGGGATCGTGCCGAGGAAGCGCTCGGGATCGATGCCCACCGCTTCGATCGCGGCGGCCCAGAGGTCCCACTTCATGTGCTCTTCCCACGAGTCGAAGCGCGCGCCGTGCTGGTACGCGTGCTCGATCACGTCGGCGAGCGTGCGATCACCACGCGCCAGCACGCCCTCGAGCCAGCTGCCGTCCGTGGGATGCAGCTTGAGGCGGATCTGCGTGCGGTCGGCCTCTTCGCGGAGCCACTTCTTCTTCGTGGCGACGGAGTCCTTGCCGTCCATCGCGCACCACTGAAACGGCGTGTGCGGCTTGGGCACGTGGATGGAGCAGCTCGCGACGACCTCGGGGCGCCCCTTCTGCACGCGACGTCCCACGTCCCTCGCGCGCGCGGCCGTCTGCACGATCCCGCGCACGTCCTCTTCCTCTTCCGTGGGCAGGCCGATCATGAAGTAGAGCTTCATCTTCGACCAACCGCGCGAGAACACGCGCTCGGCCGTGGTCATCAGCTGCTCTTCGGTGACGTTCTTGTTCACGACGTCACGCATGCGCTGAGTTCCCGCCTCGGGCGCGAACGTCAGGCCGGTCGCACGGACCTTGCGGATCTCGTCGAGCAGGCCCTCGTCGAGGCCATACGCACGCAGGCTCGAGACGCTGAGCGCGACGCGCTCGGGCTCGAGCTTGGCCATCACCGTCTTCACGAGCGGGTGGATCGCGCTGTAGTCGGCGGTGGAGAGGCACGTGAGCGAGGCCTCGTCGTAGCCGCCTTCCTTCACGGCTCGCGTGATCGAGTCGACGATGCTCTCGGGATCACGCTCGCGGACCGGTCGGTAGATCATGCCGGCCTGACAGAAGCGACAGCCCTCCGTGCAGCCGCGCGCGATCTCGATCGAGACACGATCGAAGATGGTCTCGGTCGCGCTGACCGGGCCGCCCGTGGGGAACGGGTGCTTGGCGAGGTCGGGCACGAACGCGCGAAGGACCGGGTAGGGCACCGAGGGATCGCTCGGCTTCGCCACGACCTGCATGCCCGTCGCGGGCTCGAGCTCGGTCGTGTACAGCGAGGGCACGTAGATGCCCCCGAGCTTCGCGAGCTCACGCAGTCGCTGGGCGCGAGGCACACCGGCCTTCTTCAGCGCGCACCACGTGAGCAGGAGCTCGGTGGTCTTCTCCTCGCCGTCGCCGATCACCGCGCAGTCGAAGAACGGCGCGAGCGGCTCGGCGTGCGTCGCGACGGGACCACCGACGACGATCAGGGGATCGTCCTCGCCGCGGTCGAGCGTGCGGAGCGGGATGCCGCCGAGCTCCATCATGAGGAGCACGTTCGTGTAGGTGAGCTCGAACTGGAGCGAGAAGCCGACGACGTCGAAGTCGCGCAAGGGTCGCCACGACTCGAGCGAGCGCAGCGGCTCGCCATGCGCGCGCAGCTCGCGCTCCATGTCGCTCCACGGCGCGTAGGCGCGCTCGGCGAGCAGCTTGTCGTGCCCGTTCACGATCCCGTAGAGGATCTTGAAGCCGAGGTGGCTCATGCCGATGTCGTAGACGTCGGGGAACGCCAGGCAGAGCTTGCCCAGCGTGCTGTCCCAGTCCTTGCGGACCTCGCCGTGCTCGCCGCCCACGTAACGCGACGGCTTCTCCACGCGCTCGAGGAAGCGCACGTACGGATGCTCGGTGGACGGCAACGGTGCGGGCGACTGCATGGACGGATCGATCGACATGGAGCCGCGGAGCGTAGCCGCGAGTCGGGCTCGAGGCCCGACGACATCCCACCACGATCGGATCGCGTCCGAGGAATGGAACGGTTTGGCGCGACGCTGCGGCTTGTGGCCTCGGCCGAGCGGGGCGACACTCGTCGGCATGCGTGCGCTGCACGTCTTCCTCGCTTTCGTCCCCTTGCTCGCGACCGTCCTCGCCTCGTGCACGCCGGGACCGACGCAGCTCGTGGTGGTCGTCGATACCGATCTCGCGATCCCGTCGGCGCTCGACGACGTGGAGATCCGCGTGTCGTCGGACACCGGCGTCATGGAGGAACAGCACCAGCCGCTGAGCTCGCGTCTGCTCCTGCCGCTCACGCTCGGCGTCGTCACGGACGGCGAGTTCCTCGGGCCGATCCTCGTGGTCGCGCGCGGCACGCTCGATGGTGCGTTGGTGGTGGAGCGCAGCGCACGCGTGACCCTGGTGCGGGGCGAGACCCGCATGCTGCGGCTTCATCTCGTGGCCTCGTGCGTCGGTGTCGCGTGCGCACGTGGCGAGAGCTGCGGAGAGAACGGCTGCGAAGACATCGACATCGCAGAGCTGCCGCCGTGGCCCGGCATGCCGCCGACCTTGCCGCGTGATGCAGGCATGGACGCGCGCCCGGTGCCGGATGCGCCGCTGCCGGACGCGCCAGGGCTCGACGTCGGGCCCATCGATGCGCGGATACCCTCGGATGCCCCGGATCCCCCCGACGCGTTCCGGGCGTGCACGGCGGACATCGACTGCGACGACGGCGTCGCGTGCACCATGGACAGCTGCGACGGCAGTCGCTGCGTGTACGTGGCCTCGGACACGGCCTGCGGCGATGGAGAGACCTGCACCGACGATCGCTGCGTCCCTGGCGTCGGGTGCACGCACTCGCCGAACAGCGCGACCTGCACCGACGGCGTGTTCTGCAACGGCTTCGACATGTGCTCGGGTGGCACGTGCTCGATCCACACCGGCGCCTCGTGCGCGCCTCCCACGGTGTGCGACGAGGCGGCCGCGCTCTGCCGCGGCTGCGTGACCGACGGCGACTGCTCCGACGAGACGCTCGGCCCCTGGGGTGGATGCACCTTCGCGGACACGTGCGTCGAGTCGGGGACGCGCTCGCGCGCGCGTCGCACGGAGGTGTGCGCCGACAACGTGTGTGTGCCGACCGACACGACCGTCACCGAGAGCTGTCCGCGAGAGACCGACGGCAACAGCTGCGGCATGGGATCATGCGGCGGCTGGGGCGCGTGCTCGTTCGGCGACGAGTGCGGCGAGACGGGCACGCAGTCGCGCACGTGCGCGGATCTCGCGTGCGGGGACGGCGTGTGCCGCACGTCCATGCGCGTCGAGACCACGAGCTGTCCGCGAGAGACGGATGGCAACCCGTGCAGCGGTGGATCGACGTGCGATCCGTATGGTGCGTGTGACTACACGGATGCCTGCGACGAGAGCGCGACGCAGTACCGCACCTGCTACGACCGACGCTGCGTGAGCGGTTCCTGCGGCTCGACACCGCGGACCGAGCCCCTCGGGTGCTCGCGCGGCACCAACGGCATCAGCTGTGGCGCAGGGCTCACGTGCAGCGGCGGCAGCTGCGTGTCGTGCGCGCCCACGCTCTCGGGATCGTTCGGGTCGGGCGGAGCGTTCACGTCGGCGACGGGCTCGGGCTCGACGCTCACCTTCCAGAGCAACACGCCCGCGAGCGGCAACATCAGCGTGCCGGGCGTGTCCATGTCCGGCACAGCGAGCAGCGGCATCTGCCTCTGGGGCGCGATCGGCATGGGCGATCGGATCCGCTTCTACGACTGGGACGCCACGACGTTCTGGGACGTCTTCGTCTCGGGCGCGTCGGTGTCCGGCGGCTCCACGCCGCCGTGCAACGACTTCCCGCCGTACGGCTGCTTCTATCCGTGCATGACGGCGGTGCACTCAAGCGGCTCGAGCCTGCAGTTCGAGTACAGCGGGGTGATCGAGGGAAGCATCACGTTTGCGTGCCCCTGATCTCCGGCGGCTCATCGCGGGGCGACGAATCGCGGGGGTCGCGCTCGCCGTCGCGGTCACGATCGCGGGCGGACTGATCGCGGCGATCGCCGCGTACCTGAATGGAGAGCACGCGCTGCCCGCGCACGAGGTCCCCGACGCGGCGCTGCCGCACGATGCCGCGACGCCCGCCCGGTCGAGCTACCGCGGTGTGCTGCTGGTGGGCTCGTCGGTCGGACCGCTGCGTCACCCTCACGGGCGCATCGAGCGGGTCTTCCTCCAGGGGCAGGGCGTGCGCGTCGAGCGCATCGATCATCCCGAGAGCGACGTCGTGCATGTCGTGCGTGCGGATCACGATGGCTCGATGCTCGTTGCGGCGGGAGGCCCTGCGTTGCTCGAGCGATGGACGCGTGTCGACGGAACGTGGACGCGGCGCACGCTGTGGCGCGCTCGTTTCGGTCTCTCGAGCCGCATGCGGGATCTGGAGCGAGGGAGCGTGTGGGATCCCGTCGCGCAGGCCGAAGGCGATGCGCTTGTGGTGGGCACCCACGACGAAGGTGTCGTCGCGCTGGTGACGCCCACGATCGACGGCGAGCCGCGCGTGGTCGAGATCGATCGCGAGCCGCGTACGCTCGTGCACGAGATCGAGCTCGGGGATCTCGACGGTAATGGTGCGATCGAGATCTACGCGACACGCTCGCCGCCCAACACCCTCGTGCCGGGGGTCGTGCAGCCCGGCAGCGTCGTGCGCTACGTGCCTTCCCTCGCGGACGCCTCGGGGCGTGTCGCGCGCGAGGTGTTGATCGATCTCGCGCCTCGCCACGCCAAGGAGATCCTCGCGAGTGATCTCGACGGTGACGGCCGGGACGAGCTGTACGTCGTGGTCGAGGCGCTGCTTCGCACCGACTCGACGGGCTCGCACGTGATCGAGCCGGTGGAGGTGCGTCGCATCACGTCCGAGCGTCCGCCGCCGGGTGACGTGATCGCCCACTTCGACGATCGCACCACGCGCTTCCTCACGGCGGGCGACATCGACGGGGACGGACGGCGGGAGCTCGTCGCGGCCACGTTCTCCGCGGGCCTCTGGGTGCTGCGTCCGAGCGACGACGCGACGCGGCCGTGGACGCGCGAGCTCGTGGACGATGCGTCGGGCGGCTACGAGCACGCGATCGCGCTCGCGGATCTCGACGGCAACGGGGCCGAGGAGATCTACGCCGCCGACGATCCCTCCCACGAGCTCCGTCGCTACTCGTGGGGCGAGCGTGGGTGGCATCGCGAGGTCCTCGTGCAGCACGACGCGGGCGAGGAGCGCATCACCTGGAGCCTGGCCGCCGCGCCGGCTTCCGCGGGGGCGGGCGCGAATTCCTCGGGGTTCGAGTAGACTGGCGGATCGCATGTCCGCGGTCGCCCGTGAGCTCGGTGGCTACGAGGTCCTCGCCAAGCTGAAGGCGGGCGGCATGGCCACGCTCTACGTCGGGCGGCGCAAGGGGGTCGCGGGCTTCTCGCGCCTGGTCGCGATCAAGTTCGTGCACGAGCACCTCGCCGAGGATCAGGACTTCGTCCGGATGTTCGTGAACGAGGCGCTGCTCCAGTCGCGCATCACGCATCCGAACGTCGTGCACGTCGAGGAGCTGGGCGAGCTCGAGGGCCAGCACTTCCTCGTCATGGAGTACGTGCACGGCTGCGCGCTCTCGCAGCTCCTGCGCACGCTCGCGCGTCGCGATCGTGCGCTCGCGCCCGAGCTCGCGGTGTTCATCGCGATGCAGATCCTCTCGGGCCTCCATGCTGCGCACGAGCTCCGCGACGAGGCCGGCAAGTCGCTCGGTGTCGTCCACCGCGACGTGAGCCCCGACAACGTCTTGCTCGCCTACGAAGGCCACGTGAAGCTCATCGACTTCGGCGTCGCCAAGGTCGAGGCCAGCGTGCAGAAGACCTCCGCGGGCACGCTGAAGGGCAAGCTCCGCTACATGTCGCCCGAGCAGGCGAACGGACGCGACGTCGATCGGCGCACCGACGTCTACGCGCTGGCGATCGTGCTCTGGGAGATGCTCACCATGCGTCGGCTCTTCTCGGAGCCCGATCAGCTGCTCCTGCTCGATCTCGTGCGCGCGCCCCGTGTTCCTCGACCCAGCACCGTGCGGCCGGGCATCCCGCCCGCGCTCGAGGCCGTGGTGATGAAGGCGCTGAGTGTCGATCCGGCCGCTCGCTACGCGAGCGCGCAGGAGATGCGACGCGCGTTGGCGGAGGCCGTGCCCGCCGCGCTGCTGACCGAGCCGACGCAGCTCGCCGGTCTGCTCTCGGTGACGATGTCGGCGGAGATCGCGAAGGAGCGCGCGCGGCTGCCTTCGGGCGTGTCGTCGGTGCTCGGTGTCGCGGCCGCGATGGAGCCCGCGGACGCCGACGTCGCGCTCGAGACGATGACGATCACCGTCGAGGGCCTCGCGTACCTCAACGAAGCGGGCAAGCAGACGTTGAGCCCGAGCCAGGAGATCTCCGCGCCGAGCTCGGCGTCGCAGCCGTCGGTGAGCGGAATGCGTCCCACCGCGCCGTTCGGGCCGCCCGCGGGATCCCAGATCGGTCCGCTCACGGCGCTCGACCTCCGTGGCGGGCCGCTCCTGGCGCCCGTGGTCAGCGAGATCTCCGCTGCGTCCTCGTTCACGCCACTGCCCAGTCTCGCGGAGTCGACGCCGCGTCGTGGTCGCTCGCCGCTCGTCTACGTGGGCGTCGCGGCGGCGGCGATTGGCGTCGTGCTCGCGTCGGGCCTCGCGGCGTACGCCGTCCGTACGGGGACCGGATCGTCGGAGGACGCGATCCGCGTGACGCCGCTCGGCCCCGCGCCCCTCCCGTCGCAGCCATCGTCGACGGAGGCCGCGACGACGCCCCCCGCGACGACGCTCCCCGCGGCGCAGGTCGTGCCGCCGATCAC
>JAFLCL010000327.1 GCA_017303575.1 Deltaproteobacteria bacterium
CCGCAGACGACGCAGCCCACGGGCGTGCCTGCGTTCGGCGGGCCGGAGCGACCTCGCCTCGGCGGCGCGCCTGCGGCTCCCGGCCGCAAGGAGGCCAAGACGCTCGTGGGCGGCGACGAGCTCGCGCCGATCGCGCAAGAGGCCACCCGCATGGTCGACGCCGACGCGCTGCCGGCGCCGTCGCAAGGCTACGGAGGGGCGCCACAAGCCTACGGAGCTGCACCGCAAGGCTACGGAGGCGCACAGCAAGGCTACGGAGGCGCACCGCAAGGCTTCGGCTCGCCGCAGCCACCCGCCGCGCCGCAAGGGTATGGTGGCGCGCCGCAAGGCTACGGAGGCGCACCGCAAGGCTTCGGCGCTCCGCAACCCCCAGCGCCTCAAGGCTACGGCGGTGGTGCCTCGGGCGTGCAGATCGATGGATCGCTCGCCGCGCCCCAAGCTCCGATGGGCGCCCCGATGGGCGGCCCGATGGGCGGCCCAGCGAACGCGACGCAGACGGGCGGCATGACCCCTGGCACCGGCGGCTTCGTCCAGCCGCCGTCGTTCGCCGCGACGCAGCAGCTCAAGGCGCAGAACGACGGGTCGGTGCCGCGCCGCACGCGCCTCCTCATCATGCTGTTCGTGGCGGTCGTGCTCGCGTGGTTGATGATGCCCACGCCCGAAGAAGAAGAGGCCGCCGAGCGCGCCGCGCATCCGCCGCCCGTCACAGCGCCGGTGATCCCGCCGGGCGTCGATGGCGGTGTGGACGCGGGCCCTCGTCCGTACACCAACCCGAGCACGTTCGTTCCCGTGCTCACGACGGAGATGCTCGACGGGGGCCTCGCGCGCACACCCGACTCGGTCGCGGCGCAGCTCGTGAACGACGGCCACCTCGAAGACGCGCTGGCCCAGTACGAAGCGCTGCGAACGGCGCACCCGGAGCGGCCCGAGTACGGCGTGATGGTCGAGGTGCTGCGCCGTCGCCTGACGACGCGCTGCACGAACGGCATGCTCTGGAACGGCCAGCCCTGCGCAAATTGAGAGAGCGAGAAAGAATCCATCGCTTCGGAAACGGGCCGCGGCGGAGGGGGTCCGATGCTCAAACATCCCCGGCCTTCGGCCGCGGAACTCGCTCTGGAACCCCCACCACCGCGGGCCCCTTCAGGTCGTGAATCGGTTGTTTCCGGTCTGTGAGAGTCAACGCAAGCGCAGGAAGCCCTCTTCGAGGAACTTCGCGAGCTCGGTGACGAGCTGCTCTCGGCGCGCGGGGCCGAGCTCTGCCGAGCGCAGCACGGCCTCCTTCAGCGCACCGATCGCGAACGCCGCGAGCAGCTCGGTGTCGCCCGCCGCCACCACGCCGAGCGTCTGACCGTCGGCGAGCGTGCGCGAGAGGAGCGTGATCACGCCGACGTGGAGGCGCGTGATCGTGTCGGTGAACGCGGCATCGAGCCCCCGCGTGACGCCGAGCACGAGGCGCGCGAGCGCGAGGTCCTCGGCCAGCACGGCGATCGTCGCGCGGATGTTGTGACGCACCTGGGCGCCGAGATCGGCGGTCTCGTCGACGCGCACGATCGCGGCCTCGATGCGGCCCACGAGGCCGTCGACGAGCTCCGCGAAGATCGCGCGCTTGTCGTCGAAGTAGAGGTAGTAGGTGCCCTTGGCCACGCCCGCGCGAGCGGCGATCTCGTCGATCTTCGCGTGGTGGTAGCCCTCTTCCACCAAGACGTCGCGCGCCGCGCGGAGCAGGGCGGCGCGCTTGTCGCGGTCGGGCGTGCGGGTCGTCATCGGTGGCTGTGGTGCCCGAACGGGCGCTGGGCTACAAGGGTCATTCCGGCCGTTCGGCCGTTTTCTCTTCGTCGTCTTCTGGAGCGCGAGCAGCATGGACCTGGAGCGAGAGATCAAGGAGCTGATCGTGGAGGCGCTGATGCTCGACGACGTGACGCCGGAGAGCATCGACTCTTCGGCGCCGCTCTTCGTCGAGGGTCTGGGCCTCGACTCGATCGACGCGCTCGAGCTCGCGATGGCGATCGACAAGAAGTTCGGCGTGCGCATCCGCGCCGACGACGAGGGCAACAAGGCCATCTTCCAGAACGTGAAGAACCTCGCCGCCTACGTCGCGCAGCACCGCGGCTGATCGCGTCGAGAGGCGCGCGTGTCGAGCGAGCGATCGGACGCGCCGTCGAAGAGCCCGAGCCGCCTGGGCCTCGTGCTCGCGATCCTGAACGGCACGCTGGTGGGGCTCTATCCCGTCGCGGTGTGGGTGGGCCTGAGCTACCTGAGCACGCGCGCGGTGGGCGTGATCGTGATGGCGTTCGTCGTCCCGATGCTCGCGATTCGGCTGCGCGCCGCGGATCGCGCTTCGTTCTGGGCGATCCTGCGCATCCCGCTCGCCATCCTCGGGCTCGTCACGCTCGGGGTGGTGCTCGACGACCCTCGCTACGTGCTGGCGATGCCGGTGCTGATCAACACGGTGCTGCTCGCGACCTTCGGGGCGACCCTGAGGCCCGGCGCGATGCCCATGATCGAGCGCTTCGCGCGCATGCAGGATCCGGCGCTCGATGCGCCGAAGATCGCGCACTGCCGACAATTCACGTGGGTGTGGTGCGTGTTCTTCGTGCTGAACGGGACGAGCGCGGGGGTGCTCGCGCTCACGGCGCCGCTCTCCGTGTGGGCGACGTACACGGGCCTGATCGCGTACGTCCTCATGGGCGCGCTGTTCGCGATCGAGTACGTCGTGCGCAAGGCGCGCTTCCGCGAGTACGGACGCTGGCCTCACGATCGTGCGCTCGCCGTGCTGTTCCCCCCGCGAACGAAGGGCTCGTGAGGCCACGAACGGCCTTGGCGACGAGCGCCCCGGCCTCTACCATCGCGGCCGTGCCGGCGATCGAGCTCACGCAGCTGCTGCGGGCCACCATGCGGGCCTCCGGCCGCTGCGTGGTGGCGCTCTTGGCGCTGCTCGTCGCCACGAGCTTCGGTGCGCTCGAGATCACCAGCGATCACGCGTACGACGACGAGCACGAGCGTGACGCGAGCGTGATCGCCGCCGCGAGCGACGACGTGCCCGGCGATGCCGAGGACGCCGAGCGTGGCGTGCCCGAGGAGCGCGACGACGACGAAGAAGAGCGCGACGACGACGAGCGCACCGACGCGCAGGTGACGACGCGCGCGCCCTCGAGCCACGACGGACACGAGAAGATGCTGCGTGGCGATGCGCTGAGCGCGCGTCGTGCGGCGTGGGCCCAGCGCGGGGAGCGCGGCGGGCACGCGAGGATGATCGATCGACCGCCGCACGCCTGACCTCGATGTGTGCGCCCTAGGGAGATCGTTCTCCCTCGCGGCGCGATGTCAGGGCTCCCGTGCGATCGATCGATGCCGCCCAACACCTTCTCCCTCACGCCGCCTGCTGATCGAGTCTCGCGCGTCGCGCGCAGAATCGGTGCGGACCTGCGCGCGTCGCTCACCTTCACGGGTCTGGGTCCGGACGCGCGGAGCGGGCTGTCCGTCGCCCTCGCCGCGCTGCCGATCACGCTGGGCGTCGCGCTCGCCTCGGACGTGGCGCCCGGGCCCGCGTTGGTGGCCGCGATCGTCGGAGGGCTCGTCGCCACCACGCTCGGCAGCCTGCCGGTCGTCATCACAGCGCCTGCCGCCGCGCTCGCGGTGCTCACGGGATCGATCGTCGATCGGCACGGTCTACCGGGCATCCTCGTCGCCACGGTGGTCGCGGGCCTCGTGCAGCTCGCGCTCGGCGTGACGGCGTTCGCGCGTCTCGCGCGCCTCGTGCCGCAGAGTGTCCTCCGCGGCTTCGACGTGGGCCTGGGCGCGCTGCTCCTCATCGGACAGCTGCCGCGTCTGCTCGGTCTCGAGGCGCCCGACGAGTCGCACGTGTTCGACGTCGTCACGCACGTGGGCACCTACGTCCGCGACGTGAGCCCGACGGCGGTGGGCATCGGTATCTTCTCGCTCGTCACGGTGCTCTACCTGCCGCGCGCGGTGCCCGCGGTGCCTGCCGCGTTCGTGGCCGTGGTGGTGCCGACGGCGATCGTCATCGCGACGGGCGTGGGCGCCGAGGCGCTCCCGATGCTCGAGCCCGGCGCGCTCGGCCTCACGTGGCAGCTGCCTGACACCGCGAGCGATTTGCCCGCGTTGGTGGGCGATGGCCTCCTCGTGGCCGCCGTGTGCTCGGTGCAGTCGCTCCGCACGCTGACGCTGGTCCACGCCGATCGCACCGAGATCGATCTCGATCGCGAGCTCGTGAGCCAGGGCGTCGCGAACGTGGTCGTGGGCCTCGTGGGCGGCATCCCGGTGTCGGCGGTGCCGAAGCGCTCCAAGCTCGCGCTCGAGGCAGGAGGCACGACGCGCCGCGCAGGCTGGCTCGCGTCGCTGTTCCTCCTCGTGCTCACGGTGGCCCTCGTGCCGCTCGCGCCGCGCATCCCGATCGCGGCGCTCGCGGGCGTGGTGCTCGCGCTCGCGCTGCGCCTCCTCGGAGTGCGAGAGCTGGTGCGCATCGCGCGCGTCGATCGTGCCGAAGGCGCGGTGCTCGTGCTCACCGCGGTGTCGATGGTGCTCTTCGACTTCGAGGGCGGCATCCAGGCCGGGGTGATCGCCGCGCTCGCGCTGGGGCTCGTGCGCGGCTCGCGCGGGCGGATCCTGCTCGAGCCCGGCAGCGAGGGAGCGCCGCACCACCTCGAGCTCGGCGGACCGCTCACCTTCGTGCACGTCGCGAGCCTCGATCGTCTGGAGCCGCAGCTCGCGAAGCTCCCGGCCGAGCACGGCCTGGTGATCGACGTGCGGCACGTCGAGCAGCTCGATCACACGGCCGCCAGCCACCTCCTCTCGCTCGTCCAGCGCGAGCGCGCCCGCGGCATGCGCGTCGCGATGCTCGGACCGCTCGCCGACGTGCAGCGAGCGCTCGTCGCGATCGACGAGGAGGCCAAGGCGCTCTTCGCGATGCGCGAGCAAGACCTCGATCGCATCCTCCCGCGCTCGCGGCCCAAGTACGCCCACCAGCGCATGGTGCGGGGTGTGGAGCGCTTCCGGAGCGAGGTGCGCGCACAGCTCTCGCCGCTGCTCGCGGAGCTGGCGGACGGTCAGGAGCCCCACACGCTGATCGTCGCGTGCGCCGACAGCCGGGTCGCCCCCGCGCTGATCACGGGAGCGCAGCCGGGCGAGATCTTCGTGGTGCGCAACATCGGCGCGCTGGTGCCGCCCTCGTCTGCGGAGACGCGCAACGACGAGGGCGCGGCGATCGAGTACGCGGTGAAGGTCCTCGGCGTGCGGAACCTCGTCGTGTGCGGTCACAGCCAGTGCGGCGCGATGAAGGCGCTCAAGGGCGGCGAGGTGCCCGCCGACATGGTCGCGCTCGCGAACTGGTCGCGCACCGCGCGCGAGATCGTCCCCGATCTCTCGGCGTTCGAGGGCTTGGACGAGGCGACGCGCGCGACGACGCGCGCGCAGGTGGAGAACGTCATGAGCTACCCGGTGGTCGCGGAGAAGGCCGCGAAGGGTGAGCTCACGGTGACGGCATGGTTCTACGACGTGGAGCGCGCCGAGGTCCTCGAGTGGCGTCCCGATCAGGGGCGCTACGTGGATCTCGGTGCACGTGGGGACGAGCAGGAGGAGTCGGATGTCCGTCGAGCGAAGTGAAACGCCGAGCCTCGGTGACGAGGAGGCAGTGAACGCAGAGACCGCCGCGCCCGAGGCGGCGCGGAGCAGCAGCGAGGCTCCGCCACGCAGGCCATCGATGGCGCCGCCGCGGGCGCCGAAGTTCGAGCTGCATCCGTTTCAGAATCTCCGCTACGACCTCCCCGCGGGCCTCGTGGTGTTCCTCGTCGCGCTGCCGCTGTGCCTCGGCATCGCGCTCGCGTCGGGCGCGCCACCGCTCGCAGGTCTGATCGCGGGCTGTGTCGGTGGCGTGGTGATCCCGCTCGTCAGCCGCGCGCCGCTGTCGGTGTCGGGTCCCGCCGCCGGCCTCGCGGCGATCGTGATCGTGGCGGTCGAGCACCACGGCTTCCCCACCGTGTGCGCCGCCACGATGATCGCCGGCGCTCTCCAGATCGCCCTCGGGGCGCTGCGCGCGGGCTTCGTGGTGTCGTTCGTCCAGGCGTCCGTGATCCGCGGGATGCTCGCGGCGATCGGCATCCTCCTCATCCTCAAGCAGGTCCCTCACGCGATCGGCTACGACCACGAGAACTTCGCGGGTGAGTCGTTCGAGGTCGCGGGTGAAGGCAACACCTTCTCGCTCTTCTGGCACGCGCTCTCGAGCCTCGAGTACGGCGCGGTCGCGATCAGCGTGGTGGCCCTGCTCGTGATGTGGGGCTGGGAGAAGACCGGGCTCAAGAAGAAGGTGCCGGTCGTTCCGGCGGCGCTCGTCGTGGTGCTCCTCGGAGGCCTCTTCGCGTACCTGTATCCATCGGTGGTCCCCGCCCTCACGCTCGATCGACGCCACTTCGTCGACGTGCCGGCCGAGGGCTTCGAGGCGCTCGTCGGATCGCTGAGCGTGCTCGACTGGAACGCCTTCCTCTCGGTCGACACGTGGATCCTCGGCGCCGTGCTGGGCATCGTGGCGAGCCTCGAGTCCCTGCTCTCGCTCGACGCGGTCGATCGCCTCGACCCGTACAAGCGACGCTCGGACACCAACCGCGAGCTCGTCGCGCAGGGCGTCGGCAACGCGCTCTCTGGTCTGCTCGGCGGCCTGCCGGTGACGAGCGTGATCGTGCGCTCGGGCGCGAACGTCGATGCGGGTGGCCGCACGCAGGCCGCGTCGTTCACGCACGGCCTCCTCTTGCTGGGCGCGATCCTCGCGCTCTCGAGCGTGCTCAACCTCATCCCGCTCGCGGCGCTCGCGACCATCCTCGTGTGGACGGGCAGCAAGCTCGCGCATCCGTCCGTGTTCCAGGCGATGTGGAAGCGCGGCGCCGATCAGTTCGTGCCGTTCATCGTGACGATCGTCGCGATCGTCTTCACCGACCTCTTGAAGGGCGTGCTGCTCGGCATCGTGGTGGGCCAGGTGTTCAACGTGCGCTCGGCGATGCGCAACGCGTTCAGCATCGACGACGACGGCGAGGTGCGAACCATCCGGTTCACCAAGGACATCTTCTTCTTCCACAAGGCGGCGCTGCTCGCGTCGCTCGATCGACTCCCCGAGGGGACCAAGCGCGTCATCGTGGACGGCGGCGCCTCGGACTACGTGGAGCTCGACGTGCGCGAGGCCGTGCACGACTCGCGCGAGACCGTGGAGCGTCAGGGCGCGAAGCTCGAGATCCGTGGCATCGCCCCCGTCCAAGGGGCGCTCGGTCATTGATCACCGGGTCACGGATCAGTGGCGAGGTCGGGTCGGGCGGGTGATGCGTCCGACGGTGAACGTCGGCGGCGGCTCGATGCCTCGCTCGCGCATCGCCTCGATCGCGGCGGTCACCGCCGCCGCGAGGCTCGGCACGTTGACGGACTTCATGCCGCCCGAGGGATGCATCCAGCTCAGCACCTGGAGCACGCCGCGGATCGCCGCGTTCTCGACGACGACGAACGCCTTCACCGTGTCGGGCCCCGCGCCCTTCTTCTCCCACGCGTCGGTGAGCTCGGAGATGAGGCGACGTACCTCGGCCGTCGGCACCTCTGCCTGGGCCGAGTCGACGACGTTGACGAGCAGCTTGCCCTCGCGACGAGCGCGCTCGAGCGCCGTGTCGAGCGCCGCGTAGAACGGACGGATCGACTCCGCGCTCGCGCGACCGAACCACGTGCTGAGCACGACCGGGAAGTGGGTCGTGTCCAGCACGATGACGTCGTCATCTGCGCCCCAGAGCACCGTCTGCACGCGCGCAGGTTACCGAACGCAACCGTCGGTTGGAAAGATGGGCACCCATCTCCGACCAGAGGTCCCGCGACCAGACCTCAGGGACCGAGAAACAATCGACGCACGGCCCGACTCGAAGCGGGGGATCTTTCTCGATCTCTCAGCGCTGGCCGCGTCGGCGGGTGCCCTTGCGCTCCGCGGTGGGATCGCGCGGCGGCTTGGCGCTCGCGAGCAGCGCGGCATCGAGCTTCTTCAGCGTCACCACGCGCTCGGCGATCCCCTTCTTCTCGATGCGCTCGAGGCTGGCCTCGAAGGCGCGTCGCAGATCGGGGTGGCGCGCGCGTGCACACTCGGCCTCGAGCCATGCCGCGCCATCGGCGGCGCCGTGGATGTCCTTCGCGAACACCGCGGCCGCGACGGAGATCGATGCGAGGCTGCGACGGCGACCCTCCGATCGTTCGGCGGCGCGAGGTGCGTCGGCGATGTCCTCGATCCACGCCGACACCACCTCGAGCAGGCGCGCGCGATCGGCGATGGACGTGAGCGCGCCGCGCTCCGCGATCGCATCGAGGGCCGTGGCGAGGCCGCCCCAGCGCACCTCGCGATCCTCGATCGGAAAGCCATCGAGACCGGTCCACGAGGCCATCGCGGCGACCAGCTGATCGCCGCCGCTCTGCTCGCCGCTTCGCTGTGCACGCGCGGCGAAGGACGCGAGCGCGTAGCCCGTCGCGAGGCGCACGGGGGCGCGCTCGTCGGCTCCGATGGACGCGAGCTTCGACCAGCACTCGTTCTTCGTCGCCGCGCTCGACTTCGGATCTCGAACGAGCGCCGCGTAGCCCCAGGCGGCCACGACGGGGAGGAACACGAGGGCCGAGTCGGTCGGGCTGTCGTCGTCCGCCCACGGCGCGAGCAGCGCGAGCACGTCGCGCACCGGGAACTCCACGAGCGCGTCGCCCACGGCTTGCGCGAGGGCGAGGTTCGGGCGCGGGCTCGGCAGCCCCGAGTGACGCGCGAGGAGATCGTTCAGCCGCGAGGGCTTGCGCTGGATCGCGTCTTCGAGCGCCTTGCGCAGCTCGTCGCTGCGCAGGCCCACCATGTCGCGACCGCCGGCCGCGGAGAGCATCGGACCGCGACGGCTCATCGCGTGGCCTCGGCGCTCGCGCCGATGGCGCTCGAGCGCAGGAGCTCTTGCGCCATGCCGAACTCGCCCTGACCGATCATGCCGGTCTCGACCGACGCCTCGAGCGCTCGCCGGGCCGCCGCGCGATCGCCCGTTCGGAGCGAGCGAATCGCCGCGTAGAAGTGGGCCTCG